>NZ_JBIRFA010000071.1:0-20785 GCF_044327205.1 Kitasatospora sp. NPDC018058 | reverse complement strand
CTCAACGAGTACCACGCCGCCCCCGCCCGCCCACCCGTCGACCCGACGGAAAGGTCCAGCTCAGCGGCCTGATCGGAGTTTTGACACCCTTCAGGGGGTGGTAAGGGGGATCTGCACGTCGAGCCGCCCGGAGGCGTCTTCGCCGAGCCCACCGACCACGGGCCCGGACGCTCTGGCGGTGGGCTGACCACCAAGATCCATTTGGCGGTCGAGCAGACACAGAAGTCGATGTCGCTCGTGATCACGGCAGGACAGCGGGGTGACTCCCCGCAGTTCCAGGTCGTCCTGGGCCGTGTCCGTGTCCGTGTGCCGCGGCTCGGCCCGGGACGGCCGCGCACCCGGCCGGACAAGGTGGAGCCGGCGGCAGCGGCGGGAGCGCCGCCCTGATCGGTACCTCGAAGTCCTCCAGCACCGCCGGCGCTCCGGCAGCCCGCCCCCGGATCACCGGCGCCTCGAGCCGGTGCGGTCCTCGTGCCAGTGCGTCAGCACGATCCGGAGAAGGTCGCCGTCCAACACCTGCTCGATCTCCGACGCGCAGTCAGCCGTCTCGGTGTCGATCAGGATCAGCCCGTCGCCGTCCCGCCACAGATAGGCCGCACCCACGGCGAAGCAGAGCATCCGAAGCCTCGGCAGTACCTCGACAACATCCATGGTCCGAGTCTGCGCGTCCTGGGCCGCCGCCATGCTCCCATTCACTGACAGCCAACCCGGTGGCAGGACACGACCGGACCCGCCCTCGCACAACCGATCCGGCGTTGCGGCGGGTCGGGCGGCGCGCCGAGGGCTACCCGGGCAGCGGCATCCGCAGGATCAGCCGGTCGCCGCCCGAGCCGAAGTAGTCGGCCCGGTGGTCGACCTGGACGAAGCCGAGCGACCCGTACAGGCCGCGGGCAGCACTGTTGCCCGGGGCGACGGTGATCATCACCTCGCGGACACCGTCGATGGTGAGACGGTCCAGGCCCTCGGCCATCAGCGAGCGCCCGTAGCCGAGCCCCCGCGCACCGGGGACGACGCCGAGGGCCAGCACCCAACTGCGCCGACCGTCCGGGGTGGTGGCGAACAGCGCGTACCCGCCGAGTTCGCCGCCGTGCTCCACGACCAGCAGCCGGTCGCGGTACAGCTCGTACAACTGCCTGAGCACGAAGTACGGGTAGGGCATGTCCGGGAAGAGCCGGTGGTCCATCCGGACCAGTTCCGGAAGTTCGTGCTCGGCCACGGGCCGCACGGTTCCATGGTCGGGACCGTCGGGTCCCTCGCTCCGGTGCACAGTCATCACCTCTCGTTGGTAGCCTCGTCGAACCATGCCCCCAGCCAACGGCGACCTACCCTGGAACGACTTCGACCCGGAGTCCTACGCGGCGTGCAACTACCAGTCGCTGCGCGTCGACGACGGCCAGATCCTGGCCGCTGTCCGGGACCACTTCAGCGCCCTGGCCAGGGACCTGCCGTCCGGGGCGCTGCGCGGCGTCGACGTCGGCTCGGGAAGCAACCTCTACCCGGCGCTCGCCATGCTGCCATGGTGTTTCAGGATCACCCTCCTCGAACGCGGCAAGCGCAACGTCGACTGGCTCCGGCGCGAGCTCGGGCGGTACTCGGAGAACTGGGACGAGTTCTGGCGGGTACTGGGCGAGGACCCCGCCTACCGAGCGGTGGCGGACCCGCGCCGGCGGCTCGCGCAGATCGCCCGGGTGGTCGACGGGAACCTGTTCTCCGACCTGCCGGAGCACAGCGCCGACATCGGCACGATGTTCTTCGTCGCCGAGTCGGTCTCCGCGCACCACGAGGAGTTCGCGGCGGCTGTCGACCGGTTCGCCGCGGCACTGCGGCCCGGCGCGCCGTTCGCGGTGGCGTTCATGGAGAACTCGCTCGGTTACGAGGTCGGCGACCTGCGGTTCCCGGCCTGCCAGATCACTGCCGAGGACGCCCTCGCCGCGCTCGCCGGACACGCCGCGAGTGATCTAGGAGTGATCCGGATAGAAACCCCTGAGACCGGACCGCTGCGGGACGGCTACACCGGGATGCTCCTGGCACTCGGGCGAAAACGGACGGAGGGAAGGAACATTGACATACAGTCAACTCCCGGCGACCCGCCGGACTCCCCTCCGCCCCGAACGCCGGGACCGCGACCTGCGCCGTAAGGCCGGGCCGTGACCGCCCGCGCCCGGGAGGGTGCGGCCGAGCAGGCACTCCCGGAGCAGGGCCGCAGGCCGGGCGAGGCCGCGCCGCCGTTCGCCCATCTCTCGCTGGAACTGGGCCACTTCTACCCGAGCGACCTGCGCGCCGGGCCCGCGCGCCTGCGCGAGCAGTTCGACCGGGTCGCGCCGTGGGCCGAGGCGGCCCGCCGGGCGTGCGCGGCCCAGGTCAGCCCGGCGGCCAGGATCAGCACCTGCGTCCTGATCGACGACCACGCCGCCCGGCGCACCGCACCGAGCGAGGTGCTGCCCAAGCTGCTGGCGGTGGCCGCCGACGCCGGGCTCGACATCGACTACCTGGCCCGCGAGTCGGCCTGCGCCCGAGCGGGAGCGGTCCGCCCGGCCCGGCTGGTCGAGGCCCGGCTGGCGCCCTCCCTGGCGGCCGGCCCCGACGGCTCCCGTCCGGCGCCGAGAGTGAACGGCTGGCTGAGCAACGGCGAGCGCTCCCCGGCAGCCGGAGCGCCGGGCGGCGGACCGCTCTGGCGGCCCCCGCGGGAGAGGGAGGGGCACCGCCACTCGGTCTTCGTGGACATCGAGCTGTGGAGCGAGCGGAGCGGCGGCCGGGCCTGGTCGTGCTCCTTCCTGGCCGCGGTGTGGCAGCTCCTGCGGCTCGGCCTGCTGCGCGATCGGAGCCGGGCGGTCCTCGAAGCCGTTCCCGCCACCGGGGAGTTCCCGGACTCGTGGCGGGACCTGCCCCCGCTGATCCGGATCCGGCCCGAGGCCGAGCCGTTCACTGCGTACCGCACCTGCTCGGTGCTGCCCTCCGGGTTCCTGCCGGTCGAGCACGCCGTGAAGGTGGTGCTGGACCACTGGGCCCCGCCGCCGGAGGCCCTGGCACAGCTCGCCGCGCACGCCGCCCACGAGGGCCGCACGTTGCCCGCGGAAGTCGCCCACCGGGTCGACTACGTGTTCTACGGGCCGTCGTGACGGTGCCTTAGCCTCTGCGTCAGCCGCTGCCGCTGCCGCTCCCGGCGTCGGGAGTTCGCTGCCGGCCCGGACCCGACCGACTCACACCTGGGGGGAACGAGTGACACAGGAAGCTTCGGCGCCACCGCTGGTGCGGATACCTCCGATCGTCCGCAAGATCCTCGTCTCGCTGACGGGCGGCGGGATCGCCTACCTGCTCACCAACGCGACGGCGCAGCCGCAGAGCATCACGCTGATCCTGTCGTCGTTCGTCGGCGGCACGCTGCTGATGGTCCAGTTCCTGGTCGACTTCGAACGCCGCCTGCTGTCGGTGGAGGGAGCGCTGGTGAACGGCCTCGCGGGCGTCAGCGAGGCCTCCCGGCAGATGCGGCAGCTGCGATCGTCCCGGCTAGACGCCGCGACCGTGACCCGGCTGCTGAACCAGACCGCGGAGGTTGGCCAGAACGGACCGACCGTCATGTACGCCTTCCTGGAACAGGAGATCCGGCGGCTGGCCGAGCTCATCCGGGAACTCCCCGCCGGTGAGGCCGCCTACGACGGCGAGGACCGCGACTGGCTGCTCTCGCTCACCGCCGTCGCGGTGGGCAGCATCGACGCCACCAGCGCCGCCGCGGACTCCGAGTTCTGGGACTCCGAACTCGGGCTGCGCTACCTCGCCCTGCAGGGCGAGGCCGTGCGCCGCGGCGTGACGGTGCGTCGAGTGTTCATTCTGGACAGCGAGGACCCGGCCGCCCTCCGCGAGGTCGAACAGGTCTGCCGCCAACAGGCCGAGGCGGGCATCGTGGTCCGGGTGATGCGGTCCAGCGGCCTGGCCGCGTCCTCCCGGGTCGATCCGATGTTCGACTTCATCGTGTTCGACCAGACCCTTAGCTACGAGGTCTCCTCGGCCCGCGCCCTCGACCAGGGCGGCCGCCTGGCCATCGCCAACACCCGCTTGGTGGTTCGTCCGGAGCGGGTCGAACGCCGCATCCGCCGCTTCGAGGAACTCTGGAGCGCCGCGAGCCCGCCCGCCCGATGACCCCGCACCCACCCATTGCACCTGCTGCCGCTGTTGCCACTGTTACTGCCCTTCGCCGGTGTCGACGAATCGCTGGACGCGAGCCGCAAGGGCGTCGGTGGCGATGGGCAGCCCGATGGGTTCACGTTGCTGTCCCCAGAGCGTCTGCGCGGGCAGAAGGTTCGCAAGGCGTTCGACGACGTCGACGAAGTGCGCGACCATGCCCGAGGTATCCAGTTCGGGGTCATAGTGCAGTCGCAGGCCTTCGAACGGTCCCGGATGGTGGTGCACAACAGACTCCCGCGCCAGGGGATACAGCCAGATGGCGGGCTCGTCTCGTCCAGGACCGCGAAGTAGTCGTCGACCTGTTCGAACCGCAGGTCATCCAGCGATCCCCAACGCGGCTCAGTGGGCGGGAAGTTCGGGCTGACGTCACCGCAGAGCAGGAAGAGATCACCGAAGCCGTCCGAGTACTTCGACGGACGTCCCACCTGGACTTCCCTTTGTGGAACTACAAGATCCAAGTGTCAAGGGTGTCCACGTCGCGGGGCAAAGCTCATCAAGGCCGCCGAGAAGGCGGAGACGCCCGAGGCGGTCGCGGATTCGGCGAAGGATGCCGAGATCGCTCGGCTGCGCGAGCAGGTCCGAGAGCTCGAGCAGGAGCGCGAGATCCTGCGTCGGGCGGCCCCGCCGTGGTGGGGCGATGGCGGACTGCAGCGGCTCCGTAGGCTCGATCGGCGCTTCTTCGCTACGGATGAGGTTGAGGTGCCTCGGCCGCCCGGCCGAGGCACCGTTGTGGTCAGGCCGTTCGGACTTGTTCGCCGCGGCGGTCGGTGAGTTTGTGGCGGATCTCCGGTGTCACCGGGGCTGGCCATGCCTGGATCAGGTAGAACTCCACGGGGTCGCCGTAGTTGTCCTCCAGGTCCAGGCCTTCGTTTCGGCCGCGGACGTGGACACGGAGGCGGTAGGAGCCTGCTCCGGCGGCGGACAGGCTTGGCAGGGTGGTGATGGGGTCGTCCTGGAAGCCGTGTCCGACGAAACCGGCCCGGTTGGTGCTGAAGGTCATGCTGACCTCGACCACGTCGTCCCACCCCGTCGACGTGCAGTGCGGGCTCCGCCTGGCATGGCTCGTAGGTCAGCGCGACCTTCCCGGTCTCGACGCCGGTCAGGATGGTCGCGCTGTTCTCGCCGCCGCGGGTCTGGATGAGGCCGTTCAGCCCGGTGTAGACGTCCAGGGCGAACTCGGCGTCCGGATCCCTGTGAAGGCGGTCGGCGCTGGTGCAGCCCTCGTTGAACCGGGCGATCAGGTAGGCCGTGTGGCCCTGAAGGCCGGTCTGTCGACCGCCCGAGGGCCCCTCGCCGATCAGCTCGTCCGCAGTGGCGGCCTTCATGAACCTCCGGACCGTCTTCGGGTCCAGATGCAGCTCGGCGACGATCTGGCTGTGCCCCATGCCTCTGGCCATCAGCACGTGGACGGCGGCGTGGCGCTCGCGGGTGCGCCGGGCCCGTGGTCCTTCGGGCAGTTTCACCTTCTCCTTGTCCGGTGTGGGCGGGGCCCACTGCGAGCGCAGGCGGGCGACCAGCCGCTCAGCCGCATCGCCGAGGTTCGCCCAGAGGTGGTACCTGTCCGCGACCTGCGTCGCGGTGCCGGCACCGCGGGTTGCTCCGTCGGCGTAGTAGGAAGCGCGGTCGCGGCAGATCACCTCGACGCCGGGGTGCTCGGTGAGCCAGTGGGCCAGGGCGTCGGCGGACCGCTCGGGCAGGACCTCGACGGGACGGCGACTCTCGATGTCGATCAAGACAGTGCCGTAGTTGTGGCCCTTGCGCAGGGCGAAGTCGTCGACGCCAAGCACGTGGACCCGCCCGGTAGCCGGGTCCGGTCGTGCGCGGATCAGGCGTATCAAGGCGTCCCGGCCGATCCCGACCGCCAGGTGCTCGGCCAGGCGGGCTCCGGCTCGGCCGCCGAGTGCGAGGGCGACGGCCTCGCGGAGCTTCCGCAGCGGCACCGTGCACCGCCCATAGCGGGACGTCAGGCCGGGGACCTGCTCGGCGAAGGTCCGCCTCCCGCAGTCGTCGTTGTGGCAGAAGAACCGGCGGACCCGCAGGTGAAGCACCAGCTCCCGGCCGGAGACGGCCGTGTCGCTGACCCGCCGTTCGTAGCCGCTGTGGACGCGCTCGGACCAGCTACCGCAGCTCGGGCACTCCGCCTCGTGCGCCCGACCGCGCGCATGGACTCGTACCGACCGGCCAACCGGCCTGACGAAGTCCATGTGTAGCAGCGCGAACTGGGCGAACAGAATTGCCAGGAGATCAGCGACAGACACCCATCATGATCGACAATCGCTGAGATCCGCGGGCGGCTTTCACGGAACTCGCGCCAGAGCCGTGGAATTCCCCACGGACGGCCAATTGCGATGTAACAGTCCGTGACGAGCATGGGCTGGCGGGGGCACCCGCCAGCCCATCTGTTTCGGGCTGTGCCGAGGCGGTCGCTCAGCGGGTGGCGAGGGATGGAAACACGCATGAGGTGTGCCTGCGGCGGGTCTACGTGTCTCGTTCTGCGGTGAGGCGCTGAAGTAGGTCGAGCAGGGTTGCGCGGTCCGCGCCGGGCAAGGCCGAGAAGCAGGCGGCGAGCACCTTGTCCGCAACCGTGTGGCCGGCCGCCAGTACCTGCTCGCCGATGGGCGTGAGATGGTGCTCGATGCGCCGGCCGTGCCCCGGTCGGCGTTCGACGAGGGCCTGGGCTGTGAGGCGGCCGGCGAGTGTTCCGAAGGCTTGCTCGGTCTGAAATGTCGCTGCGGCCAACTCGCGGGCTGATGCCCCGGGTGAGCGGCTGATCGCTCGCAGCGCGTCCCACTGGGCCAGCGTCGTGCCGATGGCGGAGAGCGCGCTGTCGAGGGCCCGGTGCTGTCGATACTGGGCTTGTTTGACCGCTCTGCCGAGTTCTTGCAGCTCACTGTGCATGGAGCCAGTTTACGCCACAACCAAGCTTCCTTATTTAAAGATGTTTAGTTACTCTGGGGGCATGCCCACCGACGCATCAGCCCCGTACGCCGACCTGCCCCTCACGCTGGACGAGGCCGGAGCCGGCAGGCCGGTCCTCATCCTGCACGGCGGCGGAGGCCGCGCCACAGTCGCCGGCCTCGCCCAACACCTCTCCCGCACCGCGCACACCATCACGCCCGTGCACCCCGGCTGGGACGGCACCCACCGCCCCGCATGGCTCACCGGCATCGCCGACCTCGCCCTCGCCTACCTCCACCACCTGCGCGAACGCGGACTGCGCGACGTTCTCGTCGTCGGCTCCTCGCTCGGCGGTTGGATAGCCGCCGAGATGGCCGTCCGCGACAGCACGGGAATGATCACCGGCCTTGTCCTGATCGATGCCGTCGGCGTGCAGGTCGAGACGGAACCGATCACTGACTTCTTCGCCCTTGACGCCCGCGGCGTCGCGGAGCACTCCTGGCACGACTCAGACCGGTACTACCTCGACCCGGCCGACGTCCCAGCCGAAGAACTCGCGCGCAGACAAACCAACATGGCCACCATGCGCATCCTCGCCGGCGACCCCTACATGCATGACCCCAAGCTGCTGCGCCGGCTCGGACATGTCCAGACGCCCACCCTCCTGCTCTGGGGTAGGAGCGACCGCATCGTCACCCCCGCCTACGGCGCGGCGTACGCCGATGCCTTCGGCAACGGCCGGCTCGAGGTCATCCCCAAGGCGGGCCACCTTCCGCAGATCGAACAGCCCGAAGCCACCTTCGCTCTGATCGACGCCCACCTGCGCCAGACGCGCAACCCGTTCTACCCACAGTGAGTAACCGTTGACGGTCAGTTACCCCACCACCAGCTGGCTCCGCCGCCGCGACGGCGGAGCCAGCTGCCGGGCGCGGTTCTTGTTGGCGGATGCGGGAACGGGGTAAAGATCGCACAGTCCCTGCGGAAGACCGCGTGGGCGGATGAGACGAGGAACCGTGGCAGAAGACCGTTTCAGTGAGACCATCGCCCAGCTGGAGGCGGAACTTCCCGGCATCGAGGCGCGGCGGCGGCGCCTGGAGGACGAGCTGACTGCCGCCGTGGCGCGCGAGAACGCCGTACGCGGCGCCATCGAGAGCCTGCGGGCCCTGGCCGAACCGTCGACCTCGCCAGACACCGCACCGGCGGGCAACACGCGGGCAGAGGCGGACGCCATCGCCGGGGACCGGCCGCAGAAAATCGCGGCCGAAGCCGAAGCGGGCCCGGACCGGGGCGCGGAGCCGGCCAAGAAGGCCACCACCCGCACGGACACGGCCACGAAGACGGCGAAGAAGAGCACCGCCAAGAAGGCCCCGGTCAAGAAGACCACGGTGAAGAAGGCGGCACCCGCGAAGAAGGCCGCGGCGAAGAAGACCGCCGAGGGCGCGCGGCCGCGCACCGCGACGAAGAAGACGGCTGCGGCCCGGGCCACCGGGCCGGTGCAGACCGGCGCCGAGCCGGCGCCACAGAAGAGCGAAAAGGCTGCGCCCGCGCCCAGGCGGCGAACGACCGGTGCCACCTCCGAGAGTGTGCTGGGCGTGCTGGCCGACGCGCAGGGGCCCCTGCGCGCCCGAGAGGTGATTGCCCGGCTGGAGATCGAGGAGTCGGCGGACAACGTGAACGCGGTGCGCACCATGCTGGAGCGCCTGGCCAAGGCCGGCCGGGCGCAGCGCCCGGGCCGCGGCCTGTACGCGAAGCTGGACGGCTGACCCGCCGGGGCCAGTCGGCGGCCAGTGCGCGAACCTGCCGCACCTCGCCGTCGGCCGGTTGAGCGACCTCGCCGGAGTGGCACGCGGACTACCGTCGATCCCGGCACCACCAAGGCGCTGCAGCGCACGCTGGCGTTCCGCTGCGGCTACACCGGCAGCCTTAACGGGTATGCCGGTCAGCATCGACCGTCGCTGCATCGTCGCCGTCCGCCCGCGATCGGAACCGGATCGTCCAAGGCGGTGACATGCCTGGTCAGCCCACACACAGTGGTGCACCCGATCACGGAACGCCAGGGGTTGACGTCATGACCGCACACGCGCGCAGGGACTCGGTCAGGGGCATTGGCACGCCCGACACGATTTGCGGTGTCGTCGACTCCACCTGGGGGTGGACAAGAACTAGCTCCTGGCCCGGATCTGAACCGGCGACGCCCCCGCGTCCGACGCGGTCGTCGCCGTCCCTGTCTGAGACGCCGGAAGGCCGCCACCCGCGGGTGGCGGCCTCCTGTGCCTTCTCGGGGCCTCGGCAGCCTTGCCCCTGCCGAGAACCTCATCCGGCCTGGTGGGAGGCAGGGTGTACGAGTGCCGGCCTCGTTGGTCGGGTAGTCGCTCTGGCAGGCCTGCGATCGTCCCGGGATGATGACTGGTCGTGCTGCTGCGACTGACGTACCTGGGTGTGACGACCGCGTTCGCGTTGCTGCGGCTGCTGCCGATGAGCGACCGTGAGAAGGACGCGGAGATTCTGGCCCTGCGCCATCAGATCGCGGTGCTGGAGCGGCAGCTGAGTGGACCGCGGGTCCGTTTCGAAGCGAGCGACCGGGCGTTCCTGGCGGCACTGCTGCAGGGCCTGTCGGCGCAGGTGCTGCGCAGGATGCGGTTGCTGGTGCGGCCGGAGACCGTGCTGCGCCGGCACCGCGACCTGGCCGCCTGCCGCCATGCCGCCCGGTCCCGTCCGAAGCGCCCAGGCCGACCACGGACCGTGCGCTCCGTCCGCGCCCTGGTGCTGCGTCTGGCCGCGGAGAATCCGGGGTGGGGGTACCGGCGCCTGCACGGTGAGCTGCTCGTTCTCGGCGTCAAGGTGGCCGCGTCCACGGTGTGGGAGATCCTGAAGGAGGCCGGGATCCCGCCGGCACCCGAGCGGACCTCCAGCACCTGGGCCGACTTCCTGCGCTCCCAAGCGGACGCACTCCTCGCGTGTGACTTCTTCGAAACGGTCACCCTGTCCGGGGCCCGGCTGTACGTGCTCGCGGTGATCGAGCACGCCAGCCGCCGGATCCGGATCCTGGGCGCGACCGCGCATCCGACCGCGTCCTGGGTGACGCAGGCGGCGAAGAACCTCGTCATGGACCTCGAGGACGCCGGCTGCCAGGCACAGTTCCTGATCCGGGACCGGGACGGGAAGTTCCCCGAACTGTTCGATCCCGTCCTGCAGGACGCGGGCATCGAGGTCGTGCTCAGCGGCATCCGTATGCCGCGCATGAACTCCCTCATGGAGCGATGGATACAGACCTGCCGCCGAGAGCCACTGGACCGCACTCTGATCTGGAACGAGCAGCATCTACTCCACGCCCTGCGCGAGTTCGAGAAGTTCTACAACTCCCACAGACCGCACCAGGGCATCGCGAACGCCCGACCCCGCTGCGCCCTTCCCGAGCCGATCGTGTCGGCGACGGGTGAAAACCAACCGACGCCGACAGATCGACAACCCGGAGCGAATCGCTCGCCTCGACATACGCCGAACCGACCGACTCGGCGGCCTCCTCCACGAATACCGACATGCAGCCTGATCAGCCTGGATGAGGTTCTCGGCAAGGGCAGGGTTCCCCTACAACGCCGAGGACCGGCGACCACGCAGAGCTGGCGATCGAGACGTTCACGGTCGCGGGCGGTCAACGCGGCCACATTGCGTGCAGTTCGTCCTCTCGTACGGCGTGCTCGGGTCGGGCTGCGGATTGGTCTGTTCGGGTGATAGTCGAGTCAAGGGGGTGGTGTCGTACTGGTTATTTCGGGTTAATGATGGTGACCGTTTTCCGGTGGGTTGCCCATCTCTCCGGCGAGAGAGGCAACCCCTGTGGCGCGCAGGTGCGCGGTGCGTGTCGGTATGTCCTCCCTCTGTCCCGGTGTGCAAGCGGTGATCCGGTTCGCGTATACCGGCGCCGTGCGACGTGGGCCCCGGTGGGAATTCTTGGGTGGCGCTCTCAGCTGAGAGAGGTTTGCCATGGAACCGAGTACGGGTTGGTTGGGAGCTCCGGCGATAGCCTGCGGGGTTCGGCCGGTTGTACCGGCGGGTGGATCCGAGGTGCCCGCTGTACGGGGGCTCGTGGCGCCGCTGTTGAGTGCGGCGTTCTCCACGGTGACGATCCCGGCGGGCACGACCCCGCTGGCGGTGGCGGTGGCGTCGAACGGCAACGTCTACGTCGGCAACGCCAACTCGGCGAGCGTGACGGTGATCAGCAGCACCACGAACACGGTCCTGGCCACCGTCCCCGTCGGCGGGGACCCGGCCATGATAGCGGTGGCGCCGAACGGCAACGTCTACGTCACCAACCAGAGCTCGAGCAACGTGACGGTGATCGGCAGTGCCACGAACACCGTCCTGGCCACCGTCCCCGTCGGCGGGGGCCCGTTCTCGGTGGCGGTGGCGCCGAACGGCAACGTCTACGTCACCAACTCCACTTCGGCGAGCGTGACGGTGATCAACAGCGCCACGAACACGGTCCTGGCCACCGTCCCCGTCGGCGCGGTCCCGGACGCGGTGGCGGTGGCGCCGAACGGCAACGTCTACGTCGCCAACCGGAACGCGAACACCGTGACGGTGATCGACAGCGCCACGAACACCGCCGTGACCACCCTCCCCTCCGGTGGTTTCCCGGGCGCGGCGGCGGTGGCGCAGAACGGCAACGTCTACATCGCCAACCAGACCTCGAACAACGTGACGGTGATCGACAGCGCCACGAACACCGTCCTGGCCACTGTCCCCGCCGGCACGGTCCCGGGGGTGATAGCGGTGGCGCAGAACGGCAACGTCTACGTCACCAACACCGTTTCGAACAACGTGACGGTGATCGACAGCGCCACGAACACGGTCCTCGCCACCGTCGGCACCGGCGCGGGCCCGTTCGGGGTGGCGGTGGCGCCGACCGGCAACGTCTTCGTCGGCAACTCCAATTCCAACAACGTGACGGTGATCAGCAGCGCCACGAACACCGTCGTGGCCACCGTCCCCGTCGGCGCGTTCCCGTTCTCGGTGGCGGCGGCGCCGAACAGCAACGTCTACGTCACCAACGCCAATTCGGCGAACGTGACGGAGATTTCGCCGTTGACGGTGACGACCTCGCCGGCGGCGCCGAGGTGCGGGCAAACGGTGACGTTCAGCATTTCCGGGGGGACTCCGAGCGGGACGGCGGTGGTGAACTTCGGGGACGCCAGCCCCACCGTCACCGTCGCCCTGGACGCCACCGGGAGCGGGCAGACCACCCACACCTACACCGCCGGTACGTTCACCGCGACCGTGAACGGCAACCCCACCTCCGTCACCGTGAGCCCCAACCCCACGACGCCGACGCTGTCGGTGACGCCGAACCCCTCCAGCTGCGGGCAGAGCGTGACCGTATGCGCCACCATCACCCCGACAGCGGCCACCACCTCAGTGCCGACCGGCACGGTCACCTTCACCCTCCCCAACGGCCAGACACAGATGCTCCCCGTCAACATATCGGGGCAGGCCTGCTTCACCACCACCGCCCTGACCACGGGCACTCTCACCGCCGCCTACGGCGGTGACAGCTGCTTCAGCGGCTCCAGCTACAGCACCCCCGTCACCGTGAACCCCAACCACACAACGCTGACCGCGCAGCCAGGCACGATCCGGCTCCGGCTGACCCCGCTGCCGGAGTACTACATCCCCACCCTCAGTGCCACCCTGACGACCACCTCGGGGATGCCGGTGGCTGGTCAGCCGGTGACCTTCACCGCCACCACGCTCTTCGGCCCGGTCAACCTCGGCACCGCCGTCACCGACGCCAGCGGCACCGCCACCATCCACAACGCCATCGTCCCCGTCTTCGCCGTCGCCACCCCCTTCTACACCGCCACCTTCCCCGGCACCGCCTGCTACAGCGCCGCCACTGCCCACAGCATCCTGCTGTTCATTCCCCTCCCGTAGTGACAGCGGCTCCAGCACCGGCACGGTGATCCAGCGGACCACGGCGCAGGGGGCGAGGTTGTCCGGGGCCGGCGCTCGCCTCGCCCCCGACGCGTGGACCGCGTTCATCATCACCATCGAGACCGGCAACACCCCAGCACCTGAACAGCACTGCGCGAGACGTCGGCCTGGCCGACGTCTCGCGCAGATCTCATCAGTGGTGGTCGTGGCCCGCGTGCTGGTCACGGTGTGCTGCGCTCTCGCCCGCGTCCGGGGAGCCGCCCATCATCCGTAGCATCGCGGCGCCGCCGGTGCCGAAGAAGCGGATGAGGAGAGCGGCCGCGAGCAGGAGGAAGGCGATGTTGAGCCCGGTGGTGTAGTTCCACTCCACACCGGACATCGGGATCTTCGCGTTCCGCCGGTCCGGGATCAGGCCGAGGGCGCCGAACAGGAGCTCCACCGCGTAGCCCGCCAGCACCATCGCCGTGTAGAAGGTGCCGAGGAGGAAGAGGGCCATCCGGCGAACGGTGGGTTTGCGGAATTCCTGGCAACCGTGCTGACCGGCGGTTACGCCAGCGAGGACGAGTTGCTGGTACGCGCGGACCCTGACGTGTGGGGGCCTCAGCCGGCCCGACCTCTTTGGTCGCCCGCGGATGACTGGGCGGGCAAAAACTGGGGCGCCGAGTGGGGTATCGATGGATTTCTTACAGCGCCCGGGTCGACGGAGATGCCCTGGGTTAGGAAGTGAAGATCCGCGCGACCATGTAGTCCGGAGAACGGGCGCGCTCGGCTGGCATGACGTTCTTATGGGCGAGTGCAGTTGCCGAGTTCGACTCCGCGCTTCTCGAAATACTCCTCGAATCCTTGAGGCGCCGGAGGGCGCGACGGGCCTGGAGGTGGACGGAGGGGCAGATCTCGCGAACTCGCCCGCACGTCGGTGGGGACGGTTCGGCTCAGTGTGACCAGTAGGTGTCCTCGGTGTCCGGTCTCAGGGGTGACAGCGGGCGGGCGTATTCCGGAGCGTATGCAACGTCGACGCCGCTGACGGACATCGTGAGAGTGATCATCCCGTCCGGCTGCGGGGAGAGCGCGACCCACACACCGATCCCCTCTGAGGTCCCAGCGCTGAGAATGTCCGGGCCCGCGTCCGGACTGCTCGGGGTCCAAACCGGTGGCTCCTGGCGGTAACCGCGCAGCCGCCACGAAGCCTCGATGCGGTCCTTGAGCTCTTGCCGATGGGACGCGCTGATCCTGGTACGAGCGGTGAACCGCCGGTCGAAGGTGGACAGCCGGCTCAGTGTGCCGTCCGACCGCGGCTCGTACCGGTTGACGGTACAGCCCCTGTCGCTCAGCACCAGGCCGGGGCTCAGGCTCCCCAGCGTGTCCTGAACGGTGCGCTCGCTGAGCACCTGGAACTCCTCCGGGGTACGGCGGACGGTCTCAGGCCCGGGCTTGGAGGAGGAGTCCTCAGACCCGAGGGACCACCACACACCGATCAGGAGCGCGAACATCACACCGACCACGACAGCAATGCCCGCCACCGCGACCAGAGCCGCCTTCATCCACGCCTTGCCGGACAACCCCCACCCCCTGCTGCGCTTTGTACCGCCACCGTACGAGCGCGACCCGGTGCGAATCCTGAGTATCCGTACTCAGGTCGGTGCCGTGGGTTCTCTTCGGCACCCCCCAAGCGGTCCGGCCGCGCCCCGGTCCGCAGGTTCGACAGGGCGGAGGGCGGGGAGGACGGTCGGCGCCGCAGCCGGCCGGGGGAGAAGGGGAGCGGTGACCTTCACCGCAGTACACGCAGAGCGGGGTCGCCTGGACGCGACCCGGGACGACTTGGGCTGCGGCTGGGCGTGGACAGCGGTCCACCGCGCGCGGCCGAGGGTCCCGCTCGGGTGCCCGGAGTGCGGCCACGGGGTGCACGCCAAGGTCTCCCCCACGGGGATGCGGTTCTTCTCCCACGACCGCGGCTCCCCGGCCTGCGCGCTGGCGCAGGAGAGCATGGAGCACTACCTGACCAAGCTCCAGCTCGCGCACGCGATCCGGGCCGCCGGCTGGTACGCCGAGCTGGAGGTCCGCGCACCGGACGGATCCTGGCGCGCCGACGTGATGGCCTCCTCCGCCGACGGCGCCCGCCGAACAGCCTGGGAGGCGCAGCTCTCACCGATCACCCGCGACGAGTTCCGGGAGCGCACCGCCCGCTACGCTGCCGCCGGGATCGCCGTGTGCTGGGTGGCGCTGTCCTCCCGCAGCTGGGTGGGCGCTGCGCCCACGGTGGTGGTCTCAGCCCGCGGGCCGGCCAGCACCGAGAACTGAACCGTGCACGGCGGCGTCGGCCGCTTCACCGTCACGCCCTGCCGGAAGAAGTGCCGTTGCCCGCACGGCCACGGCCGCTGGGAGAGCGTCAGCGCGCCCCTGGACGACGTCGTCGCCTGGGTACTCGGCGACCGGGTCGTTCTCCACCGGCTGCCCGCCGGGGACGACGACCACCGGGTGCGGTGGACCGTGCCCCGCTACGTCGAGCAGGCGCAGGCACACGCCGCAGCCGACTGCGAGCTTCAGGCCAAGCAGGCGGGTGAGGCGCAGCGGCGCAGGCGGGAGCGGCGGGAGGGGTGGGCCGAGCCGAGGGCGGGGCAGGACTGGCGGGCCGCCATGCCGATGGGGCGGCGCTTCCGGCTGGAGGCCGCGGCCGCCCGGTGGGTCGAGGCCGACTGCGGGCGGCCCGCGCGCCTGGGCCACGAGGAGATCTCGGACCCCGGTGGGCGGGCGGCCTGCCGGTGTATGCCGCAGGGCGTCCGTACGCCGTCCTGCGGCCGGCCGCCCATCGCGCAGGCCGGGACGAACTGGCCGGGCTGGTGGTGCTGACCGCCGGCGCCACCGAGCATCGTGCCGTCGCCGACCGCAAGCCCTCGCCGACAACGGCAGTGGCAATCGGTCAAGGATCGGTGGCACGGGACACCCGCCCCGAACGTCGCCCACCTGCGCGAATGCCACTTGCAAAAGCAATCGAACGTACGATCGAATGGAGGGGCCGGAGGGGAGCCGGAGACACGACGACAGAAGGGGGCCGATCGGACAGGAGGTGACGCAGAGTGCTCGCGACGCATCTGCATTCCGCCTCGGGCTACTCGGTGCGGTACGGCGCGTCCCTGCCTGCAGTGCGAGTTCGGCCGCCGCCCGGTTGCGGTGCGGCCGGAACCCGCCGAACCCCGTGTCCAGTGCGGCGTCCGGCGTGAGGCCGCCGAACCCCACGTCGCGGAAGTAGAGGTACTGCTCGATCTCCAAGTGCCTGACCCTGGCGTCCCGGGTGAGGCCGCTGCCCAGCGACTCGCCCTGCAGTGTCGAGCGCCAGGGGCGGCCCGAGACGTAGCCGGTGTCCTTCAAGAAGTCGTAGAGCTGGCCGATCGCCGCCGCGTCCCTGTCCCAGCTCGCCCCGTCGACCGTCTCGGCGGCGTCGTCGAGCCGCCACTGTCGGAACTGGAGGATGTCCGCCTCCGTCGCAGTCCGCAGGTCCGCGCCCCGGGCCCGAAGGAAGCCCAGCAGCATCAGCGCGGTGTAGGCGTAGGCCCGCATCGTCTTCGGCTTCTTGCGGTAGAGCGCAAGCCTCCGGAACCAGGACGACAGAGGCTCGACGGGCCGCATCGCCTCGTCCAGGAGAACCGGCGTCCCGGCGGGCAGCTCGTAGTGCAGTAGCACGTTCCTGAGCAGCGCGCGGTCGACCCCGGCCACGTCGCCGACCCGCCACACGGCGCGAGGGTTTGCGAAGTACAGCTGCACAGGTCACCTGCTGGATCCGGTAGATGCGGCTGGGTACACCAGACGTACCGGAGAGCCAGGGATGACATCTGCATGAGGCGTGAGTGTCTTCTGAAAAACACTCAATGAGACACAACCGCATGTCTGGAGAACCGCGCCGGTTCTACGACCTGGTGGTCCAGGTCGCCCTCATCCGCCCCGGCCCGATCCAGGGCGGATCCGTCCACCCCTACATCAACCGCCGCAACGGCCGGGAGAAAGCCGCCATCCCGCACCCGCTGATGGAGCGCGCCCTCGCCAAGACCCTCGGCGTCCCGCTGTTCCAGGAGCAGATGATGCAACTGGCCATCGACTGCGCCGGATTCACCCCCACCGAGGCCGACAAGCTGCGCCAGGCCATGGGCGCCAAACGCTCCCACGAACGGGTCGCCGAGCTGCGTGAGCGCCTCCTCGCCGGGATGGCCGAGCGCGGCATCCCCGAAGACGTCGCGGAGGACGTCTACGCCAAAATCCCTCGCCCCCGGCGCCCGCAGCAGGGACTTCCGATGACCTCGGCGCGCACCCCCGAGCGGGCATCCGGGCAGGTCACCGAACCTGAAAGCCCGGTGACGGACTCGCAGGACGCCGGATACAGTCGACACCCGCACGATCGAGAGGGCACCATGGCCGATACCACGACAACCCGCGCCCGTAGTGGCCGGCCCCCGGGCGTGCGCACCGACGCCGAAGGCCTCACCGAGCGCCAGCGCCGGGTGATCGAAGTCATCCGTGACTCCGTCCAGCGCCGCGGCTACCCGCCGTCCATGCGCGAGATCGGCGAGGCCGTCGGCCTGACCAGCACCTCCTCCGTCGCCCACCAAGTGAAGGCCCTGGAGCGCAAGGGCCACCTGTACCGCGACCCGCACCGGCCCCGCGCCTACCGCGTGTGGGCCGACCGCCAGACCGCACCCGCCGACAGCACCAGGAGCACCGGTGTCCCCGTCACCGTGCCGCTGGTCGGCCGGATTGCCGCCGGCGGTCCGATCCTGGCCGAGCAGACGGTCGAGGACGTCCTCCCGCTGCCCCGCCAACTGGTCGGCGAGGGCGAGCTGTTCGCGCTCACCGTGCGCGGCGACTCGATGATCGAGGCCGCCATCTGCGACGGCGACTGGGTCACCGTGCGCCGCCAGCCGGTCGCCGAGAACGGCGACATCGTGGCCGCCATGATCGACGGCGAAGCCACCATCAAGCGCCTCAAGCGCGACAACGGCCAGATCTGGCTGATGCCCCACAACCCGGCGTACGAGCCGATCAACGGCGACAACGCGACCATCCTGGGCAAGGTCGTCGCGGTCCTGCGCCGCCTCTGACCGCACGGGCGCGGCGCCCCAACCCTGGCCCCGGCGGATCGCCCAGACTTCTAGAGCCAGCGATACTCCGGGTCCTTGTACTTCCGTTCCTCGGGGAAGGGCGCGCGAACGTACTTGGCCCACTGAGGTGCGCAGGCGCCGATCGTCTCGTAGTTGTGTTGTGCCTCGGCAAGGCTCAGTGTCCCGTTCGGACCGCCGCGGACCTCGTCGCGGTCGTGTTCGTCCTGCCCGTCGTCCTCCCAGTAGCACACGAGGCACGTCTCGTTCGCCCCGCGAGTTTCCAGGGTCAGGTAGCCGCAGCACGGGCACGCGTACGGGCCGTTCTCCGGCCCGAGCACGATGTTGAACCTCTGCGGCATGGCGCCCTTGTCATCGCTGGTCACGCTGCCACAGATAGCAGCACTCACCGACAATCGGCACAGTACGAGCGCGGTCGGAGGTTAAACGGCAAGGCGACTGGTGCGGCGGCTACTTGGGGACCGTCATGGTGTCGCGGATGCGGCGGGTGCGGTCGGCGGCGTCGGCCTGGTCGAGAGTGGCTGGACTCCCTTCGGCCCAGGGTGGGAAGGCCACGGAGCCCGCGGTGTAGTGGTCGGCCCAGAGGCATATGGGTATGACGAGCAGTGCCTCGGTCGAGACTCCGCACTTGAGCCGGCCCTGCGGGTCGTGCGGATCCCGGGCGTCGACGTCGGTCAGCGGCACTGTCCACGTGCCCCTCGGGGACTGCATCGCGGCAATCGCGGACGTCGTCACCGCGTCGGGATCGGTGATGGTGCCCCAGGCCCCGCCGATGGTCAGGATCCCACCGGAGTCAGTGGTGTACTTGGCCACCAGGCTGCCGTCGAAGCTTTCGTAGCCAGTTGGTTGCGGGCCTGCGGGGTGGTCGGCGCGGACGTTGGCGGGGCTCTCTGCCCGGTAGTCGCCGGGAAGGGACTCCGGAGCGGTCAACCGCAATGAGCCCGGCGCCGCACCGGCGGGACTGCCGTCTACCGCCGGAGCGGCCTTGGGAGACGGCGAACCGTCTCCGCAGCCCGCCAAAGTCCCCATCAGCAGAACCGTGGCCCCGACCTTCGACACGGTCTTCACGACGCGCACACCCATCCCAGCCTTCATGATCACATAGTAAGGGTCGGGCGCTCACCTCGGTCCCGATCACCGCGAAGAGGCCGAGGACCCGCAGACTGCGGCCGCGCCGTTCTCGCCCGGCTCAGTTGACCCGCGAAGGCGTGAGAGCACGGCACGCATCGAGGCTCTGGCGTCCTGGGCGATGGTCGTCGTGGGCGTGCCTGGTCCGCACCACGTAGAAGATCGCGTCCACGATCCGCCGCCGCGGATGCTTCTCCAGCCGCCCGCCCTTCGGCCCCACCCGCGCCGAGGGGAGCAACGGCTCCACCAGCGCCCACTGTTCATCCGTCAGGTCCGACGGATACCCACCCTCAACGCCGCTCACGGTGACCTCAACGAACCCTTCAGCAACGGGGCACGGCAGATCCCCAAACGCCCACTTCGTGCCGGGGCTCGACCTGCCCGGCATGCACAGCAGGATCAAGCTGGGAGCCGGTAACGGGTCGAAGCGCCTGGCCACGCCTGGATATCCGATCCGCTCCCGGATGCTAGAGGCCTGGAGACGGCGCTCCATCGATGGATCCGGGCCCAGGGTGCCTGCCTTCTTTACGCACGCCGCTTCGCGCCCGCGTACGATCACGAACCGTCGCCGATGAAGTGAGGCTGGATCGATGCCCCGTACCCCAACGCCGATACACCTGGCCGCTGTCACCCTGGCCTTGACCGCTCTGCTGGCTTGCGCAGCCTGCGCTGGACAGACAAATGTCGTGCCGTCCGCTCCCGTGCCGACGAGTGCCGCCGCGTCCCCCGTCGCCGCAAGCCCTCCGCCGAGCTCGGCCCGACCGGATCAGCAGCAGCTGGACACGGCCGCGGATGCGGTTTCACGCCTCGGCGGCTCCTACCAGGATGTTTTCACGGGCCTGATGGTGGACGTTCCGGACGGTTGCGTCATCGTCTACCGGAAGCCGGGCGGTGGCGGCTTCGACGCCGCCCTCGCCCACCTGGGTCTGGGCGTGCGCGTGGACCTGCGGGACGCGCCGCGCTCGATCAGCGAGCTGGCCGCCACCCGCAACCGGGTCGCGGCACTGATAGGGCACACGAGCGACTACAGCATCGTCATGGTGGGCGACGGATCGGCGGTGAGCTTCACCCGCGGCGTGGTGGAGGTCGGCGTCAGCGGAAATCTGGCCAGCGCCCAGGCAGACCTGCGCAGCCGCTTCGGTGACCGGGTCACTGTCTCAGTCGCGCAACCGCTCGCGGGCTGACCGGAATCTCCGCCCCGCGTTCGGCTGTCAGTGGGCGTTTAGGGATGGTTTGCGACTAGTGTTTTGATCCGTTTTTATCGCATTCATCACCAAGGTGCATGGCTCGAAATACCTGGAAGCTCTGCGTGGGTAGGAGTATTTCGTCGCATTGCTAAACCAGACGGAATCCACCGCCGAGAAGCGGATCAAACGGTCATGCGGGTGAGCGCCCGGAAGACCACGAAGGCGAACGCAAGGTGCGAATCACCCCGGGGTCCAGTACTGGTACTGACCTTGGCGCTTCGAGGTGATTGGCCTGTTTGTGTGGCTGACTGATGCTCATCTACGCGCTATGCCGTTGGTATGCGCTATGCGGATGGG
>NZ_JBIRFA010000070.1:0-21431 GCF_044327205.1 Kitasatospora sp. NPDC018058 | reverse complement strand
CCTGCCGCCGAGAGCCACTGGACCGCACTCTGATCTGGAACGAGCAGCATCTACTCCACGCCCTGCGCGAGTTCGAGAAGTTCTACAACTCCCACCGGCCGCACCAGGGCATCGCGAACGCCCGACCCCGCTGCGCCCTTCCCGAGCCGATCGACAACCCGGAGCGAATCGCCCGCCTCGACATACGCCGAACCGACCGACTCGGCGGCCTCCTCCACGAATACCGACATGCAGCCTGAACAGCCTGGATGAGGTTCTCGGCAAGGGCAGCCGTACCGGATCCGGATCCTGGACCCGGACGCCGGGGTGATCTGTCGGTTATCTGGCGATACCGCCGCTGAGCTGCGAATTCTCTCTAGCAGCCGACGCCGCGGATCCCCTAGAGTCGGCGCGCCCACCCCGGTCGGGGTGGTGGCGCACCGGCGTGCGTGGTCGAGCACGCGGCGATTCCAGGAGTTGACGATCTGATGGTGTGTGTGGCGTGCGGGACACGCCCCGCGGGGACGGACAGCGGCCGCTGCTTCGGCTGCGCGGAGGCGGCTCCCGGATGGGCGGCGGCGCTGCGCCCGGCGAACGGCCTTGCCGTGGCGGTCTACGTCCTGCTGGGGTTGAACGCTGTGGTGGCGGCGGTGGTGGTCGCGGTCGATCTCTGGTCGGACGTGCTCCTGGGCCGGGTGGTGGACGGGTCGGGCGAGGTCGGCCTCGGCGATTTCGACGCCGTGAAGTCTGTGGCGAATACGGTGAACGGGGTGTTCATCCCGTTGGCGCTGGCCACCGCCGTGGTGTTCATCGTCTGGTTCTACCGCATCCGCCAGAACGCCGACCTGCTGGCGCCGAACGGGCACCGCCTGGGACGCGGCTGGAGCATCGGGGCCTGGTTCACCCCGATCGTCCAGCTCTGGTTCCCCTGGCAGCTGATGGTGGACTGCTGGAGGGCGAGCGCGCCGCTGGACGCGGAGGGAAGGCGACGCACACTGTCGGAGAAGGTCCTCGCCGTGTGGTGGTCCACCTGGATCGGCTCGCTGATCGTCGGCCGGATCGCAGGCACCATGGTGCGTCACGTGAACCCGTTGGTCCCCGGCGACCTCGAGAACCTGCGCAACACCATCCGGGTAGAGGCCGCCGGGTCGGCACTGCGGCTGGTGGCGGCGATCGCGGCGATCGTGGTGGTCAACCGGCTGACCGCCATGCAGCGGGCGCGTCGGGCCGACATCAACCTGCTCGCGGCCAGGACCGCCCAGGAGGCCCGGGTCCAGGCCCTGGTGTCGGCTCCGCCTGCTGCCGCCGCGCCCGCACCCGCGCCCGCTGAGGTGCCGCGTGACGCCGCGTCGGAAGGAGGGTCTCCGGCCTGACGGCGCACGGCCTGGCCGGGGAACGACTCCTCGGCCAGGCACGCCGGCCGGTGGAGTTCTCTGTTGAGTGCGATCTCTGTGTACCGCGAGCGTTACCGCGTGTGATGTAGCGAGGTCTACCAACGATTCGACAGTTGACGAGTGTCGAAGTGCCCCTGACCGGAAACCGGCCAGGGGCACTTTTTTGGTCGGCTCAGCGTTTCGTTCTGGCGTTAGCTTCGTGCGAGAGCGGTCCACTTCTGGGCTGCGGTGCTGTTGCAGTCCCAGAGTTGGAGTCGGGTGCCGTTGGTGGTGGTGGCGCCGGGGAGGTCGACGCAGCGGCCGGATGCGGGGTTGTAGAGGCTGCCGTCGGGCCTGGGGAGGAAGACCTGGCTCCCGACGCCCTTGTCGCAGCTCCAGAGTTGCAGCGGGGTGCCGTTGGCGGTGCCGGTTCCGGTGGCGTCGAGGCAGCCGCCGAGGGCGCGGAGGGTGCCGTCGGGCTGGAAGGTCCACTTCTGGGCGGTGCTGCCGTTGCAGTCGTACAGCTGGACGGCCGTGCCGCGTGCGGAGCTGGCGCCGGCGATGTCCACGCACTTGCCGGTTTGGGCGGTGTAGGTGATGGGGCTGTTCTCGGCGTAGGTGCTCAGGACGCCGGTCGCTCCGGCGGTCCAGGTGTAGTAGGGGTCGGTGGTGGTGGAGTGGCCGGTGAAGATCTGGATGATGCCGCCCTGGGTCATGCCCCAGAGGGTGGGGGATCCGATGCCGGTGAGGTCGCCGTCGGAGCCGATGACGGGCCACCAGGCGGTGGTGAGGCCGTAGCCGATCTTGGTGTCGGTGGCGATGCCGGTGAGGGTGGGGTAGCTGTAGCTGCTGCCGAAGTCGTCGGTGACGGTGAGGGTGCCGGTGGTGAAGGTGTAGCCGCGCAGGTCGCCGTTGGCCTGATTGCGCGCCCACAGGCCGGGGTGTCCCTGGTTTGCCCAGTCGCCGGGGGAGATGAGGTCCCAGCCCTTCCAGCCGGTGCCGGCAAGCTTGGTGGGTGAGCCGAAGGTGGCGTCGCCGATGGCGGGGTAGAACCAGAGGGCGCCGGTGCCGTCCGGGCTGGTCTCGACGGTGAACAGGCCGGTGCGGTTGAGGAACTTCTTGTTGGTGTCGAGCTTGGTGGTGCTGGGGTCGCCGCTGGCGGCGATCTGCAGCGTGGTGGACCAGTCGGCGGCGTTGTAGCCGGTGCAGTCGGTCAGCTTCGGATCGCAGGCCGGCTTGGCCAGGGTGTTACGGATGTCGAAGACACGGTGACACCGGTGTTGCCCGGGTTCTTGTAGAAGTAGAGGGTCTTGTCGCCGTCCTTGTGGACGATCAGGTCGTCGACGTTCGTGCCGCCGCGCAGGCTGCCGCGGTGGGTGGTGCGGTAGTTGGCCCAGGAGTCGCCGCCGGGGGTCTTGGCCTTCGGTGCGGCGAGCGGGGCCTTGGCCTGGGTGGCGGGGATGCTGTACGCGCGCAGGTCGCCGTTCGGGTCGGGGGTGACGATGTCGGGCAGGGCGTCGCCGGTGACGTCGCCGAAGGTCGGCGTGGGGCTGTTGGGGTTCCACGGGGCGTAGAAGGCGTACTGCGCGACGGGGGAGAGGTTGCCGGCGTTGTCCTCGGCCTGGACGTAGAGGACGTTGGTGCCCCAGCGTCCGGCGGTCACCTGGATCTGGCCGGTGGGCATGGAGCTGCCGCACTGCCAGGTGGCGTCGACGAGCTGGGGGTCGAAGCTCCAGCGCAGGCAGACCGCTCCGGAGGCGTAGCCGCCGCTGGGGGCGGGGTCGGTGGCGGTGAAGGGGATGCCGCCGCTCTGGCCGGCGTAGATCTGGGGTGTCTGGCCGTTGCCGCTGGGCGGGAACTGCTTGCTGGTGTCGGCGACGGTGGTGGGGAACGTGACGGTCGGTGGGGTGAGGTCGACCTTGAAGTAGCAGTTCGGTGTGGGGGCGGACCAGGGCACGCCGTCCAGGTCGTCGGTGGCCTGCATGTCGTAGCCGTAGGCGTGGCCGTCCTGGATCAGGCCGACGGGCAGCTGGAAGCCGGTGGAGCCGCCGTTGTTGACGGCGGCCGTGGTGCCGCTCGCGCCGTTGGAGGAGTTGTAGTCCCAGATGTGGTCCCAGGTCTTGACCTGGGCCTGGGTGGGGCTGGTGACGGTGGCGTTGAGCCAGACGGCGTTGTTCTGGGCGGAGCCGGCGCCGAGCCAGGCCCAGTCGTTGGCGTTGCCGTCACCGCAGGACTGGTTGGTCCCCGCAGGACTGACCGTCGTGGGAGCGGGCCACACCCCGGGGTTCGTGGGGACGTTGGGCACGCGGTCGTACTCCACGTACAGCGTGGGCTGGTAGGTGAAACGCTTGAAGGCGTACTGGTTGCTCTCGTCGCCGTAGAGGCCGAAGGTCAGCTGCCCGTAGTTGGCGTACTGCTGCATCGCGCCGGTGATGGTGAACTGGAACGGCACGTTGTCGTGGCACGGATCCTTGCCCGAGCCGCCAACCGAGTCCGTGCCGAGCGAACCGCCCTGCCGCGCCGGCTGGTTGGACCAGGTGGTGCCGTCTTTGATCGACCCGGTGACGTAGAGGTCGAGCGGATAGTTGGTGGTGCAGGAGAAGTTGGCGGAGACGTACTCCTGCATGTTCATCGTCGCGTAGCGGACGACCACCCCGCCCAGCGCGCTGATGTCGAACTGGTAGAAGCTGCGCTCGATGTCGGAGGGGGAGCAGCTGCCGCCGTTGGGGTAGATGCCGCAGACGCCGACGCCCGGGTGGTCGCTGTCCGCGGGGCCCTGGTGCAGCCAGTTGTTGGAGCCTTCGTGGGCCGACTGGACCCAAGTCCAGGAGTTGGCGGCCTGGGTCCAAGGCAGGAAGGCGGGGTCGATGTAGTAGGGCGCGGTGCCGTGGGCCAGGAGGTCCTGGTCGGGTGTCAGGTCGATGCCGGAGGTGCCGGCCGTGACCGGCATGGTGGAGACCTTGGAGGTCGTCCCGGGGCCGCTGTCGGAACTGGCGGCAGGGGCCTTGCCCGCGTCCGTCGGAGTGGGCGCGGGCGCGGGGGTGTCGGTGGTGGCCGCGGTGAACGTCAGGGCGGTCTTCGTCACGGGTGCGGTGGTGTTTGCTGCGGGTGCGGTGGTGCTGTCCCACATCTGCGGGGTGCGGGCGATCCAGCGGGGCTTGCCGTCGGTGCCGGCGGCGGTGATGTTGCCGTGAGCGTCGCTCTTGACGGTGACGCCGTCCAGGGTGGTCCCGAAGTGCAGATTCTTCAGGACCGGGTTGGCCGCGGCGGCCTGGGTCTTGACGACCAGGACGGTGGTCAGGCCGCCGAGCTTGGTGGCGGTGACCTTCAGGTCGATGTCCGGAGCGACGGACGGGTAGACCACGCTGTCGCCGCCGACGGTGGGCGCGGGGAGCGCGAACGGCGCCGCCAGGGCGAGCTTCTTGCCGTCCGTGCTGGTCATGGTGGCCAGCGGCCCGTCTCCGCCCTTGGACAGCACCAGCTGTCCTGCCGCGGACTTGGGGGAGAACGTGCCGTCCTGGTTGGCTGCGAGGGTGGCGTCCAGGCCCTGCCAGGCACCGCCTCGGCGCACGCGCTGCTGATCCGGGTGGCTGGTGAGCGCCAGGTGGCCCTCGGGGGGCGCGACGGTCTCACTGAACTCGGTCGTGAGCGAGTCGATCGGGACGTTCTTTTGCGTGGCCTTGGCCTCGGCGATGGCCTTCTCGGCCGCGTTGGCTGGCGGCCGCTCCTGCATCTGCTTCGCGGTGACGGCGTCGATCGTGGCCTGCGACGGAACCGTCGGCGCATCGGCGGCGTGGGCACTGAGCCCGGACAGGCCGGTCGTGAGCGCCAGAACGGCTGTCGCGGTCAATGCCCTGAGTGGTGCACCGTTGTGGCGGCGCTTTCTGTTCAAAACGGGAATCTCCCCCCAACGAACACGGGAAGACCTGCATAGGCACAGGTCAGAGGCGCCGTAGGGGGCGGCTCGGACAACGGCCAATTCAAGTTCGACGGCGAAGTCCAGACTTGATACGAAATGGCCGCTTCGTGAACCTCCGTGAGAATCGTCACCTGACGACGGGTCTTGACTGTTTGTCGTCAAGATCCGCTAGCATCCGCCGGTTCGGATACAGGACGTGCCTCCCGTATTCGGGGGGCCCGATGCTTGGGGGATGTAACAGAGTGTCATTTATACAACGGTCAGGCTTCGAGAAGATAAAGGGCGGGAGGGGGAGACTGCGCGGACGGCTGGCGGCCGTCACGACGGCCGCTGTCCTCGGGTCGATGCTGGCGCCCCTGCCGATCGCGGCGGCGGCAGGCGGGCCGGACTACTCGCGCAAGTGGTCGCCGCCCAACACCGCCCTGCCGAAGACGCCCTCGGTTGCGGGCCAGAACGCCGCACCGGTGCCGGCTGCGAAGCCGGAGCACCCGGTGCCGCCGACCTGGACTCCTCCGAAGAGCCCGCAGCCGGTCCCGGGTGGCCACGCGTCGGTGACGCTCGGCTCCGCACCCGAAGCGCACCCGCTGGGCGAGGGCGAGAAGCCGCAGGCCGGCGCCGAGGCCAAGGCTTCGGGACTGCCGGTCACGATCGCGCCGCTGGCCGGCTCGTCGGCAGCTGGGCAGACGATCCAGGTCGAGGTCGCTGACGCCAAGGCCTCGGCAACCGCCGGAATCCCCGGCGTGGCGGTGACCCTCACCCGCCCCGGCTCGGGGGATGCCGCACCCGTGCGCCTGGGCGTCGACGCATCCAGCCTGGACGCCGCGTTCGGCGCGAACTGGGCGGCCCGGGCCCACCTGGTGGTCCTGCCGGGCTGCGCGACGACGACGCCGCAGGCTCCGGACTGCCAGAAGCAGACGCCACTCGAATCGCACTACGACCCGTCGACGAAGAAGATCGTCGCCGACGTCCCGCTGACCGGGACAGGCGCCGCCAAGGCCCAGGCCACCACGGCCACCAAGACCGCCACCGACACGGCGGCCCCCGGCGTGGCACGGGCGGTGTACGCGGACTCCACCACCACCTCGACCACGGTCGGTGTGGTCTCGGGGGCCTCCAGTGGGGCCGGAACCTACTCGGCGACCCCGCTCGGGGCCTCCCAGGCCTGGACCGCCGGCGGCTCGTCGGGCGCGTTCACCTACGGATACCCGGTACAGGCGCCGCCGGCGCTGGCCAGCTCGGGCCCGAAGGTGGCGCTGTCCTAGAACTCGGCCTCGGTGGACGGCAAGACCTCGTCAACGAACGCGCAGGCCTCCTGGATCGGCGACGGCTGGGACCTCGGTTCAGGCTTCATCGAGCGGTCGTTCAAACCCTGCTCCCTGGACGGGATCACTAACTCCGGCGACCAGTGCTGGGGCGGCGCGAACCTGACCATGTCGTTCGGTGGCCACTCCGGGCAGCTGGTGCCAGACGACGCCTCCTGCCAGTCCGGCGCGCCCGCCGCGATGGAGCAGGCGGCCTGCACCTGGCGGCTGAAGGACGACGACGGCACCAAGGTCCAGTTCCTGACCGGTGCGACCAACGGCACCTGGAACGGCTCCTACATCAAGGTCACCGACACCGGCGGAACGGTGTCCTACTTCGGCCTGAACCACGTGCCGGACGCCAACGGCAACCCGACCACCCTCGGCGCGGACAGCGGCTCGGCGTGGACCGTGCCGGTCTACTCCCCCAACAATGGTGACCCGTGCTACGACCCTGCCAAGGGCAAGGGCTCGTGGTGCCAGACCGCGTGGCGCTGGAACCTCGACTTCGTCGTGGACCCGCACGGCAACCTGACCACCTACACCTACACCCCCGAGACGAACTACTACTCCCGCGGCGGCGCCCAGAACAACGGCAACGGCACCAGCACCGCCTACACCCGCGCGGGCGTGCCCGCCACCATCGGGTACGGCCAGCGCCTCGCGGACCAGCTGAACAACAACGGCGCCTACAACCCCGCCGCGAAGATCGTCTTCAACACCTCCGAGCGGTGCGTCACCTCCACCGCGGCCTGCGACCCGTCCCAGCGCACCACCGCCAACGCGACGAACTGGCCCGACGTCCCGCTGGACCAGCAGTGCGACGCGACCAGCGCGTGCACCAACTACGGGCCGACGTACTGGACCACCAAGTGGCTGGCGTCCATCGCCACCCAGGTGAGGGTCAACGGCACCTACCAGACCGTGGACTCGTACGCGCTCAACCACACGTTCATCAACGTGCAGAACGCCACCGAGAACACCCAGGTCCCCTGGCTCGCCTCCATCCAGCGCACCGGCCAGGACCCCCAGGCATCCGGCGGCCAGGTCACGCTCCCGCCGGTGTCCTTCATCTCCCAGCTGCTGCCCAACCGCGTGGACGGCACCAACCTGGTCCCCGCACCGCCGGCCTACAACCGGCCCCGCATCCAGCTGATCACCACCGAGACCGGCAGCACCATCGGCGTCAACTACGCCCCCGCCGCCTGCTCGCGCGTGAACAACGTCATGCCGGCCTCCGCCGACAGCGACACGCTCTCCTGCTACAACGTCAAGTGGAACCCGCCGGGCTCCATCGCCGGTGCCGCGCCGGTGGACGACTGGTTCCTGAAGTACCCGGTCACCAGCGTCACCCTGAACCCGGGCACACCCGGCTCGATTCCGATGGTGACCAACTACACCTACGGAAAGGCCGCCTGGCACCGAGACGACTCGCCGGCGACCCAGGACAAGAACCGCACCTGGGACCAGTTCCGCGGCTACGCCTCTGTCACTGAGGTGTCCGGCAGCGGCAACGACGGCCCGCAGTCCAGGAAGTCGACCACCTTCTACCAGGGCATGGACGGCGACCTGCTGGCGAACGGCACCGCCCGTAGCGTCCAGGTCGCCGGCCCGATGGGCGGCCAGGTCACTGACTCCGACTGGCTCTCCGGCCAGACCCGCGAGACCGACACCTACACCAGCGCCGACGCCACCGGAACCGTCATCACCTACACGGTGAAGTCCTTCAGCGGTGGCCCGGTCCCCACCGCCACCCACAACCAGGGCAACCTGCCCGCACTCGTCGCCCAGTACCCGGCCACCACGACCGTGAGTACGGCGAAGTCGCTCAAGGCCGACGGAACCTGGCAGGCCAGCACTACTACCACGGCGACCGACCCGTCGCACGGCAACCGCGTCAGCACCGCGCTCAGCAGTGCCGACGGCTTGCCGGACATCTGCACCCGCACCAACTACGCCATGGCATCGGACCCGCAGGTCCTGGAGGTGGCTTCCGAGTCGATATCCATCTCCGGCGCGAACGCCTGTACCGCGACGGCCACGGCAGCCAACACCGTCTCGTGGACGCGAACGCTGTACGACGGACAATCCTTCGGACAGCTCGGAGCAGCGCACGACGCGACCAGCACGCTGACCCTCGACCACTTCGACTCCGCCGGAACCCCGCAGTTCAGCGCGGCCAACGCGACGTACGATAGCTACGGACGCATCACGGCCGTAACCGATCCCAACGCCACCGACAGTGCGCACCCGGGCGGTGCGACCGTCACCACCGCCTACGCGGCAGCCAACGCGGGTGAACTGCCCAACAGCGTCACCGTCACCAGCCCGGCGCCGGCCGGTGCGAGCGACGCGGCCACGGGCCGGGTCACCACCACCACGTACGACAGTGCGCGTTCGCTGCCGCTGACGGTGACTGACGCCAACGGCCGCACGACCACCGAGGCCTACGACGCACTCGGCCGGGTGACCAGCGTGTGGCTGCCGGGCCGCGCCACCACGGCGAGCGCCAACAAGACCTTCGCCTACACGATTCCAGGCGTGGTCAACGGCAGCACCGGGCCTCCGACCGTGACCTCCTCCGACCTGCTAACGAACGGCGCCTACGCCGTCAAGATCGACATCATGGACGGCGAGGGACGCACCGTCCAGTCCCAGTCGACACCCGCACTGTCCGCCTACACCGGCCGGCTGATCACCGACACCGTGTACGACTCGCAGGGACGGGTCACCAGGGCCAACAGCCCCTGGTACAACGACAACGCCGCGCCCAGTACCACACCGTTCCTGACCACCACGCAGAAGGTCCCGGCGCAGACCTACAACGTCTACGACGGCCTCGGCCGCCCGGTGACCCAGCAGTTCGTCGCCTACGGCGTGGCCCAGTCCACGACCACCACCGCCTATCCCGGCGCCGACCGGACCGACGTCACACCGCCCGCGGGCGCCACACCGACCTCGACCGTCACCGACGCACGCGGCCACAAGACCCAGCTCTGGCAGTACAAGACCGCCACCGCCACCGGCAACCAGGCCGACGCGGACGTGACCTCCTACACCTACACCGCCGACGGCCACCTGGCCACGCAGAAGGACCCCGCGGGCAACACCTGGACCCACGGCTACGACCAGCGCGGCCGGGAGACCACCGCCTCCGACCCGGACACCGGCACTGCCACCAAGACGTACGACGCCACGGGCCGATTGGCTTCGTCCACGGACGCGCGCAGCCAGACCATCGCCTACACCTACGACCTGCTCGGCCGCGTGACGGGCACCTACGCCGGGTCGGTCAGCCCGGACCACCAGCTGACCGGCTTCACCTACGACACCGTCGTCAAGGGCAAGCCCGCCACCTCGACCCGCTACGTCAACGGGGCTTCCGGCGTCGCCTACACCAGCTCCGTGCTGGCCTACGACACCGCCTACCACCCGACCAAGACCACCACCACGATCCCCGGCACCGAAATCGGCCAGGGCACCACCCCCTTCACCTACACCTACCAGGCAAGATACGACCCCATCACCGGCGCCCTGACCGCCGACAACCGCTCGGCCGTCGGCGACATCGCAGCGGAGACGGTCAACTACACCTACGACCTCTACGGCCTGCTGAGCACCTACGGCGCTAACAGCGCCACCTACGACCTGTCCTCCGACTGGGACGCCTACGGCCGCAGCATCCGCGCCACGGTGAACCCATGGGGCAGCCAGATTGTCGTCACCAACACCTACGACGAATCCACCGGCCGCCCGCTGTCGCAGTTCGTTGATAAGCAGACCGCCGCCACCGGCGCCGTCCAGCAGCTCACCTACACCTACAACCCGGCCGGGCAGCTCACTGCCGTCCGCAACATCCCGGACAACACCCCGTCGTCCACCGACCTCCAGTGCTTCGGCTACGACTACCTCGGCCGGCTCACCACCGCCTGGTCGGACAGCGGCACGCTCACCCAGGCCGCGCAACCCACGGTGGGGGGCATCGGCGCCTGCGCCAACGCCACCCCGACCAGCGGCGCCCAGGTACCGGCGAGGACCACGGTCGGGGGCCCAGCCGCGTACTGGCAGAGCTACGGCTACGACCTGACCGGCAACCGCACCCAGCTCGTCCAGCACGACCCCTCCGGTGACAGGACCAAGGACACCACCACCAACCAGACCTTCCCGACCCCCGGGACCGTCAACACCCCGACCACCGCTCCCAACACCGGCGGCGGCACCGGCGGACCGCACGCCCTGACCAGCTCCACCACCACGGCGCCGACCGGCACCACCGGCAGCAGCGCCCAGTACGACGCGGCGGGCAACACCACCGCCGTCACCGACACCTCCGGCACCGCCACCCTGTCCTGGAACAGCGAGAACAAGCTCGCCTCCTACACCAAGACGGGCACCGCCGGACCGACCACCTACCTCTACGACGCGGCCGGCAACCAGCTCATCCGCCGAGACCCCGGCAAGACCACCATCACCCTCGGCAACGACGAACTGGTCTACAACAGCAACGCCAACACCGTCACCGGCGTCCGCTACTACCAGATCCCCGGCGGCATCACCCTGGTCCGCCAGGGCGGCAACACGACCTACCAGATCGCCGACCACCACGGCACCGGCATCCTCGCCCTCGACGGCACCACGCTCACCGAGACCCGGCGCCCGGCCGACCCCTTCGGCAACCCCCGCGGCACCCAGCCCGCCACCTGGGCCGGCGACCAGGGCTTCGTCGGAGGCACCAAGGACGACGCCACCGGCCTCACCAACCTCGGCGCCCGCGAATACCAACCCACCACCGGCCGCTTCCTCAACCCCGACCCGATCATCGACCTCGCGTCCCCACAGCAGTGGAACGCCTACGCCTACAGCAACAACGACCCCGCCAACCTCTCTGACCCCTCCGGCCTGCACTTCGAAGAGTGCGGCAACGGGATGTACGCATGCAGCGGCGGAATCACGCCAACAGAGAAGGGCCGCGACTACGACCAGATCGTAGAAGAGAACAAAACAACAGAAAAATTCGAAGCATACTCCGCTTACACCTACTGGAAAACCGGGAAGACGCTTCGCGAGCACTATGCTGCTAAATGCAGCAATGGTCGATGCAACCCCAACTCCAAGGAAGGTCACGAAGGCAATAACAAGGACTTCCTTTTCGGCGTTGGCGCAATCCTGGTCGTACCACTTGACATTGCCCACAAAGCCATCCATTTGGGCGATCACTCGTATCACAAGCCCGGCCCGATGGATACCTACGTAGACTGGGCCCAAGGTCACGGTCTTGACCCGCAAAGTGCAGAATTTGCTTCGGGATCGTTCCTGGCCGGTGCGATAGGTGACGCCTACGCCGCCAACCCGGAGGCACCTGGCGGGTTTTCGTGCAACAGCTTCCCGGCCGGGACCAAAGTCCTGCTTGCTGACGGAACCGTCAAACCGATCGACCAACTGGCCATCGGCGACCAGGTCACCGCAACCGACCCCCAGACCGGCAAGACCACTGGGGAACACGTCACGCAGACCATCATTGGCACCGACGACAAGGACTTCACCGACCTCCAACTGACCACCTCGGACACGGCGAACCCGTCGGCGGAAACTGGTAGCGCCACCACCCTCACCTCAACCCAACACCACCCCTACTGGAACATCACCACCAAGCGGTGGACCGACGCAGCAGACCTCCACGCCGGCGACCAACTCCTGACATCCGCAGGCGACACCGTCACGGTTGCATCGGTCCGCAACTACCACACCGAACCCACCTCCGCCTACAACCTCACGATCGATCACCTCCACACGTACTATGTGCTGGCAGGGGCCACGCCGGTCCTGGTTCACAATTGTGATGGCGATGTTCATTGGGTCAATGAGAATGCCAACATGAGCTCCGCTGCTCGTACTTACGATGCTGGAGCTACGGGTTCCCGGGCGGGCTTGGCGCCGGCGCTGCAGTACTACAAGGCTGGCGCGAGCAAGCTGTCGGATATCAAGTTCGACGGGTTTGATGCAACAAACGGCGTAATGATTGATCGGAAGGTCAGCGTCACGACCTTCAACAAGACCTACCGGCAGGCTATGAACCAGTCCCTTGCGCTTGAGCAGAACGGCTACACGGGACGGTGGGAGGTTCCCACCGAAGCTGAGGCAGTGCGAGCGCGGAGGGTTCTCGGAAGCCTTCTGATCACCAACATTCGAGTGAGGGTGGTGCCCTGATGGATGTCAACCAGGTCCTGGCGCAAGCATTTGCAAGCGTTGTGGTATCGATCGACCTGACCGACGACGACGATATCGACCCTGATGTCGCCACGGATATTCTTGAGCCAGCTGCCGCCCTCTTCCGAGGCCTCTCGGAAGAGGGACGTCGGGAGGTCGCTTCCTTGATGCTTCAGTGTGCCGAGCTTGAGGATAATCCGGAGCGCAAGAGGGCAATTCTGGAGCTGCCCGAAGCTATCGGCCTTCTTAGCGAAGGCTGATCCCCGGGATTTCCCTGGACTGAGATCGAACGTGCATGAAGCCCTCCCTGGGGTGATTTCCAGGGAGGGCTTCATGACGTCTTGACGGCAGTAGTTGACGGCAACGTCAGCGAACGGGTGCTGCACAAAGCTGTGGGTCGTCGCCGTCGTCGGGGTCGGTGGCGGCGGCCCCGGAGGGTTGGCCGAGCGCGTGGCCGAGGAGGTTGATGGCGTCGCGCTGGAGGCGGAGGCGGACGTGGGCGTACACCGTCGCGGTCACGCCGATGTGGGCGTGACCCAACAGCTCCTTGATGACGACCAGTTCGACGCCCTGTTCCAGGAGGAGGGTCGCGGTCGAGTGCCTCAGGTCGTGGAACCGGATCGCCCGCAGGCGGGAGCGGCGGAGGAGCGCGTTGAAGTGGCGGGTGAGGGTGGCGGGTTCGATGGGGTGGCCGTCCGGGCGTGTGAAGACGAGACCGTTGTCCACCCACTCTTCACCGGCCTGCTGCTTCTCGCAGGCCTGCCGGTCGTGGTGCGCGCGGAGCGAGGTGATGCAGGCGGCCGGGAGGACGATGCGGCGTTCCGAACTGATGGTCTTGGTCGGCAGGGTGGTGAGGCCGCCGGTGCGGGTGCGCTGGAGGGTGCGGCGGATGCTGGCGGTGCCGGCGTCGAGGCCGAGGTCTTCCCAGCGCAGGCCGAGGAGTTCGCCCTTGCGGAGACCGGTGCGCAGGCCGAGCTCAAACAGAGCCTGAAGGCGGTGACCCTGCACGGCGGTGAGGAAGGTGCGGGCCTCATTGGCGGTGAGGGGTTCGAAGCGGCGGGGCCGCGGCGTGCCGGTGCGAACGTTGCGGGCAACGTTGCGCGGGATCTCTTCCTCGCGGACGGCGTGCTCCAGGGCGGACTTGAGGACGGAGTGGATGTAGGCGAGCGTCAGCGGGGAGAGGTACTTGCGGCAGCACTTGCCGATGGCGCAGCAGCGCGGGCGGCGGCCGGCCTGAGCGTCGGGCTTCCGGCGGGCGTCGATGCCGCGCGCGCAGCACTGGCAGACGGTCCGCAGCCCGTTCAGCCAGCTCCGGATGTCTTTGGCGGCCAGCTTGGCGAGCTTCTTCTTGCCGAGGCCGGGGATGAGGTACTGGTTGACGCAAGCGGTATAGCGGGTGTGGGTGGTCTCGCGGAGTTGGTGGACGGCGACGTTCTCCAGCCAGTACGTGAGGTAGGCGGCCAGACTCCCTTGGGCGGAGACCACGGGGACGCCGCGGTTGCTGGCGGCGGTCTTCTCGGTGAGCTTGGCGAGGGCTTCCTTGCGGGTGATGCCGTAGACGCGGACGCGCTTGCGGGTGTCGCCGGGGGCGAGGACGTAGCCGGCGGCTTCCCAGCGGCCGTCCTTGCGCTGGTAGACGGTGCCGTCGCCGTTGGCTCGGCTGCGGCGGGAGGCGGGGGTGTCGCGGGGTGTGGTCATCAGGCGGCGTCCTGTTCGAGTCGGGTGCGGATGAAGTCGGTGAGGGCGTGAGCGGGGATGCGGCGGGCGCGGCCGAGGGTGATCGAGGCGAGCTGTCGGGTGCGGATGAGGTCGTAGACGGCGGTGCGGCTGATCTTGAGCCGGTCCATGACCTCGGGGACGGTGAGGAGCTGGGCGTCGGCGGTCACGCGGTGACCCCCGTCCGGTCGGCGTGAGTCGACCGGCGGCCGGGGTGACCGGGTCGGTGACCGCCGGAGTGACCGGGGGCGTCCGGTCGGCGTCCGTCAGGCCGGGTGGGCCGTTTGGCTTCCAGGAGGTCGGCGAGGTGGGCGAGTTCGGGCAGGAGTCCGGTTCCTGCGTACTGCCAGTGCGAGAGGACGAGGGTCGTGTCCGTGCCGCCGTGCTGACCGGCCCCGCCGTGCTGACCGGCACAGCGACCGGCGGTCAGGTCACCGTGGTCATCGCGGTCACCGTTCCGGTCAGTAACCGGCTGTCCGCCGGTGGACACAACGTTGTCGGCGTCGATCTGCTCAGGGCGCGGGCCGACGGCAGCCGGAGCGGTGGCCTCGGATTGGCGGGCTCGCCAGGCGGTGCGTTCAGTGCGCAGTTGGGTGAGAGTGGTCGAGTAGTGGCGGGTGCGGGTCGAGAAGTGTCCTCGGAAGCCGAGCATGTGAGCCCACTGGCGCAGGCGGAGGTGGGCGTGCTCGGGGCGGGCGGCGAGGTGCCAGGCGGTGTGGATCATGCGGCGGGCGTGTTCGGCAATGTCGTACTGGGCGAGCTCGGCGAGCAGGCGGAGGCGGCGGCCGAGGGTGCCGGTGGTGGTCTCGGCGCCCTTGGTGGCGTACTTGGCGATGTAGGCGGCAACGTGCCGGTCGGTGACGGGGCTGTCGCCGGTGAAGTCGGTGCCGCGGATGGGACGGACGTCGATCTGCCGCCCGAACCGGAATGCCAACGCCCTTGCCCGATCAGCGTCCTGTGATCGGGGTGCGTCCCCGACGGGCTGCCGCAGCTGACCTCCGGGCAGGACACGGGTGCGTACGACGGCGGTGCGGACGGCGTGGTCGAGGAGCTCGGTGGTGGCCCAGGCGGGCGGTTCGCTGGTGGGGCCGGTGGGTCCGTCGAGGCGGATGACGGCGTGGAAGTGGACCTGGCCGCGTTTCTGGTACTCGGCGACCTTGGCGTAGGAGAGGGTGGCGTGGTGCCGCAGGGTGCGCTGGGTGAGCCCCGCGGCCTTGGCGATCTCGCGTCGCAGGTGGGTAGTGAAGCGTGCCCACAGGGCGGGGGCGTGCGCGTTCCAGAGCACCGCGCCCGCGTAGTCGTAGCGGTCGGGGTCGAGCGGGGCGCCGAGGAGCTGGTCGTCGTCGGCGTGTCGGACGCCGCATTGGCAGTGCCCGGTGTCGGGCTGGTTGTGGACGGGGCCGAAGCCGGGGGCGGTGAGGGTGGCGAACACGCGCGGGTGGGTGGCGACGCTGGTGGGGACGGTCTTGCCGCCGCGCAGTCCGGCGGCGATGAGCTGGTAGGTGTCGTAGCGGTAGACGGTCGAGCAGGCCGGGCAGCGGGTGACGCGGCGGTTGCCGCAGCGGACCAGCAGTTCACCGGCAGGGAGGTGCCGCGCGTCGAGTTGGTCGAGGACCTGGCCCGTCGCGCTGTCGACGCGGGTACGGTGCCCGGTCAGGCGGATCGGACGGGCGCAACCGCCGAGCCCACCGATCTGCCGGGCCAGGGGTGCGAGGTACCCGGCTGCGGCGAGCTTCGCCAGCCGGGCGGTCAGCCGCGCCCGGCGCTCCAGCGCCGAATCCCTGCTCGCGGACGCGCCGGGCGTGACAGCGTGCGTCGGCGTGGCGGACGCCCGGTTAGCGATGGTGAACGTGGTTGCGGTAGAGGGGAGGTGGAGCTGCGCGGGCATGCGGGACAGACCTCCGGCAGAAGCAGAGTGCAAATGGGTGGCGGCGAGGCGGCGTGCCGAAGCGATCGGCTCACAGGGGATCGGGAGTGGCGCCTCATGGCGGGCGCGGGCGCGGGCGCTGGGCCGGGGACGGCTGGTCCGGCAGGCGGGGGCGGTGGTGATCACCGGCGGTGCGTGAAGGTAGCACCGTTCCACGGGCGCATTCAAGTGCATCCCTCCTCATTCCTTTCTTCGGGCGGCGGGACGCGGGTAGTGTGGGGCCGGTTTCCCGGTTTGGACGGGCCGGATTTCACTGATAGTGGGCACGGAAGACGGGAGTGGCGGGCGTGGTGACGACGCGGCGCGGGCGCAGGCCGGCGGGCGGCGGAGTGCCGTTGACGTTCGAGGTCATCGCCGAGACCCTGCGTGAGCAGATCCGCACCGGCGGGCTCAAGCCGGGCGACGCGCTGCCGACGCAGAGCGCGCTGATGCGGGAGTTCGGGGCCTCCAGCCTGACCGTGCAGAAGGCCATGGCCCTGCTGAAGCAGGACGGATGGGCCCTCTCGCGCCCCGGCAAGGGCGCCTTCGTCACCAACCCCGACGACGCCGATGATCCCGACAACCCGGAGGCGACCGTGCCCGCAGGCGGGACGGCGGCCCGCGTCGAGATGCTGGAGCTGGCGCTGTCCGAGGCGGTCGAGCAGCTCGCTGACCTCCGCGCCCGCCTCGAAGCCCTGGAAGCGGGCAACGTCGAGCCCGGCCGCTGACCCGATGTGCGGGGACGCCGGTCGGGGCGTGCGTTCAGATTTTCTCTACGAGGTTCAAGGCGGGCTCCGCCCGCTGGAGCTGGCCCGACGTCGCCGACCGAACCAGACCGGAACAGCGCATGAGGTCGGTGCGGGGGCGGTCAGAGAGTAGCCGGGTCGGGGGGCGGGTTCGACCGGTGCCCGATGGGAGCAAGTTGTGGGGTAAGCGCTGCTTACCCCAGCACCGCCCAGGGTCGGAGCAAGTTGTGTCCTATGGACTCCTTGCCCGCGTTGCGGAGCAAGTTGTCGCCTGCGACCGTCCTACGGTCGGATCGCGGGCACAGGGTCGGCCAGGGGTCCGACCCTCCGTTTCCACCGCCGGGCCCGGCCGTGGGCAGTGTCCGACGCCGCCCCGGCTCCGCAGCGCAGGCTCTTCGCCGACCCGCAGACCGTGCGCAAGCCCGCCGAGTGCCGAGTCGCCCGCATGCAGCAGATCCGAACTGCCTCCGCCCGATCGGGACGGTCAGGACACCAGCAGCTCGGCGACTTCGGGAACGTCCCGGAACGCTCGCAACCGGTCCAGCACGATCCGTGCGCGCTCGGTGGTGCGTTCGCTGCCGCTCTGTCCCAGGGAGAGCATCCGGCCAGCGGTCCCGGCTGCGGCCTCGGGCTCGTTCGCGTCGGCGTAGGCCACGGCCAGCCAGGAAAGGTACAGTGCCAACTCCCTCGCGTGACTGGCGTCGTAACGACTCAGGACGTCCGTCAGCAGCGGTACGGCACGCAGTGGCCGGTGCAGCTCGGTGTAGACGCGGGCCTCCATGACCTGCAGTTCCCCGGCGTCCATCCAGTACAGGTACGACGGTGACTCGATGCCGGCCGAGTCCTTGGCCAGGGCCTCGCCGGCTTCCCCAAGGGCATTCATCGCAGGGCGGTCCTGGCCAGCGCGAGTGTGCGCCCAGGCCACCCGATCCAGGTACAGCGCGCGGGCCTTCGCCGGAGCATCGGGACCAGCCTCCTCCACTGCGGCGGTAGCCAGGTCCACCGCGTCGCGGGGGCGTCCGGTGTTGCTCCACTGGTAGGCCAGCGAACCCGCCACGTTCCCCGACAGCACCCCGTCCCCGGCGGCACGGGCGGCACTGATCCCGAGCCGGTAGATCCGCTCCGCCTCGGCGTGCTCGCCCGCGTCGGAGGCGACCCAACCGGCGATCTGCGCCAACTCGCCAATCGCCCGTAGCAGTTCGCCGCCCACTTGGTCGCTGTGGGTGCTCTCGCGGTAGAGCGTGACCGCCGCCCGCAGTTCCCGCAGGGCCGGGGCGATCAGGTCCTTCCCGTACACCACATCGTCGGCCAGCCGCAGGCCGTGCACCCGGTGGACCAGGTCGGTAACCTGCCCGGCACCGATCCGGCGACCCGTTCGCGCCGTCAGCGCGGACAGCGGGTCGCTCTCGGGCAGGAAGTCGGCGACGGTCAGCGCACGCGGCACGGACTCCGGGAACTGGACAGCCTTCGCAGCCTCCAGCAGTTCGCGGGGAACCTCCAACACTCGCGCGAGGAAGGGCAGCCACTCCCGGGGGGAGCGAGTGCCGATCTCCCATCGGGACACGTCGTTTCGCGTCGGAGGAACCCGCCCGGGAGCAGCATCGGCCAGCGCCTCGGCCAGCCGCCGCTGACTCCAACCGCGCGCCAAACGCAGTCGCCTGACCAGTTCCCCGACCGTCTCCCTCACCTGGCCAGCTTGGCAGACAGCAAGGCAGACACGCTGGCTACTCCGCAAGGTTCGCGCCAAAGGGGACCCTGATCAACAGCCACAGCGAAGCCGACCACGGGCGGGCACGATGAAGCAGAACAGCAGCCAAGCGGAACGCCTGTCTGGCGGGAGGGCGGAGTCCGCAGGGGAGGGGCCTCGGTTGCTCCCGTGGACCTCCCCGGACGGGAACCCCTGCTACCTGAGCACCGACGGCACGGGCTACCTCTCGAACCTCGCCGACGACATCGAAACGGTGCAGATCGGCATGGGTGAGGAACTGTTGGAGTACGCCCGAGGCGTCCTGGCACCTGGTGCGCTCGTACGGCCGGCCGTCGAATACCGCTGGCTGGCCTGCCGCCTGACCGAGGCCCTGTCGGACGTGCTCAGAATCGCGGACTCACGCGGGCAGCGCATCCCCGCCCCACAGGAGGCGACCGAAGATACCCGACCTGACGAGCACAACTGACGGCCAAGTCCGTGACGCCACCACGGCGGTAGACCTTCGAGACCCGATGACGCGACAGAGGCAAAGGACCACACTGATGGGGACGACCACCCGCTACCGGTTCCGCGAGTACAACGTGACCACCGACCCTGACCCCCTGGCGCTGCCGACCTTCGAGGCTGTCTGCGTCACCGGCGAAGAACAGGACTGCGCTGCCGCGTCCGGCGAGCTGCACACCCCCGATGAGCTGACGCGCTGGATCGCCGGACACTGCGCGCAGACCGGCCACCAGTCCTATCGGCAGACCACCCACACCATCGTCCGTGCCGAGCCCGGAGCGTGGCAGTAGGATCACGCGCGCAGCCGATGACAGCGCAACTGGTCTACACCTCTGACGGCAGTAGCGACGGCAACAACCACGGACGTCAGCGCACATCCACGGACACCGACGGACCGTCAAACCACCGCTGACCTGCGAAAAAGCAGGTGGAGAGGGGTCGCGTAGCACACGTACTATGTGCTCGCAGGCGCCACGCCGGTCCTCGTTCATAACTGTGGGGACGAGGACCCGGTAGAGCTCTTTCGCTCTCCGGGGGAGGGAAAGAAGGCGAGTGAGGCGGGCGGGCTGAATGCCGCCAACCACGACGGACCTCATCCCACGGCATACCTCTCCAACATGGCCGAAGGCGCAGCGCAGTACGCTGGCAACGGCCATGATCCTGGATTCCACGTCTTCGCGATGAAGCCTGGATTTCGGAAGGCATTTGGCGACCTTGAGTTCCCGTTGGTGAACAAGAACGGGCTAAAGGGCGTGACCGAGTGGAGAATTCCATCCCACAGATTCGACGAGTTCAATTCATATATTGATCACTCCAAAACCAGATGGGTAGATGCCTATCAGGGTTGGTGGGAGGGCTGATTGTTTCGGGCGGGCGCTTCGGTGCTACTGTGGAAGTGCCCGCCCGTCAATCCGGATGTTATGGAGCGTTGAGAACCAATGAATGATCGCGACACTCCCGGCCGACTTTCCCGCTATCTCGGCCATCTGCATGCACTGACTGGCGTGGATCCGGTCATTCGGGAGATCCTGCCGCCAGGGTCCAAGCTGGGTAGGGCACTTGCTGCCATCTATGTCGATGTGCCGAAGCCTGGCTATCTGACCGGATTCACATACGGACTCTCTCTGGCGGATCACGCGGAGTGGACTTCAAGTCGCCGAGAGCTGAGCATTACTGTCCGCTCTGACGACCTCGAATGGGCAATCGTCCCATCTCGCGCGATTGGCGCGATGCGCGGAATTTCGGCCTTTCGTTGCGGGCGAGCGTTCGGCTACATGGAGCGATTTGTCGACTATTCCGATATGTCTAGCCTTCTCCTGGCCAATCCTGCAGGTCGATGGAATTCCGGCACCCTCGATCTAGGCTCCGGCGGGTCGGATTTGGGCGAGCGTGACGTCGTTGAGCTCGTCGGGGCGTATCCGATTTATGCCTCGGAGAGGGAGTTCGTCAGGCTGAATGGATTTGATGCATTCTGGGATCTCGAGTGGGATCGTTTTGACCCCTTGAGGGCGCCGGCAGCCTGATCTTGATGTGATATTTTCTGTGCCTGCCGGATACAGGAATGGTCGCTAGAGGTAGTTTGTCAGAACATTCGTGGAGCCCTCGCTGAAGGTCACTTCAGCGAGGGCTCCACGGTCTTGACGGCAACGCTGACGGCAACGTCAGCGGACGGGTTCTGCACGTGGCGGGCCGTCAGGGCTTTCGGTGGCTCGGAGGGCGTAGCCGAGGGTGTCGATCGCCTGGCGCTGGAGGCGGAGGCGGACGTGGGCATACACGGTGGCGGTGACGCCGATGTGAGCGTGTCCGAGTAGTTCCTTGATCACGACGAGCTCGACGCCCTGTTCAAGAAGCAGGGTCGCGGCGGTGTGTCGGAGGTCGTGGAACCGAATGCGACGGAGCCTGGCTCCTCGGCACAGCGAGGTGAAGTGCCGGGTCAGGGTGGACGGGTCGGTGGGTGAGCCGTCGGGTGAAGTTCCACCAAGGCCGGGTAGTTAAGGATTTCGGCCGGGGTGCAAGGCAAGGGTCGAGGTACACCGCAGTGCGCGGAACGCAAGCAACGCGGCCCCGTTGGA
>NZ_JBIRFA010000069.1:0-22762 GCF_044327205.1 Kitasatospora sp. NPDC018058 | reverse complement strand
GTCCGCTGCCTAATCAGACGGGCTTGGACCCTCTACCGCTGGGACACCCGGCCTCGAAGCCCCCGCATCCGATGACCTACTGGCGGACGCCCTTAGCCAGAGCAGTTGTAGCGACCGCCGGCGGGTTCGGCTCTGCCGACCCCGTATTCGGCTCCTCTACGGGTGGACCGTCCTCACGCATGGCCGCCGTCTCGGCCTTCAGGATGCGCATCGACTTCCCCAGCCCGCGGGCCATCTCGGGCAGTTTCTTGGAACCGAAGAGCAGCACCAGGACCGCCACCATCACCAGGACGTGCCAGGGCTCCAAGCCATTGCGCAGCATCTCTGCACCACCAGATCTTTCGTACTCGTTTCGATGCCGCACCAAGGACGGCCCTTGCGCGCCCCCTCCCGGGCTCAACCTGGCTCGGCCGAGTTCTTCAGTCATTGCACGGGGTCGGACCGCGATCGCCGTCGAGGGCAGGTGGAGACACGGGCCGGCCCTTGCCGGCCACGTGCTTGCAGAGCCGGTCCCGTGCCGGCCCTCGCACCTCGGGGGTGGCACGAGGACCGGGGTCCGGATCCGGGCAGTTGCTCCGACCGGCCGCCGAGGGCTTCGGCGGTGGTAGCGGAGTGTGCAGAAGAAGCTGCACCCATCGACAGCCGGGTGCACTTCGCCGGAGAGGCGACCAACCGCCAGTCCTTCGCCACCGTCCACGGCGCCTACCTGTCGGGGGTCCGCGCGGCCAAGGAGATCGCCGGCTGACACAGTCGGCCGCATCAGCCCCGCGTGCCGGACCGCGAGTCGCCCAGTCGCCGGCCGGGCCGGGTCGGCCGGCGACGGTGGCGGTGGCGGTGCGGCGTCGGGGATAGCCCGCTGCGAAGTGAGGGCGGTGGAGCGGCTAGCATGCAGGGCCGAGCGCTTCGGAAGTGGTCCATGATCGCCGATGCGCGGACTTTCACCAGTGTCTCCACCAGGTGTGCCGCAGCGTGGTTCCACGGAGATGACCACCCGGCCCGTTGTCCGTCGTCTGCCAGATCAAGGTAAGCAATGCCACCGAACGCCACTGTTGCGACCACAGCAGCCGCTCCGACGGTGCCGTCGTTCTCCCCGCCCAGGAACGTGAGGATGGCGCCCCTGGTGGCGCTCATCTTCTTCAGCGTCTCCGGCGGGGCCTACGGCATCGAGGGCCTGTTCTCCACCTCCGGGCCCGGTATAGGCCTGCTGCTGCTCCTGGTGACACCCCTCGTCTACAGCGTTCCGCATGCGATGGTCTGCGCCGAACTCGGCACCGCGATCCCGGTCGACGGCGGCTACTACCACTGGGTCCGGCGCGGGCTGGGACGCTTCTGGGGCTTCCAGCAGGGCATGCTCAGCTGGCTGGGCGGCTTCGTGGACCTGGCCGTCTACCCGGTCCTGTTCACTAACTACCTGCAGTCCTTGGTCGACTGGGCCGCACCGGGCAAGCACGTGCTGTTCACCGCGGGCCACCTCCAGTTCGACCTGCACTGGTTCGTCTGCCTCGCCGTCATCACCGCCTGCGTGCTGCTCAACCTGACGGGCACCGCCGGGGTCGGCCGCACCTCCGTCGTGCTCGCGGTCGTCTGCCTCGCTCCGCTGCTACTGCTGAGCGTCGCCGGTCTCACGCACGTGCTCGGCGACGGCGCCGGCCCCGGTAGCGTCGCCCAGCTGACCAGCCGCCCCGACCAGTCGATGGCGAACGCCTTCGGCGCCGGGCTCTTCCTCGCCATGTGGAACTACAGCGGTTGGGACGACGTCTCGGCCTTCACGGGCGAGATCGACAACCCGCGCAAGAACCTGCCGCGAGCACTCGCCCTGTCGATCGTGGCCATCACGGTCGGATACCTGTTCCCCGCACTCGCCTCGCTCACACTCGGGGCGGACGGCCCGGCCGGCTGGAAGAACTGGCACAGCGGTTCCTTCTCGGACGTGGGCGGAGCCCTGGGCGGACCGTGGCTGCGGACCGCCGTGACGGTCGGCGGCATGCTCGCCTCGGCCGCGATGTTCTCCGCGCTCCTCACCTCCAGCGCCCGGGTACCCTTCGTCCTCGCGCAGGACGGCTACTTCCCGGCCTGGGCGGCGAGGAGGACCCCCCGCCGCCAGGTCCCGGTCATCTCGCTCATCGGCTCGTCCGCGATCTACGCCCTGTTCTGTCTGAGCAGCTTCAGCAGTCTGATCGTCGTCGACGTCTTCCTCGCCAACATCACGCTCCTGCTCGAAGTCGCCGCGCTCATCGCGCTGCGCGTGCGCGAGCCGGACCTGGATCGTCCCTACCGCGTCCCCGGCGGACCCCTCGGCCTGTCCCTGGTCGCCCTGAGCCTGACCGGTGTCTGCGCCTGGGCCGCATGGCAGCAGTTCACGGAGAACGGCACCAGGGCGGTGACCTACTGCCTCGTCGCCGTCGGAGCCTGCGCGCTGCTCTACCCCCTCATGGCCAGGCGCCGCCGCCTCGCGGGCGCAGAGGTGTAGCCCCGCGGAGAAGCACAGGCCAACCCGTCGGCCGGCCGGGGTCCACGCCGTACGCGTCCCTGTCGTACGCGCGCCTCCGCACCGGACAAGCCGATGCGCACCAACTGACATGACGTCATTCCTGTAACAGGCCGCGCTACATGCTGCCCCTGCCTGGCAGGTGGCGGTGCGCACCACACTGGGCCGACTCCGCGAACTGCGGAGCCGATCCATGTGCACCGCCGAGGGAGCCCCCCATGTCAGCTGCCGATCAGTCCACGACCGTCCAGGATCCGCCTATCCACCAGTCTCTGAAGGCCGGGTCCGTCGGCGTGGTCGGGGTCGTGTTCATGGCTCTGGCCACCGCCGCGCCGATCACCTCGATGACCGGCAACCTGCCGGTCATCATCGGCAGCGGCAGCGACCTGCACGCACCTGCCGGCTTCCTCTTCGTCACCCTGGTCCTGGTCGTCTTGACCGTCGGGTACGTGGCGATGGCCCGGCACATCACCACGGCGGGGGCCTTCTACGGTTTCGTCTCACACAGCCTGGGTCGGGTAGTCGGCATGGCCTCGGGGCTGCTCGCGGTGCTCGCGTACGTGGTGTTCGAGTCCTCGATCGTGGGCATCTTCGCCTACTTCTCCCAGCAGAGCGTCCAGTCGGAGTTCGGCGTGCACTGGCCGTGGCAGGCCTTCGCGCCGGCGATGCCGGCGGTCACCGCGCTCCTGTCGTACTTCGACCTGGAGGTGGCAGCCAAGGTCCACGGCAGTGGCGCGCAACGCCGACGGTGGCCAGACCCTCACCTTCGCGGTAGACGGCCCCGGCACCCGGACCGTCACCGCGGACCACACCGTCCTCGCCGTCCCGCTGCCCGTGCTCCAGCAGCGCGTCGACCTCTCCCGAGCCGGGCTCGACCCGAGGATGCGGGGCGTGCTCGACCGGTTCACGATGGGCTACTGCACCAAGCTCAACATGCAGTTCACCTCCCGCCCCTGGAAGGGCACCAGCCCCTGGCCCGGCGTCTCCAGCAGCGAGTGCTTCTCCGACCTGCCGTTCCAGCAGGCCTGGGACGTCACCTGCGGCCAACGCGGCACCCACGGCATCCTGGTCCAGTACGGCGGCGGCACCCCCGCCTCCTCGCTCACCCCGCCCCGGGCCTTCACCGACGCCTCCGCCCCATACACGGCGGACCTCGTCCGCACCTACCTCGGCCAGATCGACCAACTGTGGCCCGACACCGCGGCCGTGTGGAACGGACGGGCCACCCTCTCCGCCTTGCACCTCGACCCGTACACCTACGGGGCCTACTCCTACTGGCCGGTGGGCTACCTCACCACCTACGCCGGCTACGACGGCCCAGGGCCGACTGCACTTCGCCGGCGAGCACACCTCCTACGACTTCCAGGGCTTCATGGAGGGCGGCGCGAAGACCGGCGCCCGGGCGGCCCAGGAAGTCCTGACGGCGATCGGCGCCCGCAAGAAGGCGTGACATCACGTGTCGGGGCGGCCTGGACCCCGGCCGCCCCGACACCGTCGCATCCCGAACCCGGCTCTTCCGCAGGCGCTTCTTCCACCGACAAGGTCAGCTGCCGCGCCCCGGGACCCGCCGGGCGACGGCTCAGCCGGCGATCTCCTTGGCGGCGCGGACTCCCGAGAGGTAGGCGCCGTGGACGGTCGCGAAGGAGGACCGGTGCGTGGCCTCGCCGGCGAAGTGGACGCGCTCGTCGGTCCGGGCCGCCAGCTGGTCGCGCATCATCGGCGTGGAGCCGACCTTGTTGTACGAGTACGAGCCGCGCGCGTAGGGGTCGGAGGCCCAGTGGGTGATCTGGTAGTCCGTCGGCTGGGGGGGAAACAGCGGCGGTGCATCGTCATTGGCTGTCTACCGATCTGCGACCTGTGTACGGACTTTCGCGAAACGTCAGCGCGTGCTCCAATGCGCTCGCCGACGTGCAGGAAGTAGGGATCCCACAGCCTCCGACGGGCCGCCCGGCCGCTCCGACGGCTCGGATGGCGAAGGAGCCGCAGGCCCAGCCTTGCCCTACGGGTTCGGGTGCCCGCAACAGGCGGTCAGGTGGCGTGGTGGTAGTAGGTGATGGAGACCTTGACCGGGCCGTCGGTCGTGGCGGTGGTGAGGGTGCGGACGATGGCGATGTCCTGGGCGCCGTGGGAGCGGACGCAGAAGGTGCGGTCGGCGCGCAGGGTGGTGAAGGACAGGGTGGAGGTCGGCTGTGTTTCGACGCCCTTGAGGCAGTCGGGGAGCGTGAGAGGGCCGGGCGGGGGGATGTAGGCGTCGCTGTCTTCGGGGATGTAGAAGGCGTCGGGCTGGCGGGCCAGGTACCAGGACGAGGTGTCCTGGGTGACCTTCCCGGTCTTGAGGTCGAACTCGTGGTCGCGGTCGGGGGAGGTGAGTTCGAGGTTCGCGTATACGGCGGTGTAGCCGGGGGCCGCGGATGCAGGGGTGGGAGAGGGGGTGGGGGTGGGTGCGGCGGACGGGGGGAGGCTGCTGGCGGTGGCGGCGGGCTGGTCGGCGGAGTCGTCGAAGTACTCGGTGTAGTCGAGCAGGAAGAAGGCCGCCGCGGCGCCGATGAGGAGGGTGGCCGTGGTGACGAGCAGGGTGCGGGCGCCCCGGCGCGCGGTGGCCGCGGCCCTGCGTCCGGTCGTGGGGGCCGGTTCCGGGAGTGCGGGCTCCGGCTGCAGTCGGGTGGATGCCGGGGCGGGCAGGACGTGGGCGGTCGGGGCCTCGGCCTGGGCCTGATCGAGGGCGGTGACCGGCGGGGCGGGTGTGGCCGGCAGGTCGGTGTGGCGGTTCAGTTCGCCGCTGACCTGCGGGGGCAACCAGCCGTCGGAGAAGCGCAGTTCGGCGCCGGTGGCGGGATGGCTGCGGGCGGCCTCGATCAGCCAGGCGGTGCCGGGCCGGTCCTCGGGGTTCTTGGCCAGGCAGTACCGGACCAGCTCGTGCAGTCCGTGCGGCAGGCGGGAGAGGTCGGGTTCCTCGTGGACCGCCCGGTAGAGAGCGGTGGGCTCGGGCCCGTCTCCGAAGGGGGACACGCCGGAGCCGATGAAGGCGATCAGGGCGCCCAGGGCGAAGACGTCGGTGGCCGGGGTGGCGGGCTGTCCGAGGGCCTGCTCGGGGGCCATGAAACCGGGCGAGCCGATGCGCAGGCCGGTGCCGGTAAGCGGGCTGGCGTCGGCGGCGCGGGCGATGCCGAAGTCGATGACGCGGGGGCCGTCGGCGGCCACCAGGACGTTGCCGGGTTTGAGGTCGCGGTGGACGACGCCTGCGGTGTGGATCGCCTGCAGGGCCTCGGCGACGCCGGCGAGCAGCAGCAGGACGGTGCGCTCGGGCAGTGGGCCATGACGTCGGACGACCCGGTCGAGGGAGGGACCGGGCACGAAGGTGGTGGCGAGCCAGGGGGAGGCGGCGTCGGTGCCCGCGTCGACCACCTGGGCGGTGTAGAGGCTGTGGATGCGGCGGGCGCTGGCGACCTCCTGGGCGAAGCGGTGCCGGAACTCGGGGTCCTCGGCGAGTTCGGGCCGGACCACCTTGAGCGCGACCGGGCGCCCGCCGGGGGTGTACGCGAGGTACACGCGCCCCATGCCGCCCGCGCCGAGCCGCGCACGCAGCCGGTACCCGCCGACCTCGCCGGGGTCGTCCGGAGTCAGCGCCTCGAAGGCCGAGGAAGACGGGACGCCGAAGGGCTGCGCGGTCATGAATGTGCTCCAGCAAGTCGTGCAGTGGGGATGGGGACGCGGTGGCACGGGCGGCGGCTCTGGCGCCCAGGTGCCCGTCGGCGTCCGGAATCGCACCGGATCATATGCGGTAGCGATCACTGCCCTGGGCGGGCCCGTTCGACCGGTCGTGCAGGGTGTCGCGGCAGGTCACGAGGGCGTGTTCGGGCTGCGGGGCGCCGCGCCGCACGCCCCCGCCGGCGCGTCCGGGGGTACGCACCGACGGGGGCTGCCGTCCCGCGGGCGCCACGGGTCGCCCGGCGGGGTCCTGGTGGACGGCAGCCGGGTCGTTCCCCGTAGCCCACACGACGGGGAACGATCCGGGTTCCGTCACTCGGTGGGCCGGTTCAGCCGGCAATCTCCTTGGCCGCGCGCAGGCCCGACCGGTAGGCGCCGTGGACGGTGGCGTAGTCCTTGCGGTCCGTCGCCTCGCCCGCGAAGTGCACCCGGCCGTCGACGGCGGCCGCCAGCTGGTTGCGCATCTCGGACGTGGCGCCGAGCTTGGTGAAGGAGTACGAGCCGCACGCGTACGGGTCGGAGGCCCAGCGGGTGATCTGGTAGTCCGTCGGCTGGGGGATGTTGCCGCCGTAGATGGTCTTCAGGGTGCTCATGGCGCTGTCGACGATCTGGGCATCGCTCCAGCCCTCGATCGTGCGGCCGAAGTCGGCGGCGTTGAAGCCGAGCAGCACCGGCTGGCCGGTGGGGCGGGCGACGTTGATCCACTGGGCCCACTGGCCGTACTTGTTCAGGTCCGGCACGTACTCCAGCCAGTCGGTGTCCGCCCAGAACACCTTGGGGAAGCGCAGGTAGCACTTGTTGAGGACACCCGTGCCGAGCTTGCCGATGGCAGTGGTCTTGGCCTGGGGCAGAGCGGGGCCGAACTTGACCGCCCCGCTCTGCAGGACACCCAGGGGCAGTGTGACCACCACGTGGTCGGCCTGGAAGGCGCCCTTGTCGGTGGTGACCGTCACACCGTCGGAGTTCCAGTCGATCTGCTTGACGACCTGCCCGGTCTGCACCGACAGCCCCTTGGCCAGGTAATCGGTGACGGCGCCGTAGCCGCCCGGGAACAGGACGTCCTTGCCCTTGATCTTGGCGTCGTCATCGAAGTACAGGCCCGACATCTGGTCGACGCTGCCCGAGTACTCGTGCTCGTAGTCGTTCAGCGCGTAGGAGACCAGGGCCTTGTCGCTGTCCGAGAGCTTCGACCAGCCCACCGCGTTCTGGACTACGCTGCGGATCGAGGCGTCGTCGTCGTCCTTCTTCTGGAAGGACGACAGCGCGTCGGCAGTAGCCTTCCGCCAGCGATCAAGCGCCTGCGCCTGGGCGCCCTCGATCTCCTGGCCGCTGGCGAGGTAGTCGGTGGCGCTTTCGAGGTCGGTCACCACCGTCTTCGCGCCGGCCTTCTTGGCCAGATCGGTGATCGGGTTGCCGTCGATGCCGTGGATCCACGACGCGCCGAGATCGAGCGGTGTGCCGGACCACTTCTGGCTGGTCCAGATCCGCCCGCCGATACGGTCGCGCGCTTCGAGCACCGACACGTCGTGCCCCTTGTCGGCCAGGTACCGGGCAGCGCCCAGGCCGCTGATCCCGGCGCCGACGACGATCACCTTCTTGCGCCCGGCCGGGCCCGGCGTCCCGTTACCTTCGCCGCCGGCCCCGCTGCCCCCGCTGTCGCCGTCGTCCCCGTTGTCGCCGCAGGCGGACAGGGAGGCGAGAAGGGCGAGACTGGGAACTCCCAGGCCTACGCTCCGCAGGAAGTGCCGGCGATGCATCGTCATGGCTGTTGACCGATCTGCTTTCTGTCACGGGTCGATACGAGGGTGTCGCCGAACGCTGCGTTGCGTTCGTCGGGACCGCCCGTGGGCGAGGAAGCCGCGCAGGCTTCAAAGGGGCACCCGGTCTTGCCGGGGACGGCCTCCTGCACCGTGGCGGGCATGGGCTCGCCGGCCCACCGGCGTACGCCGAGTGGGACGCCGACCAGCAGCACCCCGCCTCGCCAGTAACGAGGCCGATGCAACAAAGGATACTTTGAAACAGCAATGTGTCAACAGAGGCACTGGCGGCTGGCGAGTTCTACCAGGACGCCCGGAGGCGCGCCGGCCGAGACACGGTGAGCCGATCGGCGTTTCCGGAGGGTGTTCGATGTTCGGGCCGGCTTACTGGGCGGATGCTCAGGAATCGATGGCGGCTGCCGCGTGGTCGAGCGGGGATTGCGTGGGCGGTGATTGCCGCTGTCGTGGTGGTCGCGGTGGCGTGCGGGGTCGGGCTGCTGGCATTCTGCGCCGATGTCAAGAGCCAGCCCGGCGGGATCAGCACCGGGGCTGCGGACGCTGCAGCATGGACGCCGCCCGGTCCTTGGCCAGGACCGGGATCGCCGAGTCCAGGACCTCTGTCGCGTCGGTACGCATCGCCGATCCAACTCCCCCATGCCTATTGGCACATTGATGCCTCAATATAGCCTCGGAGCTGCCCACGCCGCCATGGGCGGATCGCGAAGTCCGCACGCAGGAGCCGGATTCGAGCCTCCGGGAGACGGTCAGGCGGCCGCGCCGTGGAGCAGGATCGCCGTGATGAAGTCCGGAGCCTGGCGGGGACCCATGTTGCCTTCGAGGGTCAGCTCCCATGCGGTCTCGGCCAGACCGCAGAAGGTCGAGGCCAGCCAGGTGGCCGGCATGTCGTTGCGCAGCAGTCCGGCGCTCTGGCCGCGTTTGAAGAGCTTGACGGTCCGGTCGAAGATCGCGTCGGCCCGGGTGCTGGCTTCGGGCACGCCGAGGACGTCGGGTTCGACGTAGACGAGGTTCCACAGCTGGGCGAATGGCGGGTATTCGGCGACCAGGGTGGCGAGCACCTGCTGCATGGTGTCGGCCTCGGCGCAGGACAGGGCCCGGTCGCAGTCGTCGAGGATCTTCGCGGCCATGGCCTGCACCAGGTGCTGGCGGGTGGGGAACAGGCGGACCAGGGTCGCCCGGCTGATGCCCGCCCGCTTGGCGATGACCTGCATGGACGCCGCCCGGTCCTTGGCCAGGACCGGGATCGCCGAGTCCAGGACCTCTGTCGCGTCGGTACGCATCGCCGAGCCAACTCCCCATGCCTCTATTGACACATTGATGCCTCAATGTATCCTCTGCGGTATCAGCCTCATTGTACTGAAGAGAGGGGTTGCCGCTGTTCCCCGCGGTCTGACCTGCTCCTGGTTGTGCGCGGCTCTTTCGCGTCCACGCCGTTTTCGCCGTGGAACCACCCGGCGCCCGACTGGAGCACCGTCAGTCCGGCCCCGGCCGCCGCCATGTCCTCACGGCAGCGAGTCGGCGCGGGTTGTGTCCGCTCCACCGGGTGCGGATGTCGGCGAGCGCCTTGCCGACCCGCCACACCCCTTTCAGGTCCTCGGTCGCGGTCCTGGCGATGTGCACCGTCGAGTTCGGGTCGTCGACCCAGTCGACCGGCACCTCGTGGATGCGCAGACCGGCCCGTTCGGCGAGCACCAGCATCTCGGTGTCGAAGAACCAGTTGGTGTCCTGCACCATCGGCAGCAGCACCTCGGCCACCTCGCGCCGGATCGCCTTGAAGCCGCACTGGGCGTCGGAGAAGCGGGCGGCGAGTGACCGGCGCAGGATCTGGTTGTACGCACGGGAGATGAACTCCCGCTTCGACCCCCGCACGACCCGTGAGGTGAGGGCCAGCCGCGAGCCGATCGCCAGGTCCGAGTGCCCGGAGATCAGAGGCGCGACCAGAGGGAGCAGCGCGTTGAGGTCGGTCGACAGGCCGACGTCCATGTAGGCGAGGACCGGTGCGTCGGAGGCGGACCAGACGGTGCGCAGGGCACGCCCGCGGCCCTGCTGCTCCAGCCGGAAGCAGGTCACCTCGTGGATCGAGTGCGCCAGCCGCGCGGCGATCTGCGGGGTCCGGTCGGTGGAGCCGTTGTCCGCGACGGTGATGCGGAAGCCGTAGGGGAAGGTGCGCATCAGGTGGCCGTGCAGCCGCCGCACGCACCCCTCGATGTCCTTCTCCTCGTTGTGGACGGGGATCACAACGTCGAGAACGGGCGCCCCGCCGATGCCGGCGGGGAGGTGCTCCCGTGCCGGGAGGGTTGCTGTCCAGGAGTCCGTGTGCATGCTCCGACACTCGCCGGGCGCCCTGTCACACGGGTGTGCCGAACCTGTGCCGCAGCTGTGAATCCACCCCCCTCCCCTGTCGGCCCAACCGGACCGCTCGGCACGCCCCTGCAGCGCCGGCCCCGGGCACGCTCGCTCCGGTAATAGTTTGCTGCAACTTGCGGTAAGAATTTCCACCGATTTCTTGACGCCGTAATACCGGGCGCGAGATGGTCTGCTCGCGGCGGATCCCCCGGTCACCGGGGTGGCCGCCGCGCAGTGAGGAGTCAGGCGGGTTCGCGGCCGCACGGCTCCCGGTCGTCGACGCCGCCGAGCGGGACCTCGGCGGATCGTACGGCCATTCCGTACCGGGCGGCGTCGCGAGCCGGCCCGGACACACCCCCACCCCCGGCTCCACCACGGCCTCCTGGTTCCAGCGCGCGACGGTGCGCTCGCCTCGTGCTACCCGGTTGCCCGTGGCCGGGCCGCCAGCACAGGAGAAACCCCCACATGAAGCGACCACGCCCTCGCGCCCGAACCACCCTGATGGCGGTCGGCGCCCTGCTCGCCGGCGCCGTCCTGCCGCTCACCGTCCAGACCGCCGCCCACGCCACCGGCACCCCCGACGGCGGCGACGTGATCGCCAACCTCTTCGAGTGGAACTGGCCGTCCGTGGCCAGCGAGTGCACCAACGTGCTCGGCCCGAAGGGCTACGGTGCCGTCGAGGTGGCTCCGCCCGAGGACTCGATCCGCCTCTCCGGCTCCCACCCCTGGTGGGAGGTCTACCAACCGATCGGCTACGACCTGAACAGCCGCATGGGCACCGCGGCGCAGTTCGCGTCCATGGTCACCACCTGCCACAACGCGGGCGTCAAGGTGTACGCGGACGCCGTGCTCAATCACATGGCCGGCAACAACAACACCAGCACCGACTCCTACGGTGGCGACAGCTTCAACTCCGCCACGGAAACGTACTCCCAGCCCGGCTACACCTCAGCCGACTTCCACAGCTACCCGGGGAACTGCCCCAACTCCAACCTGTCCATCACGGACTGGAACAACCAGACCCAGGTCCAGGAGTGCGACCTCTCCAGTCTGGAGGACCTCTACACCGAGACCACCCACGTCCGCACCACCGAGGCCGGCTACCTCAACAGCCTGATCAGCGTGGGCGTGGACGGCTTCCGGATGGACGCCGCCAAGCACATCGCGGCGGCCGACATGGCGGCGGTCCTGTCCCAGGTGAACAACACCACCTGGACCGGGTCCCGGCCGTACGTCTACCAGGAGGTGATCCCCGGCAGCAGCAACAGCGCGCTGCAGCCGAGTGGGTTCGAGTCCAACGGCAGCGTGATCGAGTTCACCTACGCCAAGGACCTGAAGAGCCAGTTCACCGGCAACATCGCCAACCTCAAGTCCTTCGGGCAGAGCTGGGGCCTGGAGCCGGCGTCCGCCTCGACCTCGATGGTGACCAACCACGACACCGAGCGCGACGGCTCGACGCTCAACTACAAGTCCGGCACGCCCTACATCCTGGCCAACCTGTTCGAACTGGCCTGGGGTTACGACGTGCCGCAGGTGTACGCCAGCTTCGCCTGGACCAACAGCGACGACTCCCCGCCGTCCGACTCCAACGGGTTCGTGACCAACACCGACTGCTCCAGCGGCTGGTTCTGCACGGACCGCACCCAGGGCATCGCCAACATGGTGGGCTGGCACAACGCCGTGGCGGGCCAGTCGGTCAGCAACTGGTACGACGACGGCTCCAACTTCATCTCGTTCAGCCGGGGCAACCGGGGCTGGATCGCGATCAACAACGAGTCCAGCGCCAAGACCGTGACCGTCGAGACCGGCCTGGCGGCGGGCACGTACTGCGACATCATCCACGGCAACCTGACCGTCTCCACCGGCGCCTGCACCGGCTCGACCGTCACGGTCGGCACCAACGGCACCGCCACCATCACCGTCCCGGCCAACGACGCCATGGCGCTGTACAGCCCGACGGCCGTCTCCGGCACGGTCGGTGAGACCTTCAACGTCAACGAGACCACCAGCTGGGGCCAGAACGTCTACCTGGTCGGCTCGATCCCCGCGGTGGGCAGCTGGAACACCTCCCAGGCCGTCCCGCTCTCCTCGCAGAACTACCCGACCTGGAACGGCACGGTCACCCTGCCGGCCAATACCTACATCGAGTACAAGTACATCATCAAGAACTCCGACGGCTCGATCACCTGGGAGCCGGGCAACAACCACTCCTTCACCACCGGCAGTTCGGGCAACGGGGCACTGAACGACACCTGGTAGCCCACCGACACCGACGCACCGCCGAACCAGGGGCCCACCTGTCCGGCGGTGTGAGAGGAGGGCCGGGCGACCCGGTCCTCCTCCCCGGTTCCCGCCGGCTGCGGCTGTCTCGGTTCCCGGACGACCAGCCACCGAGCTGATCAACCGTTCGGGCGACTGTACGCTCATCGTGCTGGGACACCGCAGCCGTGGCGGGTTCGGCGCGGTCGCGGTGTTGAAGGAGCGATACCTGCTACGCGATCGCCACGGGACAGTGGTCGAGTCCGTGGCCGTGTCTCAGCCGAGTCGCGAGCGAAGACGCCGGTGTGCGAGCTGGACGGCTGTGGCCACCCGGTCGACCAGGTCCGGTAGTGCCGCTTGGACCGGGGCACTGAGTCCGGGGCCGAGGCCCAAGTCCTCGCCCTCCACCGCGTGGACCACGAGTTCGAGGGGCATCCGGTCGAGCGCGGCTGCCAGGGCGACGGTCTCGCCGAGGCCCAGGCCGTGGCTGCTGGCCGGGCCGCTCGCGCACCTGGCGGTCGCCTCGGCGTCCAGGGTGTGCAGCCGCCCCGGGTTGCCGGGGTGCGCGTGCACGGTCTCGACCACGATCACTCGGTCCTGGCCGGTCCAGTGGCCCAGCATTCGGCCGGGCTCGCCGTCGCTGACGGCGAGCAGCGTCTCCTCGGGGACCTGTCCGCTCAGCGCTTCGACGACGGCCGGGCCTGCTCCGTCGTCCCGGCGGTAGGAGTTCCCGACGCCGATCACGACGACCCGGCCCGTCATACCCGGTCCACGGTCAGGTGGAGGAAGTGAGCGGAGCAGGAGATGCACGGGTCGTGGTTGCGGATGGCCCGTTCGCACAGTGTGGTCAACTCCTCGTCGGTGGGTGGGTCGCCGGGACGGTCCAGGCGGGACTGCACCAGTCGTCGCAGGTCCTCCTCGATCGCCGCTTGGTTCTGGGCGGTTGGCGGGATGATCCGGGCGAGGGTGAGGGTGCCGTCCGGGTCCATGGCGTAGCGGTGGTAGAGGAGGCCGCGTGGCGCCTCGGTGGCGGCGCAGCCTTCGGCCGGGTGCGGGGGGACGTCGACGTGCGGTCGGGGTGGCGGTTCGTAGGCGTCGATGATCCGCAGTGCTTCCTCTACCGAGTGCACCACTTCGACGGCGCGGACGATGATGCTGCGGAAGGGGTTGCGGCATACCGCGCCGGTGGCCGGGTCGCCGAGTCCGGCTGCCCGTGCGGCTTCGGCGGCGGTCGGGTGCAGCCAGCGGCCGCTGACGGCGTACCGGGCGAGTGAACCGGTGAGGTGGTGTCTGCCGTCGAGGCTCGATCTGAGGGCGGTGGAGTGGGGGACGTGTTCCTCGACCACGTGCTGTTCGAACTCTCCGACGGGGAAATGGCGTTGTGCGGCAGACTGGTTCCTGGTGGTGCCGTCGGTCAGGCTCAGGGCGGTGGGTGCACCGGAGTCGATGGCGTACCGGCCGCTGTCCTGCATGGCCAGCAGTTCGCAGTCGATTTCCGCGTCGGGGAAGTCGAAGCCCGCCACCCAGCGCACTGTTTCCAGTGCGTCGTCCCGTGCTCGGCGCAGCTTCTCGGCCAGCGGTGCGAGTTCGTTTCGCGTCGGTACCCGGTAGAAGCCGCCGAGTCGGACGTTGACCGGGTGGATGGCGCGGCCGCCGAGCAGTTCCATGACGGCGTTGCCGGCTTGTTTGATCCGCAGGCCCCGCTCGACGGGTTCACGCTGCTCGCGGGCGAGTTCGACGGCGCTCGGGTGGCCGTGGAAGTCGGGGGCGTGGAGGAGGTGGATGTGCAGGGACTGGCTCTCGATCCACTCGCCGTAGTAGAGCAGGCGGCGCAGCTCGGCGAGTTGGCCGTCGACGGACACCCCGCAGGCGGCCTCGACGGCCTGGCAGGCGGTCATCTGGTAGGCGACGGGGCAGATTCCACAGATCCGGGAGGTGATGTCGGGCGGTTCGGTGTGCCCTCGGCCGATCAGGAACGCCTCGAAGAAGCGCGGTGGTTCGTAGATCCGCAACCGGGTGTCGGTGACTTCGCCGTCGCGGATGGCCAGGTGCAGGGCGCCTTCGCCCTCCACTCGGGCGAGTGCGTCCAGGCGCAGGATCCGCTCTCCCCGGTGGCTCATCGGGTCTCCCTGTCGGTCGAGTCGTCCTGGTGGACGAGGTCGGGTAGCTCGGCGTACTCGGGGGAGGCTGCGTTGAAAGTCCGGAAGACCCGCAGGACGTCCCGCTCGTCCATGCCGTCGTGCTGGAGCTGGCGCACCATCGCCGCCATGTTGAGGCTGTTGGACGGTCCGAAGCAGCCGTAGCACCCTCGGTCGTAGGCCGGGCAGATGGCGCCGCAGCCGGCGTGGGTCACCGGCCCGAGGCACGGGGTGCCGTGGGCGACGGTGATGCAGGTGGTGCCGCGCCGCTTGCACTCGGAGCAGACGCTGTTCGCCGGGATGTTCGGCTTGCGTTCGGCCAGGTAGGCGGTGATCACCTCCAGCAGCTGGCGGCGGTCGATCGGGCAGCCGCGCAGCTCGAAGTCGACCGGTACGTGGGCCGAGATGGGGGTGGAGGTGGCGAGCGTGGCGATGTACTCGGGGTGTGCGTAGACGGCGGCGCGGAACTCGGTCACGTCCGCGAAGTTGCGCAGGGCCTGGATGCCGCCGGCGGTGGCGCAGGCGCCGATGGTGACCAGACGGCGGGAGATCTGCCGGATGCGGCGGATCCGCCGGGCGTCCTCGGCCGTGGTGACGGAGCCTTCGACCAGGGAGAGGTCGTACGGTCCGACGCCGTCCAGGGTGGCCGACCCGGCGCCGCCCGAGCCCTCGGCGCCGGACATCTCGAGGAAGTGCGAGATCTGTACCTTTTCGGCGAGGCCGAGCAGTTCGTCCTCGCAGTCGAGCAGGGTCAGCTGGCAGCCGTCGCAGGAGGCGAACTTCCAGACCGCGAGGGTGGGGATCCTGTCGTCGGTCATGTCACAACTCCCGCACGGTGAGGAGGGACTGGGATCGGGCGTAGTCGACCACCGGTCCGTCCAGGCACAGCAGGAGCGGTCCGAGCTGGCAGTGGCCGCAGTGGCCCGTGCCGCACTTCATGTTCCGTTCCAGCGACACCTGGATGCGCCGCGCGGGCACACCTCGGGTGAGCAGTTCCTGCGCAGTATGGCGGATCATCACCTCAGGTCCGCAGAGCAGTGCACGGGTGTCGTCGCCGAGCGGTTCGATCCGGTCGAGCAGTCCGGTGACGACACCGACGGCGCCGTGCCAGCCGGGGGTGGGGCGGTCGACCGTCACCTCCACCCGGGCCGAGGTCCGCCAGCTCTCCAGCTCATCCCGGTAGAGGAGGTCCTCGGCGGTGCGGGCGCCCACCAGGACGCGGAGACTGCCGTACCGCTCCGGGTGGTCCAGCACCTGGTGCACCACCGGGCGCAGCGGAGCCAGTCCGATGCCGCCGGCGATCACCAGGATGTCGGCCCCGGTCGCCGAGTCGAGGTCCCAGCCGGTGCCGTAGGGTCCGCGCAGGCCGACGACGTCGCCGGGTCGCAGTCGGCACAGTGCCCCGGAGACCGCGCCGACCGCGCGGACGGTGTGCACCAGGGCGCCGTTCCGGCTTCGGATCGCGCTGACCGAGATCGGAACCTCGCCGATGCCGAAGGCGTAGACCATGGCGAACTGTCCCGGTAGGAAGGCCGGCAACACAGCCTCGACGGGTTGCAGTTCAAGCGACACGGCGTCCGCGGTCTCCGGTCGGAAGGCGGTCACCCGGTACGGGAGCGGTGGCGTGACAGTGGTCATGGCGTGCCCGGGCGAGGTGCGTAGAGGTCGAGCAGGCGGATGCGGGTGGCCTGGAGCCGTTCGGCGATCACCTCGGCGCAGCGCAGGGTCAGTTGGTGCCCGAGGGCGGGGTCGGCCGTGCACAGCGCTCGGACCTGGTCGGCGGGGAACTCCCAGGCGTCCACCGGTCCGAGTGCCTGCGCGCCCAGGTGCCAGCGGTAGGGCGGGAAGAGCCAGGACCAGCCGAGGAGCTGGCCCGGCCCGATGGTCTCCACGATCGGCGGCGGGCGGCCGGGTACGTACAGGTCGAGGGCGACCTCACCGGAGCGGATCACCCAGAAGCGGTCGGCTTGCCCTCCCTCGTCGAACAGCCGCCTGCCCGGAGGGAAGGAGCTGTCGCGGGCGAGGGCGAGCAACCGGTCCCGGTGCACCTGAGGCAGCACATCGAGCAGGAACGGCAGCTCGGTCATGCGGGTGCCTCACCCTCGCCTGCCGACCGGTTGGCCCAGTCGTGCAGGGCGGCCGCCTCCTCGGTGATGTCGATCGCGACGGGGCACCAGACGATGCACCGGCCGCAGCCGACGCACCCCGAGGAACCGAACTGGTCGTACCAGGTGCCCAGTTTGTGGGTGAGCCACTGCCGGTAGCGACTGTGCGAGGAGGCGCGCACCGTCCCGCCGTGCAGGTAGGAATGATCCAGGTCGAAGCAGGAGTCCCACAGCCGCCAGCGCTCGGCATGGTCGCCGGTCAGGTCGGTGACGTCCTGGGTGGTGGTGCAGAAGCAGGTCGGGCAGACCATGGTGCAGTTGCCGCAGGTCAGGCACCGGGATGCGACGTCGTCCCAGCGCGGGGCGTCGAGCGTGCCCGCCATCAGCTGGTGCAGGTCGGCCTCGGGCATGGTGCGGCCCATCCGGTCGGCGGCGGCGGACACCTGTGCGCGGGCGGCGGCGCGGGTGGCGGCGTCGGCACTCCTGCCGGGGATCTCGGCGAGGACCTCGGTGCCCTCCGGGCTGCCGCTGCGGATCCAGAACCGGTGGCCGCCCTCGTCGTCGACCAGCTCGGTGAGCACCAGGTCGTAGCCGGGGCCGGCCGCCGGCCCGGTGCCCATGGAGACGCAGAAGCAGGTGGCTCCGGGCTCGGTGCACTCCACCGAGACCAGGAACGCTCCCGAGCGCCGCCCCTGGTAGGTCGGGTCGGCGTGCCGGCCGCCGGTGAGGACCCGGTCCTGGACGGCGATGGCGCGCAGGTCGCACGGGCGGACACCGAGGAAGGCGTAGCGGGGCGGCGGGGTGTCGTCCGCCTCGAAGGTCAGCTGTTCGTCGGTGCGTTCGGTCCGCCACTGGCGGACCCGGGCGGGGTGCAGGTAGGTCTTCCACGACTGCGGTCCGGCCGCGTTGGCAAAGGCCGCCGGGTCCGTGCGCTCCCGTAGCCTGTACTGCCCTGCCTCGAGTTCGACGCCCCAGCCGTAGGGCAGACTTTCGGCGGACTCCAGCTCGTCGAGCACGATGGCGCCGCCCCGTACGGTCGGACCGATCACGGTGAAGCCGCGGGAGCGCAGGACGTCGACCAGGGCGGCCAGGCCCTCCCGGTCGATCACGGCCTCGTCGGCTGCGGGAACCGTCGGAGTGCTCATCACGGCGTCCTCTCGTCGCTCATGGTCCCGCGCCCGCCCACGGGCGGTGGGGTTCCACCGGCTGTATCCGATCCGAGCCACTTCATCGCGGTGTACCTCCTTCTCCAGCGGTTCCGGTACGGCAAATCTCTGGCTGCCACCGGCCCATCTGTTGCACAGAACCGCTCGGATGAGCCGGATTTCGGGCCCGACACAGCGCCGATAGGGCCGTACGGGCAGGCCGGGCGACCTGGTCACAGCCTGAGCAGCATCGAACGGCCGCTCGACACCCCGACCTGGCCCAGGTCGTGAATCACCGGCTCGCGGCCACCCAGCAGCCGGGGCCGCCCCTCGTCCCGGTGGTCGAGGGCGGTGATCAGAGCGACCCGTTCCGCTCCCCCGCCTCCAGGACGGCAGGCGTGTCCGCGAACAGCACCGCGTGATCGGGCCGAGCCGGCCTACGGGTGATCCTCGACCTGGTCCCCAACCACTACTCCGACCGGCACCTCTGGTTCCGAGCCGCACTGGCCGCCGGCCCGGGCTCGCCGGATCGGGCCGCTTCCACTTCCGTCCCGGCCGCGGCCAACACGGCCAAGCTGGTCAGCGGCCAGCACCTCGCGGGTCGGCTACCAGCCCGCCTGAACTCCCGCACGCCCTGGCCTCCCCTTCCGAACACCGCCCAAGCAGTGCCGGAACCGAGGTACCCAATGCCACGCGCTGCCATCACCCTGATTCACGGGCCAGAGCACGCGCCGCCGACAACGGGAGCGCACTCCAGGTCGCACGATCCCGGCTCGCACGCCAGCATGGAAGGCAGGTCCGGCCTGAGTGAGGAGGGTAGGGATGGCTGGCGATCTGCTGCACGGACGCCTGCACCGGCGGCCCTCATTCCTGCGCCCGTTCAAAAACCTCCCCGTCGGCTCCCACCTCACGCCGACCACCATCAACGTCACCGGTGGTCTGCTGAAAGTCATGGCCGAGTACGACAAGGGTGGGCCTGCACTGAGCAGAGCAGGACGTCAGACGGTGGCTGTGGTGACAACGACCGCCGGGCCACGGCGATGAGCGCCGCCGCGGTACCGGGTCAGCCCGCGGTAGGGAGCAGCGGAAGAAGTTCGCTGCCGGAGACTCCGCCACCGATTCTCACCCTCACGCTGAACCCTACGGTCGACATCTGCTGCGACGTCGACCACTTGGTGGACATCGGCAAGACCCGTGCCCGGGTCAGGTACGTGGCCGCCGGCGGCGGAGGGATCAACGTCGCCCGCGGCGTGGCGCGGTTCGGGGGGCGGGCGACCGCCGTCCACACCGCCGGCCAGGAGATCGGCCAGCGCCTGAACCGGCTACTGGACGAGGAGGGCGTCGACCACCTCGCCCTCGGGATCGCGGGTGAAACCCGTGAAGCGTTCGTGCTGTTCGAGAGCGAGTCACGCCGCAGCTATCACATCGTGCCGCGCGGCCCGCGACTCGACGACGACGAGGGACGGCGCTGCCTGGACCTGCTGGAGCGGGCAGCGGGCGCCCACCGGTACGTCGTGGCCAGTGGCAGTCTGCCCGACGGCCTGCCCGACGACTTCTACACGACCGTCGCCCGCCGGGTCAGGGAAGCCGGCTCCAGACTGCTACTGGACACCTCGGGACCGGCCCTGCGCGAGTCGCTGCACGAGGCCGTCTTCCTGCGCAGATGCAACCGTAGCGAGGCCGCCTACCTCGTCGGCCGGGCCGTGCGGAGCTTCGACGACGCCCGCGCCGTCAACGAGCAGCTGCTCGCCGCCGGAGCAACCGAGGTCGCCATCACCACCCTCGGGGAACTCGGCGCGCTGTGCTCGACCGGTCAGGGGCACATGGAGCTGTATGCGCCGCCACCGCCCGGAGAGCCCCTCAGCGACGCCGGGGCCGGGGATGGCATGATCGCCGCAATCGTCACCCGGTTGGCCGAAGGCGACGATCCGGTCGACGCCTGCGCGCTCGGGGTGGCCACAGCTGTCGCATCGATGCTCACCCCCGGCATCGAACCGTTCGACCGGGAGGTGGCCGAGTCCCTCCGCCCCGCAGTGCGGATCACCCGGCTCGGAGGCTGATGACCCCCGCCTGCCTGGACCCGTTCCGCCAGGGGTCGGCGGTCCGTCTGCCAACGACCGCCGGGCGGATCCCGGGCCCGACGATTCCGTCGGCATCACTACGGGTGGACGGGCCCACGACGGCCGACCGGCTCGTCGGCACCCGCCGCGCCGAGGGTAGGCGGCGGCGCAGGAGATGGAGGCTGAGGGCCGCGCAGAAGAGGGAGACGAGCAGGACCTGGGCACGCTCGGGAACGCCGACCGCCCGCGAGTCGGCCAGCACCATCGCAAGCGTCGGCGGCCGGGCATCAGCCGGGCGACCCTGGTCCGCCTCTTCCCCACCCGCCAGCACCTGGTACAGGCGATGGCCCGGAAGATCCTCGACGACTGCGACCGGGTCCTGACACGGGCCGAGGCCGACACAGCCGCTATGGAACAGGTCCTGGCCTCACTCGTCGCCGACTATCCGCCGTTCGCCCAGCTGTGGAACCTGGTCTACGTCGAACCCGACGTCCTGGGCGTCCCCGAGGCCAGCGCACGCGCAGAGACGATCTTCACGCGGACCGTCGAGCTCGTCCAACGCGGCCAGGACACCGGACTGCTGCGCAAGGACATGCCCGCCAGCTGGCTGGCCTCGACGTTCTGCGGCCTGGCCGAGACCGCCTGGGAACTCACCCTCGAAGGCCACATGGGCCCACGCCAGGCTCCCGACTTCATCGCCTCGATCCTGCTGCGTGGCGCGGCTGCCTGACCACCCAAGGCCCTTCGGCGGACGGCCCGGTACTGAATGAGGATGTCACCGTTGGTTCAGAGCCCTGGTCAGATCCCGGCTGGCCGCCCGCGGCATCGAGATCGGCCCACCCGGCCTCCTACGGTTTCCCGGCCCATCACCCGCCGATGCGGTCCTTCCTGGGGGTGCCGATCCGGATCCGGGACAGGGTGTTCGGCAACCTGTACCTGACCGAGAAACGCGGCGGGGGCGAGTTCGACGCCGAGGACGAGTCGGTGCTCGCCACCCTCGCCGTCGCGACGCGATCATGGCCGCACCACCTCACCCTGCCCTGCCCACTCTGCGGGCAGGGCAGGGTGAGGCAGCTTTCCTGGAGTACTTCGTGGATCCTCCCGGATGCTGGGATCCCGTGCTCGCCGCCCGCGTAAAGCACCACTTCGACTACTTCGACCTCGCTCACATGTCTTCCACCAGCGCCTCCGCACTGATCTCCGACATCCGGCGCCAGGTAGCACGGCTGGCCGGCGTCGGTGGGGGAAGGAGGTACGCGCCTATCTGGAGGACGAAGCGGAGACGATTCGCACCGGCGCAACGGCTGGGAGCGGGTTGCCTTCAACGCCCTCGCCGAGGACAGCTGGTTCTGCCGGGGCGAGTTCCTGACACCCAGTCCGTGAGCCTCAGGACGGTTCCAGCACCTCGCCGGGCGCCAGGCGGGGTGTCGGGGCTCCCTCGGGGCCGTAGCCGAGGCGGATCAACATCTGGACGTGGCCCGGGCGTTGGTGCGGGTCGCGGGTCTCCCAGCGCAGGTACGGCCACTCCATCGCCTGGTGCAGCAGGGAGGCGCGGACGCCGTGGACGGTGGCGGCGAGCAGAACGTGCTCCAGGGCGAGGCCGGCCCGCAGCCAGTCCTGCGGCGTGTCGTGGTCGGTGGTCAGGACGGCGATGCGCGGCTCGCGTTCGAAGGTGGCCGGGGTCTGGTGCTCGGCGGCGCGGATGGCGGCGAAGTCCCGCATCGGTAGGTGGCTGGCCAGGTCCTGGGGGCCGAGCGCGGCGAGCGGGATGCCGTAGGGCGGTGCGTCGCCGGTGCGGATCCAGCTGCGGCTCTCGTCGCGCTGAGCCTCGTCGGTGGTGTTGCGGCGCTCGGCCTCGGCGGTCAGGTGGAGCAGGCGAGCGGTCTCCGCGTGGTCGGGCAGGTGGAGGGTGGCGTCCTCGGCGCGGGTGGCGGTGGCGAGTTCGTCGAGGACGGCCGGCGGGACGGGTTCGTCGGTGAACGGTGTGCGGATGGTGTGCCGGTGCCAGATCGCCTCGTACAGCTTCTCGGTGCCCAGGACTGCTGCGGTGGCCGGAGTGTCGAGCCGAATGGTGGCGAGCAGGTCCGGTTCGGACGGGTCTGGTAGCAGCCGGATATCGGGCGCCCAGCCGAGGTGGCGGGCAGCGACCCGTAGGTTGAGGACGGCCGCGCCGACGGAGATGTGCAGCGCCCTGCCCTGCGGGTCGGCGGCCGGGACGGCCCGACTGCGGTCGGCCCGGACCTCCAGGGTCGAGGTGGCCGGCTCCAGCCGGAAGCGCCAGGGCTGACTGTTGTGGATCGAGGGCGCGGCGACCGCCGCGGCGACGAGGCTCTCCAGCGCGGCGGCATCGAGGGTAAGGGTGGGCATGCCGGCCTCCCGGGGGCGGCGTCAGCCGGAAGGGGACGGCTCGGCGCCCTCGCGCAGGGTGCCCAGGCGGGCGCGGTACTCGTCGGGGTCGATCTCGCCGCGGGCGAGGCGTTCGGCGAGCAGCTGTTCCGGCGAGGGCCGTTCGAGCGGCGCCGCGGGGGTCGGCGGGCCCGCCGGCGCCTGCCTCAGGTAGCGGACCAGGGCGACCGCGCCGAGCACGACCAGTGCCCAGAAGAGCAGCATGCCCACGGTCATCAGGCCGATGCCCCAGCCGTTCATGCCGGGGCCGTTCCAGTACATCATCGCCGCCTCCTCGGCCGTGCCGGGTGGACCACTTCCACCGTGCGGCCGGGCTCCGGTGAGGCGCTTGG
>NZ_JBIRFA010000068.1:0-23746 GCF_044327205.1 Kitasatospora sp. NPDC018058 | reverse complement strand
TGATCACCCCGCCCGAGATGCAAGGCCGGGCCCAGTCCAGCGGCATGTGGCTGGCGTTCAGCCTGCGCCCACTGGCCGCGCTCCTGGCCGGCGTCGCGGGCGCCGCTATCGGCCTGCGCCCGGCCCTGACCGCGATCACGTGCCTGCTGGCCGTCCCGGCGTGGATGCTGTGGCGCTCCCCAGTCCGCCACCTGGCCGCCCTACCCGCCCCGGGCGCCGCGCCCGCGCTCCCGGCGCAGCCCGCCCCCGCTATGGAGCCCGCCGGCGAACCCGGCGCCCCCGCGCCCTGACCCGCCGGCACCTCCGACCGGCCCGAACCGACCTGGAGCCAAGGACTTGCCCCTCTTCCCCGGCGCCGCCAGCGCCTACCGCACCTTCCGGCCCGGCCTGCCCGAGGCCGCCGCCACGCTCCTGACAGACACCGTGCGCACCACGCCCAACCCGGTGCTGCTCGACCTGGGCACCGGCACCGGACAGGTCCCCGCCGCCGTCCACCAGGCCTTCGCGCGGATCGACATCATCGAGCCCGACCTGGAGATGATCGCCGAAGCCGAGAAAGTGCTCCGTCCACACCTCGGAGACACACCGCTGGGCGTGCACCACTGCCTGGCCGAGGACTTCACCGCCCCATACCCCGGCTACCAGGCGAACCTGGTCACGGCCGCCCGGGCGTTCCACTGGATGGGCCAGGAGAAGGTCCTGCGCCTCCTGGACGGGGTTACCGCACCGGACGCGGCCGTCGCGGTCATGGGCGAGGGCAGCCTGTGGACCGCCAGGTCCGCCTGGACCAATGCCCTGCGCGAGCTCATTCAGACCTATCTCGGGCCCGAGCGCCGCGCCGGCACGGAGGGCACCTACACCCGGCCGCGCCGGCGGTACGAAGACGTCCTCGCGGGCTCCCCGTTCTCCTGCGTCGAGGAGCGCTCCCTGCCAGTGTCGCGGCGATGGACACCGAAGCAGGTGCTCGGTTACCTCGACAGCACTTCCTTCGCCGCGCCCGACCCGTTCTGCGAGCGGCACGCCGCCTTCCAGACCGAGGCGCTGAGCCTGCTCAGCCGCCACGCGGTGGACGGTGCCCTGAGCGAGGACGCCGTGTTCACCGTCCTGCTCGCCCGCCGCCCCCTGCCGCTGATCGGAGACTGACCGGTGGAACTCAGCGAGATCACCAAGCGGGCCATGCGCGTCCACGGCCTCTACGACAAGCTCAACCTGGCCAAGCACGGCCGCACCTGGTCGCGGCACGACTTCGTGCTCGGCTTCGTCGGCGACGTCGGCGACCTCGCCAAGCTCACCCAGGCCGCCGACGGCATCCGGCCGGCACCCCCAGGGCTCGGCCTCGGACACGAGCTGGCGGACTGCCTGTGGTCCGTCGTCGTGATCGCCGAGCTCTACGGCATCGACCTCGAAGCCGAATTCACCATGACCATGCGGCAGCTGGAGGAGTCCATCACCGGCGAACGGGAGCAAGGGGCGACGCGGTGAAGCGGGTCGAGTTCGACGAGCAGGCGTACGCGCAGCGGGCCCGGACCGGGCCGTGCTTCATCTGCCGCATGCTGGCCGGGGACCCGGAATTCCGGCACGAGATCGTCTACCGCGACGAGCACCACGTGGTGTTCCTGGACCGGTACCCGACCCTGCTCGGCAAGCTGCTGGTCGCCCCGGTCCAGCACTGGGAGGACGTGATCGGCGACTTCACCGAGGAGGAGTCCGCCGAGCTCTGGCACCTCGTCCACCGCGCCGGGGCGGCGCTCAAGCGGGTCGTGCCGACCGAGCGGATCTACCTGCAGAGCCTCGGCTCGAAGAGCGGCAACAGCCATGTCCACATCCACGTGGCGGCGCTTCCGCCCGATGTGCCCTACGACCAGCAGCAGACGGCCTCCCTGCTGTGGGAGAGCGCCGGGCTGCTCAACGTGCCGGCCGAGGAGACCGCCCGGATCGCCGGACAGTTGCGGGCCGCGCTCTCGCCAGGAGAAGAGCACCACGCAGGGCCCCTCAGCGAGGAGACCGCCCCAGTTCCCCCGAGCCAGTCCGCGCCCACGCCGCTCCGCCACCAGGAACCCGTCGACGTCCACCTCATCCTGCGCCGGGACGGCGCCGCCGGCCCCGAGGTGCTGCTCTCCCGCCGCGCCGGACAGGTCTACGCCTCAGGCCTCATGCACCTGCCCAGCGGGCACCACGACGGACCTCACGAGGACATCGTTCAGGCACTGATCCGCGAAGCGAAAGAGGAGACCGGCGTCGACGTCGACCCGGCCGACGTCCACCACGCCGTCACCGTGCACCACCGAAGCCCGGCCGGCGGCGCCCGGATCGGGGTCTTCTTCGAAGTCCGGCACTGGCACGGCGACCCCCGCATCATGGAGCCGGCCGTGTGCGACGCGATGGGCTGGTTCCCGCTCGCCGACCTGCCGTCCCCGATGGTGGCCTACTGCCGGGCCGGACTGGACGCCTACCAGGCCGGCCGCCCGTTCGCCGTCCACTTCCAGCAGCCCGGCGACCCGATCGCCTTCGACCCCACGGCGGACCGCCTTCGCCCGGTGCTCTCCGCCGACGCGGCGTCAGGCGTGCCCGACCGGGAGGTGCGGGAGTTCACCGAACAGGCGGTTGGGCGCGTCAGCGCCTGGACCGACACTTCCTGGGCGCGGGAGGGCAGCCGTGTGTGGCATGCCCGCGGCGCCGATGGCGGCGAGTGGTTCGTGAAGGTCCACCAGAGCGACCGCTTCCACGACCGGGAGGTGACCGCCTACCGGACCTGGGTGCCGGCCCTTGGTCCGGCCGCGCCCCGCCTGGTGGCCACCGACCCGACGCTTCGGGTCGTCATCATCACCACGGTGCCCGGCCAGTCCCTGCACGGTTCCGTCCACCCGCCCGAGGAGCAGCGGCGGATCTTCCACCGGATCGGGGCGCTCGCGGCCGCGATCCACCACAGCGCTCCCGCGCGGCCGGGTGACGGGGCGCAGGCGGCGCTGGGGAAGCTGGAGCGGCACCTGGCCGGCGTCCGCGACCACCTCGCGCCCGGCGACGAGGACTACATCCGCGCCATGGCCAAGAGGGCCGAGCAGCTCCCCGCCCTCGACCTGGTGCCCACCCACGGTGACTTCCAGCTCCGGAACCTCCGGTGGGATGAAGTCACCGGCAGCCTGTACGTGATCGACTTCGAGCGCGCCGAACCCGGCCCCGCCGTGCGGGACTTCGTGCGCCTGTCCGACGCCTGGACCGGACGACCGGACCTCTACGAGGCCGTGATGGCCGGCTACGGCAGGCAGCTCTCGGCGGCCGAGGAAGAGCACCTCGCTGTCCACCGAGTCCTCGACGCCGTCTCCGGCATCCAGTACGGCACTGCCAACGGGGACCCCGAGCTCGTCGAACGAGGCCGCCGCACCCTAGCCCAGCTACGCGCCACCAACCGCCCGTGACCACCCCCACCACCAACCGACCAGAGGAGCAGCACGTGGCGTATGCCCTTGAGGAATGGGAGCAGCACTACGCCGACGGCCGGGGGTATCGGCCGCTGGGCGACAGCGAGCGGGCGCTCCTCGCCGAGCACACCCCCGCGCCCGAGGGCGGCGGGCGGGCGCTCGACGTCGGCTGCGGCACCGGGGAGTTGGCCGCGTATCTCGCGGGTCTCGGCTACACGGTGGACGCCGTGGACTTCGCCGCCAGCGCGGTGGAGCGGGCCCGGGCCGAGCACGGCCACATCGAAGGGGTGCGGTGGCTGCGGCTGGACATCGAGCGCGACGACCCGGCACAGCTGAGCGACGACGGCTACGACCTCATCACGTTGCGCCTGATGTACCCGTTCCTGGGCGACCGGACCCGGGTGCTGCACGCCCTCGGGGAACGGCTGCGGCCCGGCGGCGCGCTCGTGGTGATCACGCCCACGGTCGAGCACACCCCGGCCGACAAGCGGGACATCGCCCTCGACGAGGACGAGATCAGCCTGCTCACCACTGGGTGGAAGGAGACGCAGCGGTTGGCGGCGGACGACCTCGCGGTCCTCGTCCTGCGCGGCCCCTGCCACACCGACACCAGGGCGGTCGAGAAGCGCCCGCCCACCGGCCACGCCCTCACCGGAGCCGTGGTGGTCGTCACCGACGATGCCGGCCGGGTCCTGCTGGGCCGCTCCCGCCGGAACATGTGGGAACTGCCCGCCGGGAAAACGAACGGTTCGGAGAGCTTCGAGGAAGCGGCGGTACGGGAACTTGCCGAAGAGACCGGACTTGCCGCCACCACCACCGACGCCACCGTGGTGACCATGCTCACCGACGGCAGCCACGGCGTTCCCCGGCTGACCGCCGTCGTCCGCGTCAGCGCCTGGAGCGGGACCCTGTCGAACCCGGAAGAACAGCTCTTCGACCGGTGGGAGTGGCACAACCTCCACGCCCTGGCCTGCCTCGGCGATCTCTTCACCCCGGCCGCGCAAGCCCTGAACGCAATCTGGCCCGGCGTCATCCCCAACCTCCCGGCGATCCACTCCTACCCCACCGCCGCCGGACAGCCGCCCGTGCCCGGGGAACCCGCCGAGGCCGTCCGGCTGCGTCACCGGATGGCCGACGCCGTCATCGCGGCCGGCTGGGCACCCTCCACCTCCGTCCAGAGCGCGCTGCGCACGGTGCCCCGCCACAGGTTCGCGCCGGAGAAAGACCTCGCGACCGCCTACGACGACGACCTGGCCGTCGTCACCCGCTGGGACGAGAACGGACGGGCGACCAGCTCGGTGTCCGCAGCATGGCTGCAGGCCGACATGATCGAGAAGCTCCGGCTGGAGCCCGGCGCAGCCGTGCTCGAAATCGGATCCGGCGGCTACAACGCGGAGCTGCTCGCGCACGTCGTCGGCGCGGGCGGGCAGGTGGTCACCGTCGACATCGACCCGTACGTCGTGCACCGCACCCGGCGATTCACCGCGGAGGCCGGCAGCGGGCGCGTCCTGGCCCTGCAAGGCGACGGAGCGCTCGGCGCACCCGCACGGCATGTGCCCCGCGGCGGATTCGACGGATGCGTGATCACCCACAACGTCTGGGACATCGCCCCCGCCTGGCGGCAGCAACTCACCGAAGGCGCAACGCTCGTGGTCCCGCTGGAAATTCACGGCTACACCCGGGCGATCGCGTTCGAGCGCCGCGGTGACGTGCTGCACGCGACGGGCTGGACGTACTGCGGGTTCGTCCGCGACCTCGGCCAGAACGGCCGCACCACCCCGGTCGTCGACCTGGCCGACGGTGAACTGCGGCTTCACTTCGAGGACGGCCCGGCCGGCGACACCACGGGGCTCGAGGAGGCGCTGCGCGGCCCGCGGCACGAGGTACGCACCGGCGTGACCGTCGCCGGCGGGGAGTCCTTCGAGACGCTGCAGCTCTACCTGGCCACCACGGTGCCCGGCTTCTGCCGCCTCGCCGGCGACCAGGACAAGGACACCGGGATCACCGCCTTCACCCGCGGCGACAACGCACCCGCCGTGCTCGGCGACGGCTGCCTGGCCTACCTCACCTACGTCTGGGTGCGGGACGGCGAGACCCCGCCCGAGCGCCGGGCAGAGTTCGTCGTCCACGCCTTCGGCGAGCAGAGCTCGGCCCTCGCCGAACAGCTCGCGAACGCCGTCCGCCTCTGGGACCAGCACGTGCGCGGCCACGGCTACCCCCAGCTGACCGTCCACCCCGCCACGGCCCCGGACGGCAACCTCCCGACCGGCCACGTCCTGGAGAAGCAGTTCAGCCGCCTGGTGTTCTCATGGCGCGACCCTGGCGCTCCCCTGCACCCGGCGGCCGCCGAGCTGGTCTCGCGGAGCGCCGGATGACCGGCGACCAGCGCCCCGCACCGTTCGGCGGCACAAGCCCGGCAGGAGAGGAGAACCGGGTGTCGCACCCGATCGTCGACGTCGTCCTGCTGACCATGAACGACCGCCCCGAGGAGGAGAACGCCTCGCAGGCCACGCTCCTCGCTCAGCGCGGCATCGACGTGCGGATCTGCGTCGTCGGCAACGGCTGCACACCGGACGTCGTCCCGGCGGGCGCCATGACCGTCGTCCTGGCCGAGAACCTCGGCATCCCCGGTGACCGCAACGAAGGAGCCCGCGCCCTCGCCGAGCTCGACCCGCCGGCTGACTACCTGTTCTTCCTGGACAACGACGCCTCCTTCCCGCAGCCGGACGTGCTCGCCCGGCTCGTCGCCGAGGCCGAGCAGCACCCCGAAGCCGCCTACGTGCAACCGCGCCTGACCGGCCCGGATGACACCACCACCCCGCGGCGCTGGGTACCCCGGCTGCGCGTCGGAGACCCGGGCCGCCCCGGCACCATCACCAGCATGACCGAGGGCGTCGTCTCATCCCGGGTCCGCACGGTCACCCGGATCACGCCACACTCGCTCGCCACACCTTCGACCACCAGCGCCGACAACCCTGAAAACATTCGCTCACAAGCTCGTTGACATCTCGCACACCATGCCAACGATGCCGGTCACCCTTGGTTACCACCGATTACGGGACAGAGCCGTTCTTCGTACAGACCCCTCTATGGGCTCCGTCACTTCTTCGCGTCGAACTGCCGGAGCAGCTCGATGACCGGGGCGAAGGCCGCCATGTCGCGTTCCTGCACGCAGACGTAGGAGATGCCGTAGCGCTCCCGGCGGGCCAGTACACACTCCGCGATCTGGGCGGGGGTGCCGATCAGCAGGGTGGGGACCTCCAGGATCTGTTCGGCCGTGAGGTACGGGATGCGGCGACGCATGGTCTGCGCGGCGGCTCGGCGGTCCTCGGTCACGGCGACCGTCTGGACCAGGATGTTGCGTTCCAGCTCGGCGGCGCGCGGGCCGGCCTCGTTGGCGAAGAACGCCACCCGCCCGTCCAGCGCCTCGGCGTCGATCAGTTGCAGGGTGCCGCGCGCCGAACCGGCGGCGAGCACGGCGCCGGCGAAGGAGACGATGTCCGCGTGGCGGGCGGCCAGCCGAAGCACCCGGTCGCCGTTGCCGCCGATCAGCAGCGGCGGCGACTGGGTCGGCCGGCCCGACTGACCTGGCTCAATCGGTTGGCCCGGCTGGCCTAGCTGAATCGGTGGGCCCGGCTGGCTCGGCTGGGGAAAGCCGAGGGCGCGCGGGTCGGCCAGTAGCTCGCGCAGCGCGGCTGCGGTCTCGGCCAGCCGCCCGACCCGGGTGCCGGCGGTGCCCCAGTCCAGGCCGACCTTCTCGAACTCGGCCCGCACATAGCCGGTGCCGAGCCCGGCCTCCACCCGGCCCTCGGTCAACTCGTGGGCGCTCAGGAGGTCGCGGGCCAGCAGGACCGGGTTCCAGAAGGCACTGTTGAGGACGTAGGTGGTCAGTCGCACCCGTTCGGTCGCCGCGGCTGCGGCCACCATGGCGAGGAACGGGGACTGCACACCCAGGTGGTCAGGGACCGCGATCACGTCGTATCCGAGGCTTTCGGCGGTGCGGCAACTCTGCGACCACTGCCGGGGCCCGACGGTGGGGACCAGGTTGACGCCGAAGCGGAAGTTTCGCATATGGGAAGTCAGCTCGTTTCGCTCGTCGGGATCGGCATCGGGTTCGCACCAGGGCCCGGGGCCGGTACCGGGGTCAGCAGCGCGGAGAGGACCGGCTCGTCGCCCAGCTCCTCGAAGCGGTTCAGCAGGTCGGCCAGCTCTGCGGCCAGCTCCACCGCCTCATCGGCCCGGAGGAATCCGCTCCGGTAGGCGAGGGTGCCCAGCAGCCCGTCCTCACGCTGGTTGAAGGTCACGGTGAGGCCGAACTTATTGGTCTTTTCGTTCTGCAGGCCGTGGTCGAGCGGGGCCAGCCGGGCCGCACCGAGCGTGGCCGACCAGCGGGCGGTGCCGACGCTGTTGAGCATGCAGTCGACATAGGGGGTACGGCCGGCGGTGCGCGCCGGCCGCAGCAGGCGGACCACCTCGTCGAAAGGTGCGCTCTGGTGCTCGAATGCCTCGATCACGCTCTCCCGCGTGGCCCGCAGCAGGTCGGTGAGCGTGGTGTCGGGCGCGCACCGCGAGCGCAGCACGACGGTGTTCAGGCACGGGCCGAGCACTTCGTCGAAGGCATCGCCCGCCCGGTTGGCCACCGGGACGCCGAATGTGAGGTCGGGCCGACCTGACCAGCGGTGCAGAGCGGCGGCCAGTGCCGTCGCGGTGACCATGAACTGCGAGGCCTGCCACTGGTCCTGGACCCGTAGCAGTCGCTGCGTCAGGTCGGTCGCGAGTGGCAGTACGGTGCTGCCGGGGGTCCGGCCGGCGAGGTCGACGGCCGTACTCGGTCCGAGCGTGCTGGGGGCGCCGGCCAGCTGGTCGGACCAGTAAGCCAGGTCCGCCGTCGCCCGCGCCCGGCCCGTGCCGACCTGCTGGGAGTGGACCAACTCCCGGTACTGGCGCGGCGGCGGGAGCTGCGCGGCCGCATCACCGCTCTGCTGGTAGCAGAGCTCCAGCTCGCGCAGCAACAGCGGGACCGACTCGCCGTCCACGACCAGATGGTGGATGCACAGGGCGAGCAGCCGGTCGCCGGACGGCAGGGTGACCAGGGCTGCCGCCAACAGCCGTCCGGCGGCCGGGTCGAAGGTGCCGGCGGCGGCCTCGGACCACGTGTTCAGCCACTGCTGCTCTTCGGCGCCACTCGCGACGCCCGGCTCCGCTTGCGCCAGCTCTGGCTCCCAGGCGGGTCCGACCTCCTGGAAGAGACGACCGTCGTGGTCGACGAACCGGGTGCGCAGGATCTCGTGCCGGGCGACGAGCAGGGCGAGCGCGGCACGCAGCCGCGCCGGGTCCAACGCCCCCTCCACGCGCCAGAAGAGAGGGATGTGGTACCTCGCGTGGCTGGGGTCCAGCCGTTCGGCGAGCCAGATTCCCTCCTGGAAGCCGGCGGCCGGGAAGACCCGGCCCCACGCGCCGTCGTGGTGCACCGGCACCTCGGCAACGGCCGGCGGCGGGACGGCGCGCTGCCGGTCGACGAGATCGGCGAGCTCGACGAGCCGGGGGTGGCTGAAGAGTTCGCGGACGGTGAGTTCCACGCGCAGACGCTCGTTGATCCGGGCCAGCAGGGTGGCGGCGATCAGGGAGTGGCCGCCCAGTTCGAAGAAGGAGTCCTCGGGCAGGATGTCGGGCACCCGCAGTACCTCGGTCCAGATGGCGCGGACCTCGGCGACGGTCGCGGCGGTGGCGGACGGCTTCTCGACTGCTCGGGTGGACAGGCCCGGTGTGGCGACCGCGTGCGTGACCGCAGGCAGCAGGGCAGCCGCCTCGGCCAGGGTGCGGCGCGGCGCGGCGACCAGGTCGGCCAGCACGGCCAGGTAGTCGCGCGCCAGTTCGGCGGTGACGGTAGGGCCGACCGAGCCGACCGCGTCCTTCCAGAGCATCCGGCTGCCGTTGCTGCCCTCGGTCAGCATCACCGTGAGCCGGTAGTCGGCCACGTCGGTCGAGTCGAGCAGCCGCACCGAGCAGCGGGCTCGCTCGCCGACGAGTTCGAAGTCATAGACGTCGAGTCCGACCTCGCCCGCCGAGTTCCAGTACTCGAAGACCACTTGGTGGCTCTGGTCGCGCCCGGCGGGGCCCAGCAGGTCGGCGCTGCGCAGGATACTGGGCAGCGGCAGGCTACCGTGGCGCAGACCCGCGCGGACGGTCGAGCGCAGCTCCCGCAGCAGGTCCGCGTAGCTGTCCGAGGGGCGGATGCGCTGACGGAACGGCAGGACGTTGACGAAGAAGCCGACCCGGTCGTTCAGTGCCTTGTTCGAACGGCCGTGGTAGGGAGCCGAGATGATCAGGTCGCTGCTGCCGGTGTGGTGGTGCAGCGTGATGAACAGGGCACCGAGCATCACGGTGAAGTAGGACACGCCCAGCTCCCGGGCCAGTTCACGCACCCGAAGAGTCAACTCGGCATCGACGGCGAAGGGAACGGGCGGCGCACCATCGCCGCTGGTGCCGCTCGCCGCTTCGGGCAGCAGCAGGGCCGGCGGCAGCTCCGCCAGCGCCTCGCGCCAGTAGGCCCGGAGCGGTTCGCCGCGTTCGCCCTCGGCCGCCTCCCGGGAGCACCGGGCGTGCTCGAGAAGCGGTGCGAGGTCGGCCGGCGGTGCCAGCTCCTCGCCCGCGTAGGCCCGGCGCAGGTCTTCCAGCAAGATGGGCACCGAGGTGCCGTCCAGGGTGATGTGGTGCACCGTGACCAGCAGGACGGTCCAGTCCACCCCGGTCAGCACCTCGACCCGGGTCAGCGGGCCGGCGTCCAGGTCGAACGGGACCTGGGCCGCCGTCAGGGCCGCCGCCCGCGACGTGGTCACCGTCCGCACGCTGACCGGGACGGCGTCCTCGGCGGTCGTTGACCAGTCCAGGCACATCCCCTCGGTGCTCCGCCGCACCCGCGCCCGCAGGGCCGGGTGGCGGCGCAGCAGCTGGGCCACGGCCGCGCGCAGGCGGGGCAGCTCCAACTCGCCCTCGACCGCCAGGGCGAGCGGCAGGATGTGCTCCCACTTGGCTGGATCGCGCTGCCAGGTCACCCACATCGCCTCCTGCGTGACCGACAGGGGGAGTTGGGTCGCCGGACGTGGCGTGGTGGACGCGGCCTGGTCCATCGGGACCTCCTGGATGTTGGTTGCGGGTCTGCCAGTAGGGGTGGAAGGCGAGCCGGCATGCGAGCGGCCGATGGCTGCCGCGGGACGGGTCCGCGCGGCGCCGATGACGGAGGCACTTCCCGGCCGAAGGCCGGGAAGGAGTCCATGGGGAGCATTGGCGACTGCGCGGAGGCCGCCCGTGGGGGCAACTCCCCGCCGACGGCTGGGGAGGGAGCCGGGCGCCGCGACGCCGTCCCCTACTCGCAGACCCTCTCAGCGCAGCTGCTCGGCGAGGGCGCGCCTGTCGGTCTTGCCGGAGGGGCTCAGCGGCAGCGCGGGGACCCGGACGAACCGGCCGGGCACCATGAAGGCGGGCAGGGCGGCCCGGGCGTGACTGGTCAGGCGGTCGGCCAGGCCGTCGTCCGGAGTGCTGTCCACGGGGGCGGTGTAGAAGGCCACCAGCATCCGCTCGCCGACCCGGCTGGTGGTGGGCACCACCACCAGGTCACCCACACCGGGTGCCGTGCGCAGGGCCGACTCGACCTCGCCGATCTCGATCCGGTAGCCGTTGACCTTCACCTGGTCGTCCGCGCGCCCGGCGTACTCGATGGCACCATCGGGCCGGACCACGGCCAGGTCGCCGCTGCGGTAGTAGCGGCGGGGCTGCTGTCCCGGCAGCGCCAGCACCGGGTACCGCTCGGCCGTCAGCTCCGGGCGGTTCAGGTAACCGATGGCCACCTGCGGCCCGGCCAGGTAGATTTCACCGATTTCACCGGGCGCGGCCGGCGCGCCCTGCGCGGTGAGCACGGCGAGTTCGAAGCCGTCGAGCGGCAGGCCGATGTTGAGCGAGGGGTCGGCGGCTCCCGGCGGCGCCGGTGAGCCGATCGGCACGTCGATCTCGGCCGCAAGCAGCTGCCGGCCGGTGGAGAAGACCGTGGTCTCGGTGATGCCGTACATGTTGACGAACGCCGTTGCCGTGCCGTGAACCTGGCGCCACTCGCGGACCGCGTCGACATCCACCACCTCGCCGCCGAAGATCACGTAGCGCAGGGAGAACACCGCCCGGGCGCCGTCGGTGGATCCCGGGGCCGTGCCGGCTCGGGAGAGGTAGCGGAAGACGGACGGGACCTGGTTCAGCACGGTCACCCGCTCGGCGGCGAGCAGCTCCAGCAGCGCTTCGGGAGACCGGGCGGCCTGCGCGGAGACCACGACCAACTTGCCACCGTGGGCCAGCGCACCCCAGAACTCCCAGACGGAGAAGTCGAAGCAGTAGGAGTGGAAGAGCGTCCACACGTCGCTGCTGTCGGTCTCCACCACCTTCGCGCAGGCGGCCAGCAGCGCGGTGACGTTGCGGTGCGAGACCTCGACGCCCTTGGGCGTGCCGCTGGAGCCCGAGGTGTAGATGACGTAAGCCGGCGCGTCGGCCGTCACCGCCACCTCGGCGGCCCGAGGTGCGTCCTCGGCCCACAGGCTCGCATCGATGCCGAGCACGCGCTGCGCCGCCGGGGCGGTGGCCTCGCCGCCGGCGTCGGTCAGGACCAGTTCCACCGACGCGTCGTCAGCCATGTACTGCACGCGCTCGGCCGGATAGGAGGGATCGAGCGGCACATAGGTGCAGCCGGCCTTCAGCACGGCCAGGATCGCCACCACCACGGCGTTACCGCGCCGCAGGTGCAGGCCGACCCGGACGCCGGGCCCGGAGGTCTCGCGCAGGATCGCCGCCGCCAGCCGGGCGGCCCGCTCGTTGAGCTGGTGGTACGTCAATTCCTCTTCGTCGTCGGAGACCGCAGGCGCGTCGGGCCGCAGCTCGACCTGCTGCTCGAAGATCCGGTGAAGGCAGAGTTCTGGCTGCACGGTAGTTTTCCCACTTCTCGTCAGGGCTGGCTAGCGCAGGCTGAGGGGACGCAGATCGGTCCACGTCTCCTTGATGTGGGCCAGGCAGGTGGCCTTGTCACCCGTCACACCGACGCCCTCCCAGCCGGCCGGCACCTCCCGGCCCTCGGGCCACAGGGAGTACTGGTCCTCGTGGTTGCGCACCACGAGGTACTGACGGTCGTCGCCGTCCTCGAACATGTCGTGTCCTTCTCTTTCGGAGGTGAACGGGGTCAGCGGATGGGTGCGCCGAGCAACTGCGCGGCGAGCCGGCTGAGCAGGTCGACGCCGCTGGGGCCGCTGACGAAGAAGTGGTCGCCGGGCAGCATCCGCAGACTGAACTCGCCGCTGGTGTGCTCGCGCCAGGCGGCGAGCTCCGGCTCGGTGACGGTGGAGTCGCTCAGGCCGCCGAAGACGCTGACCGGGATCGACAGCACCGGACGCGGCCGGTAGCGGTAGGTGTAGTCGAGTTCGAAGTCGGCCCGGATCGAGGGCGCGGCCAGCCGAATCAACTCGGGCCGTGCCAGGACCGCTTCGGGCGTGCCGCCGAGCCCGACCATGACCCTGGCCAGGTCCGCGTCCGGCAGTCGGTGGTACGGCAGGCCCGCGCTGCCCAGCCGTGGGGCCCGGTGCGCGGCCGCCACCAGCGAAACGGGAGCGTGGGTCGTCGAATCCCTCAGCCGGTCGACCAGTTCGAAGGCGATCACCGAGCCGAGGCTGTGCCCGAAGACCACCGTCGGCAGGGCGGGCTCGGCCAGCACCGCATCGGCCAGCGCGTCGGCGAGTGGATCCATCGCTGTGTGGAGCGGCTCGCGCAGCCGGGCGCCGCGACCGGGCAGCTGGACGGCGCAGACCTCCACTTCCGCCGGCAGCAGCTCGTGCCAGGAGCGGTACATCGCGGCGGCGGCCCCGGCGCCGGGCAGGCAGAGCAGGCGCACCCGCGCTTCGGGGCGCGGTGGGAACCGCAGCAGCCAGCGGTTCTTCACCCCGGGATCTCCTGTCGCAGGCGCCGCGCCAGCTCCTCGATGGTGGAGTGGTGGAAGAGCTGGCTGACGCTGAGGCTCAGCCCGGCCTCGCGGGCGCGATGGACCACCTGGATGCTCTTCAGCGAGTCGCCGCCGATCTCGAAGAAGTCCTCGTCCACCCCGGTGCCCGGCCGGCCCAGCACCTGACTCCAGATCTCGGCCAGCAACCGCTCCAACTCGTCTCGCGGTCCTACGAGTTGACTGGCGATGCCGAAATCCCGGTCGGGCAGCGGCAGCGCCGCTCGGTCCACCTTTCCGCTGGAGTTGAGCGGGAAGCAGGGCAGCACGAGCAGGTGGCTGGGGACCATGTACCTGGGCAGCTGGTCGCGCAGCCGCTCGCGCAGGGCCGAGGTTTGCGACTCCTGCTCTGCCGTGGTGGGGGCGTCCTGAGCCAGCACCAGGTAGGCGGTCAGGGCCGGCTCGGCGCCGGGGGCGGCGGCGGGCGTGGTGGTGACCAGCGCGTCCTGCACCTCGGGCTGGGCGCGCAGCACGTTCTCGATCTCACCGGGCTCGATCCGCAGGCCGCGAACCTTGAGCTGGTGATCGTTGCGGCCCAGGAAGTCAATGGTGGTGTCGGCGCGCCAGCTCACCAGGTCGCCGGTGCGATACAGGCGCGCACCGGGGGTGCGGCTGTAGGGGTGGGGAACGAAGCGGTCGGCGGTCAGTTCGGGCCGGCCCAGGTAACCGCGGGCCAGCGCGACCCCACCCAGGTAGAGCTCCCCGGGTACGCCGACCGGGACGGGGCGCAACTGCTCATCCAGGACGTAGACTTCCACGCCCGCGATGGGCCGTCCGATCGGCACCCGCGCCTGCCGGGCGGCGCCGGGCTCGGCCGCGTCCAGGGGCGGGCACTGCCACTCGGTGACCTCGATCGAGGCCTCGGTGGGCCCGTAGAAGTTGGACAGCCGCACCGGCAGCCGGCTCAGGCAGCGGTCCACCAGCTGGGCAGGCAGCGCCTGACCGCTGCAGAACACGCGCTGCAGCGAAGCGCACCGGTGCAAGTCGGGCTCGTTGAGGAAGGCCTCCAGCATCGGCGGTACGAAGTGCACCGTGGTGACCGCCTCCCGCTCGATCAGATCGACCAGGTACCCGGGGTCGCGGTGCCCGCCGGGTGCGGCCATGACCAGCCTGGCCCCGACGGTCAGCGGCCAGAGCAGTTCCTGGACCGACACGTCGAAGGTGTACGGGGTCTTCTGCAGCACCCGGTCGGCGGGAGTGAGGCGCTGGGAGTCCTGGAGGGCGTGGACCCGGTTGGCCAGCCCGCGGTGCAGCGCGCCCACCGCCTTGGGCTCGCCGGTGGAGCCGGAGGTGTAGATGACGTAAGCGAGGTCGTCCGGGGCCACCCGGGCCGGCTCGGGCACCGGAAGGGCATCGACCACGTGAGTGTCGACGGCCAGTACCGGCAGCCCGGTCGAGCTGAAGGCCTCGGCCAGTTCGGCGGTGGTCAGCACATGGCTCGCGCCCGAGAGCTGCGCCAGCCGGGACAGGCGGCCGGGCGGGTCCTCGGGGGACAGCGGCAGGTAGGCACCGCCGCCGCGCAGCACGGCCAGGACCGCAGGCACGAGGTCCAGTCCCCGCGGCAGGCAGAGCGCCACCACGCCCCCGGCCCGGGCGCCTTCCCCGGCCAGCCGGGCGGCGAACAGCTCCGCCCGTTCGATCAGTTGCGCATAGCTCAGCGCAGCGCCCTCGAAGGTCACGGCGGTGCGTTCAGGGGTACGGACGGCCTGGCGCCCGATCCGTTCGTGCAACGGACCGTCCCACGGGTACGGTTCGGCACTGCGGCTCCACTCGTACAGGGTCTGCTCGGCCTGGCTCTCGCTCAGCAGCGAGAGCTCGCCGACCTTGATCTGCGGATCGTCGAGGGCGGCGGTCAGCAGGTTGTGGAACTGTTCGGCCATCCGTGCCACGCTCGGCTCGTCGAACAGTTCACTCCGGTAGCGGAAGGTGGCCAGCGCGCCGTCCTCGACCGGGCGGATCTCAAGCCAGAGGTCGGTGAAGGTGGTCGGCGGCCGCACCGGCAGCACCTCCACCGCCAGCTCTGCCAACTCCGGCACAGTGAGCGGCTGCTGGAGCGCGAACATGGTCTGGAAGAGCGGATCGTGACTGGTCGCGCGGTCCAGCTGGAGCTCCGTCACCAACCGCTCCAGCGGCACACCCTGGTCGGCGAAGGCGGCCAGGGCGGTGCGGCGGGCGCGGTGCAGCAGCTCGGCGAAGCTGGGATCGCCGGACAGGTCGACCCGCAACGGCAAAGTGTTGACGAACATTCCGATCAGCGGCTCGACGGCGGAGCTGGTCCGCCCGGCCGATGGGCTGCCGATCACCAGGTCCTGCGTGCCGCAGACCCGGGAGAGCAGCAGGGCGAAGGCAGAGAGCAGGGTCATGAACGGCGTGACCCGGTGCCGGCGCGCGGTGGCCAGCACCCGCTGCCACAATCCGGCGTCCAGGGCCAGGTCGTAGGTCCCGCCGCCGAAGCCCTGGACGGCCGGGCGGGTGAAGCTGGTCGGAAGCTCCAGCACCGCCGGTGCTCCCGCGAGCCGCTCGCGCAGCCGGGCCAGCGCGTGCTGCGCCTGCTCGCCGAGCAGCGCGGCCCGCTCGCGCTCCGCGTACTCGCCGAACTGCATGGGCAACGGCGGAAGGTGTGGTTCCGCACCGGTTCGGCAGGCGGAGTAGAGAGCGGACAGCTCCAGATGGAAGCGGCCCATCGACCAGCCGTCGCTGATGATGTGGTGGCAGACCACCGCCAGCACGTGGTCCTCGTCGTCCAGCCGCAGCAGGCTGGTGCGGATCAGCGGCCCCTGGGCGAGGTCGAACTCGCGCAGGGCGTCCGCCTCGACCATTGCGGTGGCCTGCGCGACGCGCCCACCGGCAGGGGTGCCGCGCAGGTCGGTGACCGACAGGGCGAGCCGGAGCTCGGCGGCGATCCGCTGGCGGGGCTCACCGTGCTCCAGCTCGAAGGTGGTCCGCAGGCTCTCGTGCCGGTCCACCAGGTGCTGCAGGGAGCGGTGCAGCGAACCGACGTCCAGTGGGCCGCGCAGGCGCAGCGCGGAGACCAGGTTGTAGGCGCTGTTGCCGCCGGTGTAGTGGTCCAGGAACCAGAGCCGTCGCTGGGCGAAGGAGGTCGGCGCGAGCCTGGCGGCAGCCGCCGCCTGCTGATCCACCTGTGGGGTCCCGGTGTGCGTCACGAGGTCCCCCGGACGTTGCTGCCTGCCTCGGTGGCCCGCAGGGTGGTGAGCAACTCAACGACAACGGAAGCGAATTCGGGGACGGTGGGCGCATCGAAGATGGCCTCCAGCGGCGGCGCCACGCCGAACTCGTCCTCGACCAGCGAGAACAGCTGCACGGCAGTGAGCGAGTCGCCGCCCAGTTCGAAGAAGTCCCGCTGGACGAGGTCGTCGCTCTCGCCCAGCACCTTGGCGAAGAGCACGGCGAGCCGGTCCTCGATGGACCGCGCGGCCCCGTCCTCGATCCCCCGGATGTGCGGCACCAACTCCTCGCCCACCCCGGCAGAGGGGGTCAGGCCCTCGGTGAAGGGCTCCGGCTGGACCAGATGACGCCGACGCTCGAACGGGTAGCTGGGCAGTGGCACCCGGCGACGGCGCGCGGTGCCGTGCAGGCGCTCCCAGTCGATCGCCGTCCCGTCCTGCCAGAGCCGCCCCAAGGCGTCGAGCAGCGCAGCGCGTTCGGCCTGCGGCAGCCCCGGCTCGCCGAGCCGGTCGAGCAACTGGTCCGGGTCGCCCGACCCCGGCCCGGACGTTGCGGCAGCCCTGAGGGCCGCGACGGCCTGGGCGTGGTCGGCGCAGACGAGATAGCGGCGGTGCGCGAAGGCGTGCCGGCCCGTCTGCAGCGTCCAGGCGACATCGGCCAACGCCGACGCGGGCCGCCTCAGCAGGTGTTCGGCGAGGCGCTCGGCCATCGCGGCAAGCGCGGCGGGGGACTTGGCGGAGAGCACCAGCAGCTGGCTGCGCCCCGGGGGCTCGGTCGGCGCCGCAACCCGCGGTGCCTCCTCCAGCACCACGTGCGCATTGGTGCCGCCGATACCGAAGGAGCTGACGCCGGCCCGGCGCGGCGACGCGGTGGCCTCCCAGGCTCGGCACTCGGTGTTCACCGCGAAGGGGGTGGCGGCGAAGTCGATGACCGGATTGGGGCCCGCGAAGTGCAGCGTGGCCGGGATGGTCCCGTGCTCCAGCGCCAGCGCGGTCTTGATCAGGCCGGCCACCCCGGCAGCGGTGTCGGTGTGACCGATGTTGGTCTTGACCGACCCCAGCAGGACCGAGCCGGCCGGCAGCGGTTCCTGGGCGAAGGCCTGGGCCAGGGCGGAGACCTCGATCGGGTCGCCCACCGGGGTCCCGGTGCCGTGCGTCTCGACGTAGGAGATCGAGGCGGGGCTCACCTCGGCCGCCGCGTGGGCCAGGCGGATCACCTCGCGCTGGCCCTGGACGCCGGGCGCGGTGAAGCCGGCCCGCTGGTGGCCGTCGTTGTTCACCGCCGAGCCGCGGATCACAGCGTGCACGTGGTCCTCGTCGTCCAGCGCGTCCTGGAGGCGGCGCAGCACCACGACGCCCGCCCCGTCGCCGCCCACGATGCCCTTGGCGTCCGCCGAGAAGGTGCGGCAGCGGCCGTCGGGGGACATCGTGCCGCCCTCCAGGTAGCGGTAGCCGGCCTGGGGCAGGCGCAGCGTGACCCCGCCCGCCAGCGCCACGTCGCAGTCACCGGCCAGCAGTGCCCGGCCGGCCTCGTGGACGGCGACCAGCGAGCTCGAACAGGCCGTCAGCACCGCCATGCTGGGCCCGGTCAGCCCGAGCTTGTAGGAGACCCGGGTGGCCAGGTGCTCGGGCTCGTTGGCGATGGTGAGCGCGAGGTCGTCCACCCCGGGGAACCGGTCGGCCTGGTCCTGCACCAGCGCGGGGTAGCCGTTGCGTCCCGCGCCGGCGTAGACGCCGACCGTGCCGGGGGTGGCGCGCGGGTCGTAGCCCGCTCGCTCCAGTGCCTCCCAGGCACACTCCAGGAAGAGCCGGTGCTGCGGGTTGAGCACAGTGGCGTCGCGGGTGGAGAACTGGAAGAAGTCGGCGTCGAACTCCCCGACGCCGTCGACGATGCCGTGCATCGCGACGTAGCGCGGGTCGTCCAGCGCGGCGGGGTCGTGGCCCCACTCGCGCAACTCCTCCGCGGTGAAGGACCGCACCGAGTCCGTGCCGGCCACCAGGTTGTCCCAGTACTCCTCGGGCGTGGCGGCGCCCGGGAACCGACAGGCCAGGCCGATGATGGCCAAGTGCGTGTCGTTGCCACTGTCGTAGTCGGCGTCGATCATGAGTCAGTCCTTCCAACAGTGGTGTCGGGGAGAGGTGCGGCCGGGTCGGGGATGCGAGCAGCAGCCGCGCGCCGGTTTTGTGTGCGCAGCGCCTTCAGCCGGGCGGTGCCCCGCCGCAGGCGAGCACCGGCGGGATCGTTCGCGGGGCTCGCAGCGGCGGGTGCCGCGGGGTCAGGAGCCCGGTCCAGCTGGCGGGCCAGTGCGGCGATGGTCGGGTGCTCGAAGAGCGTGAGGATGCTCAGCTCGCGCGCCAACTGCTCGGCCAGGTCGGCTCGGACGCCGGCCAGTAGCAGCGAGTGGCCGCCGATGTCGAAGAAGTTGTCCTGGGTGCCGAAGCTCTCGTGGCCAAGCGCCCGGGCCCAGACGGCGGCGATCCGCTGCTCCAGTGGTGTGCGGGTGCCGGGGTCGGGCGCGGCCCGGGTGGCCAGCAGCGTCCCCTGCCCGGCGATCGCGGCGCGGTCCACCTTGCCGTTGGCGGTCAACGGCAGTGCGGACAGCACCCGGTACTCGTGCGGGCGCATGTAGCCGGGCAGTTGGCGTCCCACCTGCTCGTGCAGCTCGGCCCGGTCGGGCAGCGCGTCCGGGTCGGTGAGCACGAGGTAAGCGGCCAGGGCGGGTTCGGCGCCGTCCGGGCCGCCGGGCGCGAGCGCCACGATGGCGTCGCGCACGCAGGGGTGGGCGCGCAGGATGTTCTCGATCTCACCGGCCTCGATCCGGAACCCGCGCAGCTTCAGTTGCCGATCGTTGCGGCCCAGGAAGTCGATGCTGCCGTCAGAACGCCAGCGCACCAGGTCGCCGGTACGGTAGAGCCGCGCGCCGGGAGCGTAGCTGTAGGGGTGCGGGACGAAGCGGTCGGCGGTCAATTCGGGCCGGCCCAGGTAGCCACGGGCCAGCGCGACCCCGCCGAGATACAGCTCCCCGGGCAGTCCGACCGGGACCGGGCACAACTGCTCGTCCAGTACGAAGGCTTCGACGCCGGCGATCGGGCGGCCGATGTCCGGCAGCGCACCGCGGTCACGGACACCGGGGGTGACCGTGCCCGAGGTGGCGACCACCGCGCTCTCGGTCGGGCCGTAGTTGTTGACCAGCCGGAACGGCAACTCCCGGCACCCGATGCCGTGCAGGCGGTCGCCGCCGGTCAGCACCGAGCGTGGGGCGCCGGTGGCCGGCCAGGGGGCGGCAGCGATGCGCTCGACCAGCGGGGTGGGCACGAAGCAGCTGGTCACCTCGCGGGCCACCAGCCAGGCGGTCAGCTCGGTCGGGGACAACACGGTCGCGGTGTCCGGAACTTCGAGGGTGGCCCCGGCGGCCAGTGCGGGCCAGATCTCCCAGGCCGAGGCGTCGAAGCCCGGGGCGGCGATCAGCGTGGTGCGATCGCCCGGCCTCAGGCCGAACTCCCGGTGATGCCACGCCACCAGGTTCGCCAGCGCCCGGTGCTCGATCATCACGCCCTTGGGCAGGCCGGTCGTGCCTGAGGTGTAGATGACGTACGAGAGGTCGGTGGCCCGGGCTCGCGGTGCGGGCTCGGGCGCCACCGGCTGCGCGTCGCTGTGCGCGAGGACGTCCTCAAGGACGAGGGCATCCTCGCGCAGCCGCCGGTGCTGCCGGTCCGTCAGAACGGCCAGTGGAGCGGCGTCGCTCAGCACGGCGGCCAGTCGGCCCGGAGGGTTGGCCGGATCGAGCGGCAGATAGGCGGCGCCGCTCTTGAGGATGCCGAGTTCGGCGACCACCAGCTCCGCGCCACGCGGCAGACAGGTCGCCACCAGGCTGCCCGGCCGGGCGCCGGCCGCTCGCAGCCGCGCAGCCACCAGGTCGGCCTGCCGGTTGAGTTCGGCGTAGGACAGGGCACGGTCCGCGGTGCGCACCGCGATCGCCGTCGGTCGCTCCCGGGCCTGCCGCTCGACCATCCGGTCCACACACTCGGTGACGGGCGCCGGCGGCTGGAGCGCGCCGGCCAGCACCGTCCGCTCCTCCTGTACGCCCAGCAGGGGCAGCCGGGAGAGCGGCGCATCCGGTGCGGCCAGGGCTGCCGAGAGCAGCCGCACGTACCGCTCGCCCAGCAGCTGCGCGGTGCGCGGCTCGAACAGGTCGCTCTGGTAGCCCATCCAGCCCTCGGCCTGCTCGGCACCGAAGGCAAGATGCAGGGTCAGCTCGAACTTCGCGGTCTCGATCCGGATCGGCACCGGGCTCGCGGTCAGCCCGGGCATCCCGGACTCGGCCGCGACCAGCTCCTCATAGGTGAAGACGCTCTGGAAGATCGGGTGGCGTGAGGTCAGCCGCTCGGGCGCGAGCTCCTCCACCACCTGCTGGAAGGGCAGGTCCTGGTACTCGTGACCGGCCAGGAAGGTGTCGCGGACCTGGTGCAGCAGCTCGGCGAAGGTCAGCCCGGGGCTCAGGCGCACCCGCAGCGGCAGCATGTTGACGAAGAGCCCGACGACCCCTTCGGTCTCCAGCGTGGTGCGGCCGCTGACCGGCACGCCGATCACCACCTCCTCGGCCCCGGCCAGCCGGGCCAGCAGCACCGCGTAGGCGCTGAGCAGCACGATGAACTTGGTGACCCGCTGCTCGGCAGCCAAGGCCCGAGCCTGCTGGGCGAGTTGGGGGGACACCGGGAAGGAGCTGGCGTTTCCCGCGTTGCTCTGGACGCGCGGATGAGGCCAGTCGGTGGGTAGTTGAAGCTGCGCGGGCGCCTCGGCCAACTGCCGCCGCCAGTAGGCCATGGCCTCGGCCCGGCGCGGGCCGGCCAGCATCTGCCGCTCGGCGGCCGCATAGTCCCGGTAGTCGTAGGAAGAGGAGGGCAGCGGCTGCGCGCCCTCGCCGAAGCAGGTGAGCGCGGCGGTGTACTCGGCGGCCAGGTCGCGCTCGATGATGCCCAGCGACCAGCCGTCGACCACGATGTGGTGGAAGGCGAGCACCAGCACGTGCTCCTCGGCCGCAAGCCGGATCAGCCCGGCCCGGAACACCGGGCCGTCCCGCAGGTCGAACGCCGCCAGGGCCAGCCGGTCCACCGCCTCGGCCAGTGCGCGTTCGCGGGCCGGGGCAGGCACGTCGGTCAGGTCGGTGACGGTCAGCGGCACGGTGACGGCCTGCGCGATCCGCAGCACCGGCGCGCCGTCCACCAGGGGGAAGGTGGCGCGCAGCATGCTGTGTCGCTCGGTCAGCCGTGCGACGGCCCGCTCCATGGCGGGCAGGTCGAGCGGGCCGTGCAGCCGGGTGGCCTTGGGGACGTTGTACTCGCTGCTGTCCGGGCGCAGCTGCCAGAAGAACCAGAGCCGCTGCTGAGCTGCCGACAGCGGTGAGGGTTGGCCGGGCAACGGGTTACTGGACACCGGTCTGCGCCCCGGCCTGCTGCGCCGCCGCCGTGAAGGCGGCGAGTTCGGCGACGGTGGGGTGGTCGAAGAAGGCCGCCAGCGGCACTTCCACCTGCAGCGCCTGCGACATCCGGGAGATTACCTGCGAGGCGGTCAGCGAATGGCCGCCCAGTTCGAAGAAGTTGTCGTCGGCGGTCAGGTCTTCGAGACGCAGCACATCCTGCCAGATGCGGGTGATGACGGCCCGCAGTTCGTCCAGCGAACGAGCGCCGGGAGGGGTTTCGGGCTGCTGTACCGCGCTGTCCGTCGAATGCCCATGGAGGGTCATGGCCGCAGGCTTCCTCTCTGTCCGAAGTATTGGTGGAAGGGATTCAATTCGGGCCTGCTGCAGAGACCTTCGCACTGTGAGCGGGGCGTCGCACCGGTCCCAAGATGAATGGCACGAGAGAGGGAACGCAAGCCGTCCTGCCCCTTGGGGCAGGGAGCGTCGCACGTTGGGGCGGCACAGACTCCCGTCAGCGTTCGGATGGTGTGTGATCGCCGGCGGCAGGCCGTGCCACCTGCTCTTCTGCGGTTGCCGGGCGGCGTCGGCTGCGCTTTCGGGCAGTTCCGGCTGCCCCAACGGGCAGGCCCGGGGGCTACTCTTTCGGCGGTCGGTGAACTCCTGATGCGCCGTTGGCCGTCTCACGATTGTGAGATTGATGCAGCGCACCATGACGGCGCCAGGGGTGAGCGCGACCGGCGCCATGTGCAAGGCCGCGGGGAATTCCGTCCTGCGCGTGACCGGGGGAAAGACCATGAGCGATAAGGCCGCCAAACCCGTCACCGTGGCCGTTCTGGCAAACGATCCCGTCACCGGAGAGGGCGCCGTCTGGTGGCTCTCTTCGTGCAAAGACATCGATGCCAGCTACTGGACCTGGCGCCATCCCGCCGATGTCCTCCTGGTCTTAGCGACCGAGATCACCAGTGACATGCTCTCCCGGGTGGAACGGGTCCAGCGTGAAACTCCGGACAGCGTGCTGCCGATGGTGTTGGTCGCCAACGATTTTCCCGAACACCACATGCTGCGGGTCATCGACCTGGGCCTGGTGCGCTATCTGCACCGGCAGGAGAGCGGTTTCGACGACATCAAGCGCGCCGTCCAGGAGGCCGCCGCAGGAGGACGGGAGTCCTCGGCGGGCGTGCAGCAGGCGCTCATCGCCCAGATCCGCGCGATCCGGGACAAGGCGCTGGAGCCGGTCGGACTGAACCTGGCCGGCCTGGCCGACCGGGAGGTCGAAGTCCTGCGCCTACTGGCCGAGGGCCTGAGCACCAAGCAGATCTCCGCGAAGCTCAGCTACTCCGAGCGCACCGTGAAGAGCATCGTGCACGGCGTGGTCACCCGGCTCAACCTGCGCAACCGCACCCACGCCGTGGTCTACGCCCTACAGGCCGGGGTCATCTGAGTGGGCGCTCGACGTTGGTTCCCCATGTCCGGCCGGAGCCCGGCGGGGTACCGGCCGATTCCGGGCGGCAACCAGGACGCCGCTCCCGACCTCCCGCCGGCCGGAGCGCCTCCGCGCTCATTAGAGGACCATCCCTTCTGCAGCCCTCTTCGGTAGGGTTGCGACCTCTCGGTCCCGGTGGGTGCATGGCCAGTCGCGCGAGCCGTTCGTCGGCCACGATGAGTTACGCCAGCCCCGCCGGGCCGAGGCCGTCTGAT
>NZ_JBIRFA010000067.1:0-24747 GCF_044327205.1 Kitasatospora sp. NPDC018058 | reverse complement strand
GACAGGACCTCGCCGACGCGCTGCCTGGCGATCAACCACTCGTGCCAGGCCGTCTCCGCTTCCGCGAGCTCGGCGAGCACCCGGTCGGCCACCTCTCGAAGCTCTTCCACGCGCTCCCGCGCGGCCAGTTCCCGCTCCTCCAGCAGACCCACGACCGACGCCATCCCGGCACCTCCACCAGCGAGACAATCCAACGGCCCGAGCATGCCTCGCCCATGCCGACATCATGCCTGAGCTGCGAAAACACGCCGATCAAATTCGGTACGACAACGGCTTCTCAGTGGTCGTACGCGATCAGCGAGCGCATGACGGGCTGGCCGGTGTGGTCGTTGTGCCAGATCGCGGCGGTCAGCGCGAGGACCCGCTGGAGGACGCGGACCATGACGCCGCCGGGTGTGCGGCCTTGGTGTCGTTCGAGGTCGAGCTGACCCTTGAAGGTGTCGTTGACCGACTCGATGACCTGCCGCAACGGCTTGAACAGCTGCGATCCGGCCCGCACGGCCTCGCCCTTGCGGGCCGGACGCAGGAGCCGGAGCTCCAGCTCGGCGAGTTCACGCTCGAACGCGGCGCCGTAGTAGTTCTTGTCCCCGATCAGGGTCTGACCAGGCCGGGTGGCCACCAGGTCGGTCTCGGTGGCCAGGATGTCCAGCAGGGTGGTGCGCTCGTCGGCTTTGGCGCCGGTCAGCGCGAACGCGACGGGCAGGCCGTGCAGGGTGCACACCAGGTGCAGCCGCAGACCCCAGAAGAACCGGGAGTGACTGGCGCAGTAGCCGTACTGGGCCCATCCGGCCAGGTCGGAGCGCTTGACCGTCTCGCGGGAGCGGCCGCACTCGATCGGGGTGGAGTCGACCACCCAGACGTTGTCGGTCCACAGGCTGGTGTCGGTGGCCAGCAGCCGGTTGACGCGGGCGATCAGGTCGGCAGCCTTGCGCAGACGCCGGTTGTAGCCCGACTGACCCGGCAGGTACGGGAACAGGTGCCGCAGGTGGGAGCGGGCGTAGCGGATCCAGCGGCGCTCGGAGACATGGCCGAGCAGGGCCTGCATCACCGCGAGCGTGACCAACTCGGCGTCGCTGAGCCGGGGCTCGATACCGATCTCGGGCCGCCACGGAGCCAGATGCGGCGATTCCTTCAGCAGATCGGTGAGGTAGGCCCGTGGGCGCGGTGCCGACGTCTCCGTCGGTCGTCTCCCTCGGGCCCCCTCCCGCACCCGGCGTGCGAATTTCTCCGCACCGGGCGCTCCACGTGTCTTGACCGTTGGTCAGCCGCCTGCCGTGGCGACTGCTGCTTTCGAGGTCCACGGGGTCGGGATGTCGCTTCCGCGGTAGCGGTAGCGTTCCACTGCGACGCTGGATGCGCCGGTGAAAACGACCCCGTTGTGGGCGAACCGCCACCCCTTGTCACAGAAGCGGTTGCGGAGTTCCTTCATCCCGAGCCGGTGTTTCCCTGCGTACTTGGCGCGGATCCACCGCATCAGCCGACCCCAGGTGTGGGAGTCGACTGCGGTGAAGGTCGCCTTTGACACCCCGTGTCGGAAGAAGTTCGCCCACCCCGCCAGGCTCCGGTTGAGGCTGCGAAGCAGCTCGTCCAGTTCCATGTGGCGGGTCGATCTGTACGTCTGCTCCCGCACCTTGTCCTTGATCGACGCGATGGCCTTCTTGGACGGCTTGGTGTAGACGTAGTGCTTCGTGGTTCCTCGCTTCCGTTGGCGGCGGATGTTGTGTCCGAGGAAGTCAAAGCCCTCGTCGATGTGGACTACCCGGGTCTTCTCCGGTGCCAGCCGCAGCCCCAGCGGGGCGAGTACGGCTGCCACCTCCTCGCGCAGGCTCTCGGCGTGGTGGCGGTCTCCCGAGACCACCAGGACGAAATCATCCGGGTAGCGGATGATTCGCCAGTTGCCGAGGCCGTCCTTCTTACGCTTGGATCGCCGATACGGTGTCCCCATGTCACGATGCCATTGCTGGTCGAAATGATCGTCCAGCGCGGACAGAGCGATATTGGCGAGCAGCGGCGATAGGATCCCACCCTGTGGAGTCCCTGTCAGCGACTCTTCCCGATTTCCGAGTTCGGTGAGGATCCCGGATTTCAGGAATGCCTTCACCAGCCCGCAGATACGCTTGTCCTTGATCCTCATCCGGAAGCGATCCATCAATGCCGTGTGATTGATCTCGTCAAAACAGGCCTTGATGTCGCACTCCAGCACCCAGTGGTAGTCCCTGGAGCCGGAGGTCAGATAGTGGATCTCGGCGATGGCGTCATGTACGCGCCGCTTCGGGCGAAACCCATACGAGCACGGCTTGAAGTCCGCCTCGAAAATGGGCTCAAGTACTGCCTTCAGGCTTGCCTGGACCACACGGTCGGTGATGGTGGGGATACCGAGTTTCCGGAACTTCCCCGTGCTCTTCCCTTTCGGGATCATCACCTGCCGTACTTCGACCGGCCGGTACTCGCCAGACTTCAGCGAGTCCCGGAGCCTGGCCAGGAAGGCACCGACCCCTACCCAGGTCTCGACCACGGCCGCATTGACCTTGTCGATCCCTGCCGTCTTGGCGCCCCTGTTGGTGGACACGCGTTTCCAAGCAGCCATCAGGAACGCCGGGTCGTAAACGAGGTTGAACAGATCGTCGAAACAGCGACCGGGATCTTCGGTCGCCCAGCGGTGCAACTTGCTCTGCATCCTCCGTACCGCGATCTCGGCCGAATCTGCATCCGGCCAGGATGCGGCACCGGTATTCACCGGCGCATCTCCGGACATTACATCCACTCCTTGTCTGACACGCTACCGCCCTTCCCCATGTGCACGGGCTTTCCCCGGCGCGGAGTACTACGGCGGCTCCGCCCCATCCGCTCCTTCGGCAGACGTCGCGCCTATCCCGCTGTCCGACCCTGGAAGGGCCGGATGGCGGGAGTGGATACGGATGGTTCCCACGTTCCCTGTTGTCCGATCGACGGGTTAGGCACCCGGCTTTGCCCCTGCGGCATCGTCACGGATACTGCCGTAGACAATTCACCATGACCTCCCGGGTCGAACATCGAAGACCCTCCCCGGGAGTTCCTCGCCGCCAAGACGGCGAGTGCGCACCGCAAACCAGCCCGAATCCACCGGGTTAGAGCTGGCACGTGATCAAGAGGCGTAACGCAGCCGGTTCCTCGCGTATACCTTCCCGTCTCGCTCACCGCGCCCGATCCATCCGGCAGTCCTGGATCGTCGCGACTTTGTCGAGGCTGCTCCCACCCTCCCCGGCGACTCCCGGGTCCGGCTGCCTCCAGCTTCACCCCACCGCTACGGCGGCAGGGAGATGAAGGTCTTCCACCCCCATTCGGTACAACAACAGAGCCTCGTGGCGCACTCGGTCTTCACGTAGAGTGCGGTCGCGAGGGAGTCCAGATCAGGCGTCACAACCGATCTTTGGACTCCCTCGCTTCATTTCATGCGCGCCGGCGAGCCCTTGGCATCAGTCATCTAGGAGCGTGTCCCAGTAACCGGCAACCCTGATGGCACTTCTTGATTTTGGCCACGGATGTGTGGGCTCCTCAGCCAGGTACTGATAGGTCCCTTCGGGTTGTGGCTATGTCCGGGCTTGTCGCGTTGGCGGCGGCCTCGGATCGGCGGTCGTCCGCTCAGATGGAGAGCCGGTCGCCGAGTTGGCTGCGGAGGTACAGGACGGTGTGGCTGTGCCGTGCGCGGGTGACCAGTCCGGCCCGGTGCAGCACGCCGAGGTGCTGGCTGACCGTGCCCGGACTGGTGCCGAGGCGGCGGGCGAGGTCGGTGGTCCCGGCGGGCTCGGCCAGCAGGGTGAGGATCCTGGCGCGGGTGCGTCCCATGAGGTCGGCCAGCGCGGCGGGCACGGCAGTGTCGGTATGCCATACCGTGGCGCGGCCCCGGGCCGGGTACCAGACCCGGGGCGGGAGCGCGTGGTCGACCAGGGTGACGGCGTGGTCGCAGAAGAGGGAGGGGGTGAAGGCCACCCCGCGGCCATCCACGTCGACGTCCAGCCGGGCCTCGGGGAAGGCGTCCAGGAGCAGGGTGCCGTCCTGCCAGCTCAGTCCGGGGTCGATGTCGGCGAACAGCGCGGCGGCTCCGCCGTCCGCGAGTCGTCGGGCCCGGTGCAGGATGTCGGCCCGCAGCACGGCCTCGATCCTGGGCCAGTGCGGCGCGATCACCAGGGCCCAGTACCCGTACAGGGTGTCGGTGATGGCCGACAGCGTGCCAAGGGGGTCGTCCAGTGCTCCGTGCAGCCGGGGGTGCAGTGGTCGGCCGCTGGCCGCTTGGAGCAGGTCGGCGGTGACGCGCTCGGCTGGGGTCGCTCGCAGCACGGCGAACTCGTCGTCGATGTCGGGGGCGGGGACCGGGGGCTGGGGGGTGAGGAAGTCGGGCAGGAAGCGCCGCGGCCCGACCAGGGCCTGCAGCAGCGGCCAGTCCACTTGGTCGAGCAGCGGGGCGGCCTGGCGCAGCAGCGGCTGGTGCGCGGCGTGCCGGATCGGGTTGTGCCACGCCCACAGGCTCAGCACGGTCTCCTGGAGCGGTGAGACGGCGAACCGGACGGCGGCGAGGTCGCCCACGTCCAGGCGGAGCAGCAACATTCGGCCCATCCTAAATGTCTGGCCGGGTGTGACCTGGCCTGGTGGGATCGGCGGCATGGATTCTGCTGCTTCCGGTGCTGCACCGGCGACCTACGACCGTATCGGTGTCGGCTACCGGCGGGTGCGGGTGCCCGACCCGCGACTTGCCACGTTAATCCGGCAGGCGCTGGGCGAGGCGCGCACGGTGGTCAACGTCGGTGCCGGGACTGGCTCCTATGAGCCCGACCACGCGCACGTCACCGCTGTGGACCCCTCCCAGGTCATGCTCGACCAGCACCCGGGAACGAACAAGGTCCGGGCTGGAGCGGAGGACCTCCCGTTCGCGGACGGGGCCTTTGACGCCGCCATGGCCGTGATGACCGTCCACCACTGGCCCGACCTGCACCGCGGGCTCGCCGAGTTGCGCCGGGTGGCCCGACGGCAGGTCGTCTTCACCTGGGACCCGACGCACCCGCGGGAGCTGTGGCTGCTCGATGAGTACCTGCCGGAGATCCGCGCCTTGGAGCATGCCCGCTTCACTGCGCTCGCCCAGGTGGCCGAAGCCCTGGGCGCGCACACAGTCCTGCCCTTCCCGATCCCGCACGACTTCACCGACGGCTTCCAGATCGCCTACTGGCGCCGGCCGGAGATGTTCCTGGACCCGGTCCTGCGGCAGGCCAGCTCGACGTTCGCCCAACTGCCATCGACCGTGGTGGAACCGGCGATGGCCCGGCTCCGCGCGGACCTGGCCTCAGGTGCCTGGCACCGCCGCCACTGCGACCTGCTCGAACAGGACAGCGTGGACTACGGTTACCGCCTCCTCATTGCAGACTCACCGGCATGACCCCACGGCCCTCAAAACTCGCCCCCGGGGAGATCGACTGGGCACAGCTGGGGAGCGAGTGAGCGCAAGGTGGCCGTTTCGGGGAGCACCATCAACCGCCTACACTTCAAGATCATTTGTGAGGGATGATAGCGGTATGCGTGGTGAGGACGGGTTGTTCGAGGTCGAGCCGGCCGAGAAGAGGCAGTCGCAGGGCCGTCCGGCGGCGGTGGACAAGCGGTTCAGGGCGTTCGACCCGCACCAGGTCCTGCTGCTGCCCCGTCGTTGGACGACTGGCTGCCCCAGGACCACCTCGCCCGGTTCGTGGCCGACCTGGTCGACGACGTCCTCGACCTGACGGCGATCCGAGCCGACTACACCGAGAAGCGCGGCTACCCGCCCTACGAACCGCGGCTGATGCTGCGTCTGCTGATCTACGGCTACACCACTGGGGTGCGCTCCTCACGGGCGATCGAGCGCAGGTGCGCCGACGACATCGTGTTCCGCTACCTGGCCGCCGGCCAGGTAGCGGACTTCCGGTCGATATCGCGGTTCCGCCGCTGCCACCTGGACGCCCTCGCCGACCTGTTCACCCAGTCCCTGCACCTGGCGACCAGGCTCGGCATGGTCAAGATGGGCCGCGTCGCCCTGGACGGCACGAAGCTCGAAGCCAACGCCTCCAAGCACAAGGCCATGAGCTACGGCCGCCTGATCGACAAGGAAGAACGCGTCGAGGCCGAGATCGCCGCCATCGAGGCCCAGGCCGCCGCCCTGCTGGCCGACGCCGAGGCCACCGACACCGCCGAGGACCAGAGGTTCGGTGTCGACGGCAAGGACACCGACCTGCCAGCCGAACTCGACCGCCGCGAGAAGCGCCTGGCCAAACTGCAGGCCGCCCGCGCACAGATCGAGGCCGAAGCCGCCGACAAGGCCCGCGCCCACGCCGAGGACAAGGAACGCCGCCGCCAGGAACGCGCGGGCACCGACGACGAGCAGGCCGTCACCGACGCCGGCGACAAGGCCGCCGCCAGGGCCCGCCCCAAGCCCAAGGCCCAGGCCAACTTCACCGACCCCGACTCACGGATCATGAAGAACGGCGACGGCGCCTACATCCAGGCCTACAACGCCCAGGCCGTCGTCGACGAGGAACACCAGGTCATCACCGCCGCAGGCAGGATGATGATCAACACTCTCCGACACTATGCCCCGGGAATGAGGGTGGGTCCTGAAACCGCGCGACCTGGTCTCGTCCAGCAACTCACGCAGCCGCCCGACGCCGCACATCTTGCCGCCGGCCGCGGCGACCACCTCGACCGGACCGGCGTGTCAACCCGTCGTGAGGATCGGGTCACGAAACGAGTCGACCCCGGCTCGCTCCACCGCAATGTGGAGCGTACTCTCTATTTCATGGCCCGACCACCTCGCTACGACGAGACGCAGTTGCTGGACACCGCCGTGCGGATCGCGGCCGACACGGGGCCAGCGGCGGTGACGATGTCGGCAATCGCCCGCGCCAGCGGCGTGCCCAACGGCTCCATCTACCACCGGTTCCCGCAGCGGCTTGCCCTGCTGGCCGAGTTGTGGCTGCGGACCGTCGAGCACTTCCAAACCGGATACTTCGCCGCGCTGCAATCCGACAGGGATCCGCTGCGGGCCGGGGCCGCTGCGGCCCGGCACGTCGTCGCCTGGAGTCGGCAGAACCCGCGGGAAGCCGCGGTGCTCTTGCACGGACCGCAATCCTTCGGCCGCGACGAATGGCCGGAGGAGTACACCCGGCGTGCCGACGACGGCAACAAGCGCGTGCTGGAGGCGGTGGCAGAACTCGCCGAGCGCGCGGGGGCCACCGCCGAGCTCGAAGTCGACCGGGTCATGCTGGCAGTCATCGAACTGCCGCTGGCAGTGGTCCGACGATATCTGCGCGCGGGTCGGCCGCTGCCCCCGCACGCCGAAGAACTCGCCGAGCGCTGCGCATTGGACCTGCTGGCCCAGTAGGGCTTTGTTAGCTTAGGTCCTATGGTGGGGCTCGGGGACGGGTGCGGGTTGGCCGCATATCGAGCAGGCGCCGGTCCAGGTGGCTAGGAGGGCCTGGAGTTCGCGGAGGACCGCGTAAAGGGTCAGGCCGGCGCAGGGACTTTGGGGTCGAGCCTGAGCATGGTGCAGAAGGCCTGGGCGAGGGCGGCGAGGGTAACGTGGCGGTGCCAGCCGAGGTAGTTGCGGCCCTCGAAGTGGTCCAGACCGAGACCGTCCTTGAGTTCGCGGTAGTCGTGCTCAACTCGCCAGCGGATCTTGGCGATTCGTACCAGCTCGCGTAGTGGGGTGTCGGTGGGCAGTGTCGAGAGCCAGTAGTCGGTGGGCTCGGCGGAGTCGGGTGGCCACTCGGCGAGGAGCCAGCAGTCGGGCAGGGATCCGTCGGCGGCCCGGCGGATGGATCGGTTGGCCGGGCGTACCCGCAGGGCCAGGAACTTCGAGCGCATCTCGGCGTTCGGGTTGTGCTTGGTGGCCTTGCTGCCCTGGCGCCAGGTGACAGTCCGCAGGCTGTCGCGTCCGGCGGCCAGGGCCAGGGCGCGCAGGGTGGCGTGCGGCTGGGGGTAGGCCGACACGGGAGGGCGGCCCTGCCCGGAATACGGCGGGCGCTCGGGCGTGGCGTCGCCGGGGTGGGCGGTGGTGGTGGCTTTGACCGCGACCGTGTAGGCCAGGCCGCGCTCGGTCAGGCCCTCGCGAAAGCCGGTGGCGTCCCCGCAACCGGCGTCCGCGACGACCGGCAGATTCGGCAACTCCCAGTTGCCGCGCATCTCGTCCAGCATGTCCAGGGCCAGGCGCCACTTCTCCCGGTGCCGCGCTGTGTTGGGAATGCCAGCCTTCGTCCGGCGTCGGCGGATCGCTTCGGCCAGCAGCGGATCCTCGCCGTGTTTGGTGTCGTCCCAGCTCTCGGGCAGGAACAGGCACCAGTCGACGGCCGAGGAGGCACGGTCGGACACGAGGTTGACACTGACCCCGATCTGGCAGTTGCCGCGCTTGCCCAGTGCGCCGCAGTACATCCGCGCCACCCCCGGCGAGTCGTATCCGTCCTTGGGGAAGCCGACATCGTCGATCGCGTACGCCTCGGGCGAGATGTGTGCCGCAGCCCAACGGGCCAGTCGCTCACGGACCTTGGAGTAGTCCCAGGTAGAGGAGGAGACGAACTGCTGCAACTGCTGATGGTCCACGCCAAGGCGCTCGGCCATCGGCTGCATCGACTTGCGCTTGCCGTCCAGCATCAACCCGCGCAGATACAGCTCGCCCTTGGCCCGCTGGTCCCGACGCGCCAGCGAGCCCAGCATCTCGGCCGCGAACGCCTCCAGACGCGGACGGACCTCTTTCATCTCCTCAGGTGTCACACCTGACAGAAGACTACTCGGCGGTGATCAATCGGGGTACCTAACAAAGCCCTACTATAAGTCTGCTGAAGATCTTGCTGGTGGAGGGGCTGTCCCGGTTGGGGACAGCCCCTCCTGCGCTATGCGGGTGCGGGGGTGATGGTCCAGGTGTGGCCTGTGTGGGTGAGGCTGAGGTTGATCAGTCGGCGGAGGTTGAGGGCGGCGGCGCGGTTGTGGAGCCAGGTGTTGTTCTTCAGGACGCCTCGGTAGGGGACCCGGCGGGTGCCGCGGGCGGTGAGCCAGGCTATGGCTCGTTCGACCGGTGGCCGCCAGCGGCGTTATTCGGCTTGCCAGTTGGGGTCGGTTGCGGTCTGGCGGGCGGCTTTGAGGCGGTCGTACTGGGGGTGGACGTTGAAGGTGCAGCCGGTCTTGGAGCGGGTGCAGCGCTCGCGGAGCGGGCAGGTGCGGCAGAGGGTCTTGAACTGGGCCTGGCGGTTGCCGTTCGCGAGGGGGCGGCCGAGGGCTTTGGTGTGGCCGGCGGGGCAGGTAACGGTGCCGGCGCGGGTGTCCACGTGAAAGTCGTCGCTGGTGAGGCCGCCGGGGACGGCGGGCTTCAGTGGCGGTGGCTTGATCACGAGGGTGTGGCCGTCGGCTTCGAGGGCTTCGCGCAGGTCGCCGGTGCCGTAGGCGGTGTCGCCGAGGACGGTCAGGTCCTCGGTCTCGTCGGCGAGCAGGGTCTCGGCGACGGCGGCCTCACGGTTCTCGCCGCCGCTTCCGGCGGTGAGCTCGACCTCGGTGAGCAGACCGGTCTCAGGTTCGGTGGCGGCGTGAGCGCGGAAGCCGTCCTGGGCGGGTTCGGTTCTTGTGGATGTGCCTGGCCTCGGGGTCGACGGTGGACACGATCCGGTCGTGGGCGGCGCCGCGGGCGATCCGCCACCGCCCGTCGCGCCCGTCTGAGCCGCCGGCGACCTCGACGTCCTGCCCGGCGACCAGTGTCAGCAGCGGCGTCGGCGGCCTTCTCGTCCAGCTGCCGCTCGGGCAGGCGGCCGAGCAGGTTGAGCGCGTCGGTGACCAGGGCGTCCACCAGCGTGGCGCGGGCGACTTCGTCGTTCCAGGCGATGCGGGGCTTGCCGGGGTCGGTGTCCTTCGCGGACGGCGAACAGGTGCTCGCGGAGTGGATCTCGAAGGCCACCGCTGCCAACGGCGCGGTTTATGACAACAAGTGCGCCGGAGTCTTCACCGTCCGGGACGGGAAGATCACCTCGGTGACGGAGTACGCCGACACCCACCACGTCGCAGCGACCCTGTTCGCCCAGGACTGACCAGGCAGGACAGAGGCTCGGCCGGGCCGGAACCGCGTCGGGGGCATCGGCTTCTCTGCCTCGCCATCCGGCAGGGTCCTCACAACCGGTTGGCCCAGCTCTGAAATGGAGCGTATTCTCCATTTCAAGTGGAGAGGTTTCTCTAATATCCGGGGAGGGCTGCACCATGGCAGTACTGAACGTCCACGAGCGCTGGATTCCGGCGGCACCCGAGCAGGTCGGTGCCTTGATCGATGCCTTGGCTGGCGACGACGACCCGCTGTGGCCGTATCCGGCCTGGCCGAGGATGAGGTTCGACCAAGGGCTGCGCGTCGGTTCGCGGGGCGGTCACGGCCCCATCGGCTACACCGTCGCGGCATACGTGCCTGGTCAGTGGGTGAGGTTCCGCTTCAGTGCCCCGCGCGGCTTCGAGGGGTTCCACGAGTTCACCGTCGAGTCCGACGAACCGGGCAGCACCGTGCTCCGCCACGTCATCGCAATGCGATTGCACGGAACCGCCCGGTTCGCCTGGCCGCTGGTCTTCCGCTGGTTGCACGACACTCTGATCGAGGATTGCCTGAACCGGGCGCTTCACGCCTTCCGGCCGGACGACGGCGATCACCGCAAGATGACGGCACATGTCCGGATGCTGCGTCGCCTGACCTCGCAGACGGCCGCCCGGGCGAAGCCGCCGGTGGTGGAGCCGGAATCTCGTCCGGCCCCGGCGGCGGGTGACATGACGGCGCCGGCGACACCCGCGCCGTGACCGGACCGCGCTTCGACGTGACCGAGTGGCGGAGCGTGCGGAGCGCGGCCACAGCGGGTCCACCCTCACGAGAACCCCGATGAGCAGCACCATGCATGTCGATCGGAGTGCATCCATGTACCTGCCGAACACGGCCCACGAGACACGCCCCTGGCTGATCCACCAGATCGCTCCCGACTTCCGGTTGGAGGATGTCTGGGCCCTGCCGACGCCCGGCGGCCCGGACGGCTTCACGACTCTGGTGTCGGTGCTTCAGGACGGCGACTTCCAGCAGGACGCCCCGCCGGTCGCGCGCATGCTGTGGCAGCTGCGCTGGAAGCTAGGCGCCGCTTTGGGTCTGGACCGGGACCGGGGCGGACTCGACACCCGGGTGCGGCCCCTGCGCCACCGCCTGCCTCCGACGCTGCGTGAAGCGGCCGCCATCCACCCCGGCGACGGTCGGTCGCCGTTCACCTTCCTCTACCAGTCGGGCAATGAACGTGTCGCAGAGATCGCCAACCGGACCATGCACGGAGTGGTGCACCTGGGCTGGGTCCCCGACGAGCAGGGCGGCTGGCGCGGCCAGATGGCCGTCCTGGTGAACCCGAACGGCCGTCTCGGGACCGCCTACATGGCCGCCATCAGGCCTTTCAGGCACCAGGTCGTCTGCCCCGCCCTCATGCGCTCCTGGGAGCGCCGCTGGCAGCGCCAGTGGGAGCACGACACCCGCCCGGCGCCGACCGGACAGCATGACGCCCCGGCGGCCGTTCAGCCTTGACCAAGGAGGTCTCAAACATGGTGGTCCACCCATCCGACTCTCCATCTCGCCGCAGGGGTGGTGCGATATGAGAATGCCCATCGAGGCCCACACCTCGCGTCCCTGGCGCATCCACGAGATCGCACCGGATTTCCGGATCGAGGACGTCTGGTCGTTCCGCACTCCCGGCGCCGGACCGGACGACTTCCCCGTGATGCTGGCCGCGCTGGAGGCCAGCAACCGGCCCGGGAAGACGACCTGGCCGACCCGGTTCCTGTTCGCGGTGCGCTGGAAACTCGGCGCGGTGTTCGGCTGGGACAAGCCGCAGGCCGGCCTGGACGCCGCCGTGACGTCCCTGCGGGATCGCCTTCCGGAGGACCTGCGCCGCTGCCCTGGACATAAGGATCCGAACATCCCGTTCACGCCGGTGTACCAGACCCATGACGAGTGCGTGGAGGAGATGGCCAACACCACCGCCCACATCGTGTGCCACCTGGGCTGGGTCGCGACCGACGACGGCGGCTACGAACTCCGGATGGCCGCCCTGACCAAACCCGGCGGCCGGCTCGGCCGGTTCTATCTGGCCTTCATCAAACCCTTCCGCTACCTGGTCATCTACCCAGCCCTGACCCGGCGCTGGGAGAGAGCCTGGCTCGACCGCGACCGCGACCTGGACAAGAAGGTGCACCATGACCGCGAAAGCTGACCCAGGGCCGTCCCGGAACCGGCAGCTGATCACCTGGGCCGGATGGCTCCTGGTGACATTCGGAACAGCGCACACAGTGCTCGCGCTGACCATCGAGCACGCCGCGAGCCACGCACGCGACTGGTTCAGCGGGAAGCTGTGGGGCTCCGACCTGGCCGCGATGAGCCCGGCCGGAAGCGCATATTGGCTGACCTACAACAGTTTTGGCCCGCCGATCGTCATCATCGGCTTGACAATCATGTGGCTGAACCGCCGCGGCATCGCCCCGCCGCCGTTCATCGCCTGGGCCCTGCTGACCTGGACGGTTGGCGGCACGGCGCTCGCCGGGTTCGCACCCCCGCTCGACTTGGCCGCGGAGATCCTCCTGCTCGTCGCCGCCCACCGCGCCAAGCAGGCGCCCCGGACGGACCCGGTCCACCACGCTACCGGACCACAAGAATCCTGATGGTAGAAGCATGTCAAAGGAAGAAATGAATTCACACCCCATGAAGCCTTCGGCAGGACCCGATGCGGACTTCGTGACGGAGCAGGCCCCTCCGATCAGTCGCCTGCGCGTCATCGCCTGCTACGGCACCATCGCGGCAACGTTCCCCTACCTCGCCCTCAAACTCGCCTGGGCCGCCGGCAGTCACATCGGCGTCAAGTGCGACGCGATGGAGAACCCGACGATGGTCGGGGCGAATCTCGCGACACTGGGCATGGACGCCGCCGCCGCGACGCTGGCGCTCGCGCTCATCAGGCCCTGGGGTCGCCGGATCCCGGCCTGGCTGCTGGTGTTCCCGCTGTGGGTCGCCACCGGATTCATCGGGCCGATCCTCATCGGCGCCCCGCTGTCCGGCCTGGTGGCGGCGATGACCGGGACCGCGGGCGGCGAGCCGCGGCACGACCCGGCAGACGACATCGCCGGCTGGGTGTTCGGGATCGTCTACACCGGCTTCATTCTGCAGGGGATCGGCCTCGCGATCGGGTTCTTCCTCTACGCGCGCTCCCGCTGGGCCCCGGCATTCCGGCTGCAGCTTTGGGATCTGCCCACGGGCCCGAAGTTCGCCGCGCAGAAGATCACGATCGCCGGCGTCGCGGCCTTCAGCCTGCTCCCCGCCGGGATCCACTTGTACTGGGCGGCCGGCGGCACGGGACTGCGGCCGGACCTGGACCAGACATGGCAGGTACGGCTGGTCGTGGAAGGCGTGTTCGCGCTGCTGCCACTGACCGGGACCGTCGCCATGCTGATCCTGGCCGGCAGCCGAGACGCACGGCCGGCGCGCACGACGCTCGCCGCAGCCTGGCTGGGCACCGGCGCGCTCTTCTCATGGGGCTTCTGGTGGATGGTCTGCGCCTCCTTGAAGGTGCCGTTGTCGGAGGGCAAGGACATGCGCGGCCTGGGCCTGGTCGGCGGGATGATGACGCTGGCCGGAGCGGTGCTGGCGTCGGGGCTGGCGCAAACCGTGGCCACGGCGCTCGCGACACGTGCACAGACTTCGAGGACTGAGATGGCTACCGCCGAGTCGTCGTAGCAGGGCGCCGCCGCAAGTCCGCACGCCCCTTCGTAGGGCGTGCGGCCTTGCGGCGTCGGTCGCATGCAAGCGCTGTCGCCGCCGTTCGTCACGCCGTCTTGGTGGCCCACATGATGACGTTGGTGCCGAAGAACCTCTTACGCCACCCGATGTCCTCGAAACCGAGCCCGTGCAGCACCTCGGCGATGCGCTGCGGCGACATGAAGTCCCGCGTGCTGGATTCGAGATAGGCATAGGACGTGCGGTCGCGCGCCACGACCTGTCCCAGCAGCGGAACGATGACACGCATTCCCCACTGCACGACCGGCTTCACCGGGCCGCTCGGGGGGCACGTTTCGAGGATCACGAGGCGGCCGCCGGATTTGAGGACCCGGCGCTGTTCGCTGAGCGCTCGGTCCAAGTCCTCGACGTTCCTGAGGAGGTAGCCCTCGGTGATCCCGTCGAAGGACTCGTCTTCGAAGGGCAGACAGGCCGCGTCGGCATGCTGCCAGCGCACCGCGGCGGCCCCGGGTTTGGCTTTCGCCCGGCGCAGCATCTCCTCCGAGAAGTCAAGGCCGGTCACCGTGGCGGCGGGGTACCTGCGAGCGGCCTCCAGAGCGATCGCGCCCGTCCCCGTCGCCAGATCCAGCAGCTTCCCGCCTCCGGGCGGCGCGACGAGAACGGCCACCTCCCGGCACCATTTCTCATGACGGCCGAGCGTCATGACGAAGTTCATCCGGTCGTAGTACCCGGCGATCTTCTGGAAGATCCCATGCACTTCGGAGTCCTTGCCGCGACGCGTGTGGGAACTCATCACCTGTTCTGCCTTTCTCTGCTGGAACGGCTTCTGCCGGATCGCCCGGGAAAGGCGACACGACTCCCGACGGCTTCGGGCTGAGCCGTAGACTTCGAACGCTCAGTGGTCACTGCTGTCGGGATCCCGGGTCGGATGCATGAGTTGGGAATCCATGCGGTCGACATGATCCGAGAACATCCACCTCGATAGCTTGGCCCGGATCTTCAGCGACCGATTCCTGGGCCGTGGCGCGCCGTTCTCATCGGTGTCCGGCTGGAGTTCCAGCGGCTTCTGCACCTCGTGCGCGGTCAGCCGGTACCGTTCGCCTGCGGATAGCGGCTCATGGACCTCAGTGAACTTGCCTCCCACCGAGACCTTGATGATGCCGGTCTCACGACCGTGGAGGACCTTTTCCTGGTCGCGATGTTGCAGGCCGAGGGCGATGCGCTTGGTGCACCAGAACGCGATGACCGGGCCGACGAAGGCCAGGACACGCAGCGTCCAGCTCAGGGTCTCAACTGAGAGGTGGAAGTGGGTCGCGATCAGGTCGTTGCCGCCGGCGAGCCACAGGACGCCGTAGAAGGTGATGCTGGCCACGCCGATCGCGGTGCGGGTCGGGCGGTTGCGTGGACGGTCCAGCAGGTGGTGCTCCCGCTTGTCGCCGGTGACCCACTGCTCGAAGAACGGCCACAGTGCCAGGCCGGTGAACAGGATGCCAGGCACGATCACCGCTGGGATCAGGACGTTGAGGGACAGCGTGTGACCCCAGAGAGAGATCTCTCTCTGGGCGCTGCCGCTGAACGTGTGCTGGAACTGCACGAGCAGGATTGGCCGCCGCCCACGGCCTGATCACCGGCCCGATCGGCCGCGAGGGCCTGATCGGGCTGCTGGCGATGTCGCTGGAGATCTCGGCGAAGCAGCACCGCAACCGGTACCTGGCGGTGCACGAACTCTCATTGGAAGCCACCCGCCGCCCCACCCTGCAGCAGACCTTCGACGCCATGAAGAGCTCGGCGGTCGACTTCACCCACGAGCAGCACCAAGCCCTCGGGCTGACCACATCGCGGGCTGACGTGGAAACCCTGATCACCCTGTTCGGCGGTGCACTGTTCAATCTGATCACCAGCCAGGCCGGCGAAGTCGACGGTGCTACGTGCACCGCACTGGCCCGCACCATGGTCGCCGGCATCGCATCATGACCCGGCGGGGCGCGCGGACCGACGGACACCCACCAAGAGCAGAACGGATGCGGCTGTCGCCAGCGGCGCGGGGGACGGCTCCACGCTGACCGTACAGACGACAGTCCACGGGAGCACCACCCAGGGGAGGAAGACCGGCGGCGTTATGCCGCGTCGATCCATCCACGTCACCAAGAGGCCGATGACGAACAGCGGCAGACCGAAGCCGGCCGGGCTGCCCCAGAAGGCATTGGCCGCGCGGGTGTCCTCCCACCAGTGGCCCCAAAGCCGCAGGAACAGCCAATCCCCGAAGTACGACCGGCTGAGCAGCAGTCCGACGAGAAGGTGCACGGCGCCAATGAACGCCAGAAGCCGGCCGGCCCATTTGATCACGCGAGTCACACTCCTGTCGCAGGGTTCATCGGTAGTTGTGGAGTTTCCCAGGGGCGATCTGTGCAGGAATGCTGCGATCGTCGGCCACACCCCGAGGGCTCAGGCGCGGTGGCGCCGGTAATAGGAGAAGGTGACGGCCGCGAGCAGCGGGCCCCAGAGCACCAGGGGCTGATAGCAGACTCCGACGATGTCGCGCCAGGGTCCCTGGAACGCCGGGTGGTGCTCATGGGACCACCACCACGCGAAGCCGCTCCAGATGGCCGTGAGAGCCACTGAGCCGAGCGCGGCGGGAATGACGGCCGCCAGCGGGTGAACACGTCGTCCTCCGATGAGCGGTATCCAGCGCGGTACGACCTCGCCCCACGGCCGGACCAGTCCAAGGGTGAGCAGGGCCAGTGCCTCGGAGACCACGCTGAGGCCGATGACGGCGACGCTGCCCCAGCCCGGGATCTGGAACGACCGGTGAAGTTCGGCGTCGCTGTAGCCGACAGGCAGGCCGAACCCGAGGGCTATCCGCCACAGGCCCGAGGGCACGGTGGTGAGGGCGGCCGCGTGGGCGGCACGGACGGCCCATCGGGGAGCCGGGAGCGGGGTGCGCCGGAAGGCGGCCTTGCGCTCGCGATCTCCGTCATGTCCGGCACCGGGATCGGCCGGCGGGGCTGTCGTCGAACCTGAGGCCTCGCCGACGGAAGTCCCTGTCCGCCGTCCGCGCCGGTCGGCGGTACGGCCAACGTATGTCCGGGTCCGGCGCTGGTAGGACAGCGAACAGACGCCGAGGGACAGGCCGATAGCGAAGAAGTTGACGAACCCGATGACGAACACTGTGGGCGACAGACCGGCCAGATGCGTCGTCGACAGGCCGCCGGTGGCTATGACGACAAGGCCGAGGCCCCCATAAGGCGTCAGCGTCACTGCGACCGCCCAGCCGGGAGCCAGCAACAGCCACCGCGGGACCCGTCGGCCCCGGAGCCCCGGCACCCAGCGCGGGAAGATCTGACCCCATGGCCGGACGAGCGCGGCGAGCAAGGTGACGGCCAGCAGGATGCCGATCGCGGTGAAGTCGAGGCCGTGTCGCTCCATCCACACCAGGAAGCGGGGCGCCCCGTTCTTGGCGAACTCGTCGGCAAGATCCATCCCGGCGGGCTTCCCCGCGGTGCCGCCCCAGGCCCAGTAGGCCTTCATCGCGACATACGGGAGGGCTCCGACTGAGCCGGTGACAGCCGCCCACGCGGCTGCGCGTCCCGCGGCGACGATGGTGGCGTCGGTCCCCGCCAGCGCCCGCCCACGCCTTGGCGGCATCCGACGGTCACCGGAGTACAGCACGGCCATGGCCCACCCCTTCCGGAGATATTAGAGAGCTCGATCCAATTAATATAGAGGATACTCTCCATTTGGCCGGACTGGGACGCGGGACCCCTCCTGGCTTGGACGCCGACAGGCGGCGGCCCTATGCGGGCCCCGAGGACTTCGCCGGTGCGGTCGAGGCCGGTCGCCGGGGCGTGAGCCAGATGGTGACCGGTAACAGGGCACCCGTCGCAACCCCGGCTGCGAGGTATGCCGGTTTCGGGTCGAACACGGCCCGGTCTGACCGCTTCGTGCACCGCGAGTGGTGGCGAGCGATCCCATCACGGCGAAGCCGAGGACGGTTTGCCGGGAGGTGCCGACGGTTGCGGAGGCCAGGCCCGTGCGGGAGCGGAGCATGGCGGTCATCGCGATGCCGGTGAGCAGCGTGTTGGCCAGGCTCGCGCCGAGCAGCGGATAGACGGGTTCGGCGAACACCGGGTCGGCGTGGCCGTCGGCAGGACCAGCAATGCCGAGGCGCGGTCAAGGTGGTCGCGGCGGTCAGCAGGACGGGCCGCACCCGAGGCGTGGCGCCAGGCGCCCGGCGGCAATGCGGCCCAAGGCCAGCGCGGCGGGAGCGAGCAGCAGCCTCAGGCCGGCCTGCATCGGGGACAATCCGCGCACCTGCTGCAGTTGCAGAGAGTTGATGAACACGGTGCCGTTGAAGGCCAGGTGGTGCAACACCGCGAGCAGACTCGCGCCGGCGAAGGCCCGGTCCCGATACAGCGCCGGATCGATGAGCGGATAGTTCGATCCGCAATCCTCCGCACCGAAGCATCCGTATGTAGGAGCCAGCCTCAGCAGACGAATGACTAGGAGCGTGGGTCGGTAACGAGCAAGCGGCTCCGCTCCCGTGACCGGCGGGGCGGTCGCGGCTGCCCCGCCGGGGCCTGCGTGGGGCTGTGGCGGGGGTCTGCCTGCCGGGTGTCCGGCTGTCAGGGCTCGTGACGCGGCGGGGAGGCCCGGCTGGTCAGCCGGCCAGAGCGGCGATCCCTGCTGTCCCGGCGTGGCGAAAGATCTTGCGGAGGTTGTGGCAGGCCGCGAGCAGGCGCCACTCGCCGCGGGCGCCGTCCTCGCCGCGCAGGAGGAGCTGGCGGCCGTTCTGGCAGGTCATGATCTGTCCTAACTAGCCGTTGCTCTATCGAACCTCGCGGGCGTGAGTTCGAGTCTTCCGACTCGGTCGGGTGATCTTCTGGTCGGCTGGGCATGAAGGTGGGGCCTCCCGTGCAGCTCGTGGGTGTCGAATCCAGCCGAGCCGAACCCGCCATCGCCGCCGTCCTCGGCGTCGCATCCCTGGACGAGCGCCTGCCGGCGGCGTCCTGGTGCGGCCTCGCCGTCCTGGCAGGCGGCCTGGCATTCCTGACCCTGCCGGGCAGAAGGTAGGCAGGGCGTCCTTGAACGTGTTCAAAAAGCGTGCCAGACTGGTCCGGCGCGAGACTTCGCACGCGTCGGACCGGGGGGCAGCATGGCATCGAAGGTGCTTCGGAAGCTTGCGCTGGTGGCGGGGGGTCTGCTCCTCGGCTGTGCCACCTGCGCGGGCGCGGGTGGCGACCGGGCGGTGATCGAGGGGGCCGACCTGGTGGGCGACTGGGGCAACGGCGCCGGCGCCCGCCTGCACATCGCCGCCGACCACACCGCGAACGGGAGCGGTCTCAGGCACGCCGTCCCCGACCGCAGCTGCCCCACGGAGGTGTCGGCTGCCAGATGGGAGTTCTTCGCGCCGCAGGGTCCGCGCAAGCCCGAGGACAGCCTGTGGCCCGCCAAGGGGGACTCCTTCGGCCTGGACCTGGCCCCGAGTTCGTGCAGCGTGTTCGTGGCGGTCCAGCGCGACGACGACGGGTACGACCTCTGCCTGGTGATGGATCCGGACCAGACCTGCACGGACGAGGAGCTCCTCCGCAGGCTTCCGACGCCGTCCGGCTGAGGGTCGCGCCGGGCCCGCACCGGAAGTCGGACCGGCCGACTTCCGGTGCACCGGGGTGGGTAGGGTGGAGTGATCGAGCGATCCGGCGTGGGCCAAGTGGATTGCCGCGTAAGGATCCTGACGCCACGCCTGTTGATGAAGGGGCCTGAAGCCATGTCGGATTCCACCACGCCCGGTCCGTTGGAGCTGCTCGCCCGGTACCGGCGGGCGATGCTCGACCTGGACGCGGACGCGCTGGCCGAGCTGTACGCCGAGGCACCTGGGCGGCCGAAGGCGAACGCTCGGCGGTGCTGGATAGCGCCACGGGCGAGGTGGTCATCCGCGCATTCACCCTGTGCGTGCCGAAAACCTTGCGGCCGTTGATTTTCTTGCCGCCGTCGTAGCCGCGTGTGGCGGCGCCGACCACGGCGTCGGCCTTGACCGACTGGGAGTCGATGATCCCCGCAGACGGTTCCGGGTCGCGGCCCTCCTTGACCCGCACCCGGCGGCGCAGCCGGTCGTGCAGTTCGGTGAGCAGGCCCTGGGCCAGGAAGCGGCGGAAGAAGCGGTAGACGGCCCGCCAGTGGGGGAAGTCGGCGGGCATCGCCCGCCACTTGATGCCGCCGTCGACCAGGTAGAGCACGGCGTCGACCATGGTGCGGTGGCAGTAGGCCTCCGGGCGGCCGCCCCGGCCCTCCAGCCAGCGCGGCAGCGGCAGCGCGTCGCGCACCACGGCCCACTCGGCGTCGGTGAGATCGCTGGGGTAACGGCGCTCGCGATCCTCGTGGTCGGCGGCGTTGCCGAACCGGTGAGCGAGACAATCACAGCCCGACACGCCGGAGTTGGACGCTGACCCGGACGACAGACTGGGACAACAGGGCCTCCTCGCACTCCGGTGACTCGACATCTCCGGGCTGTGCAGGAGGCCCTTCCTTCATACGCCGGCCCGTACGCGATCACCCAAACGGGACCGAGAACCGAACCCCCGTCCGATCCTCAACCCCCGAGAACGCTTTGATCACGGCTTCTGACTGACGGTCATTTGCGCGCTATGCCGTTGGTATGCGTTATGCAGATGGGGGCGGGCTGACGGCGAAGGCACGTCAGCGCCGCGAGGAGGTGCGGCTGGAGGCCGCCGCGTTGTTCGACGAAGGCATCCCGCCGAGGGAGGTCGCCCGCAGGCTGCGGGTGAGCCTGAAATCGGCCTATCAGCGGCACCAGGCCTGGCGGAAGAACGGGCTCGGGGCGCTGGCTTCACGGGGACCGGGTGGGCAGCGGTGCAAGCTGTCGGCACGGTGTCAGGAGAAGCTGGCCGGGTATCTCGAGCAGGGGCCGACCGCCCACGGCTGGGACCAGGACCAGGTCTGGACCGGCGCGCGGGTCGCGACGCTGATCGGCAGGAAGTTCCACGTGTCCTACAGCGTCTCGGGTGCCACCCGGCTGATGCACCGGATCGGCTTCACCCCGCAGGTCCCCGCGCCGCGGGCCGCGGAACGCGACGAGCGGGCCGTGGCCGCGTGGCGGGAGGTGACCTGGGCGGAGGTAAAAGCGCCCGGGCGGCCTGCAACGGCTTCATCTGCTTCGAGGACGAAGCCGGGTTCATCCGCAGACCGCCCAAGGGACGCACGTGGGGACGGCGCAGCATCACCCCGGTGGTGAAGGTCTCCGGCCGCCGCTCGGGAAGGGTCTCGGCCGCCGGGCTGATCGCCATGCGCCCGGGCTCCCGGACGAGGCTGTGCCACCGGCTGCGACGCCACACCGAACGCAAGGGCGAGCGCCGCAGCCTGTCCGAGCGCGACTACATCGGCCTGATCGACGGCATGCACCAGCTGGTGAAGGCGCCGATCGTGCTGATCTGGGACCGGCTGAACACCCACGTCTCCCACGCAATGCGCGACTTCATCAACGCGCGGGACTGGCTGACGGTGTTCATCCTGCCCGCATACGCACCCGAGCTGAACGCGGTCGAGTACCTGTGGGCCCACGTCAAACGCAGCCTCGCCAACCTCGCCCTCGACCGGCTCGAGACCCTTGTCCGCAACCGCCTCAAACAACTGCCATACCGCCCCGACATCCTCGACGGCTTCCTCACCGGGACCGGACTCTCCCTCGACCTCCCACCGCCACCACCCTGAAGCGCCGAGATCAGTATCAGATATGAGTGGGCGGTTGGGTGGCGACGGGTGGGCCTTCGTCACCCCCGCGGACGACGCACCATGGACGGCCGCCAGCGCTCGGCGGCCGTCCGGACGGCGCTCACGCCGTGGTCGCGCCCGGGCCGCTCAGCCCCAGTTGCCGACCAGCGGCTTGTCCCCCGGGTTGCCGAAGCGGCTGCCGTAGACGGCCATGGAGCCGTCCTTGGCGGAGCCGTAGAAGCTCTGGTCGCCGAGGCGGTAGACGCCGACGGTGTCGATGCCGGTGCCGTCCCAGTCGCCCTTGACCGGGATGTCCCCGGGGTTGCCGAACCGGTAGCTGTGGTCGTCGGGGCCCTGGGTGTTGCTGTCGCGCAGGTGGAACGTCTGGGTGGCGGGATCGTACGCGCCGACGGTGGTGCGGCCGCTGCCGCTCCAGTTGCCGACCAGCGGCGTCCAACCGGAGTCACCGAACGTGACCCGGTAGGCGGTGGTCGCGTTGTCGTCGCTCAGGTAGAAGGTCTGCTCGCCGGGACGGTAGACGCCGATCGTGGTGCGGCCGTAGCCGCTCCAGTCGCCGACCACCGGGAGGTCCCCGGGGTTGCCGAACACGTACGAGGAGGTGGTGCCGTCGCCGCCCGGCAGCACGAAGGTTGCCGTCGACGGGTGGTAGACGCCGACGGTGTCGGTGCCCGGGCCGTTCCAGTGACCGGTCAGCGGGACGTCATCCGGGCCGGTGAACAGCGGCGAGCTGCCGGACGTCCCGATCAGCACGTCGTTGTGGCTGTTCTCGCCGACGCTGTGGTCGCCGGGCCGGTAGATACCGACGCCAGCCGGGGCCGGAGTCGAGGTGGCCTCGATGACGGCCTTGCCGATCCGCTGCTGCTGCTGGGTGGTCAGCGGCATGGTGGCGGCCTGCTGGGCGTTGAGCCAGCGGAAGTTCTGCAGGTAGACGACCCGGGGGTGCTGCGCGGCCACGGCCCTGTAGTCGGCGTTGTTGCCGGCGATGACGGGGTCGGTCGCCTTCTCGCAGCCCCAGACTCCCGGGATGATCGACTCCGGGAACAGCACCAGGTGCTGGTCGGGGGAGGCGAGCGCGCCCTGCAGGGCGGACAGGTTCTGCTCGATGACGGCGCGACCCGGGCAGTAGTTGTCGAAGCCGACCAGGTCGGCCCCGCTCGGCACCGGCGCGGTGAGGTGGTACGCGTCCGTGGTGTAGGCCAGCATCTTGCCCGGGAAGGCATTCCGCACCTGGTTCACCTCGGTCTGCACCTGGCCGGCGTCGAAGCCCTGGTAGTACGGCTCGTCCAGGGTGTAGATCGCGGAGAGCTTGTCCAGGTTCGCGCCGATCCGGGCGGCCAGCGCGGCCAGGGCCGCCGGGGCGTCCGGGTTGGGCCGGTACTTGCCGGGCCGGTTCGGGTCGGGCTGCGCGACCTGCTTGCTGACGTCGATGACGCAGGAGGCGGGGCGGCAGTAGTCCAGGAAGCCGGCGCGGCGCGGGTCGGTGAGGTCCTGGTCGATGAAGGAGTTCATGTTCGTCCAGGGCGCCACCTCGGCGCTGTGGTCGACGCTGTTGTTGGTCGAGTCCGGGTCCATGATGTCGAAGTACCCGTAGTAGTCGAGCCCGCCGAGCATGCTGACCCGCAGGTCGTCCGCGGCGCCGACGGCGCCGGGGGTGGTGCGCTGCGAACCGAGGTGCACGTAGCCGTCGCGGGGCAGGGCCGCGGGCGTCGCCCCGGCGAAGACCGTACTGCCGTTCACCGTCACGGTCGCCTGCCGGGCGGTGCCGACGGCGAGTGCGAGCGAGACGTCGTAGCTGTCGGAGCCTGGCGTGACGGCATCGGTGAGCAGCGGCAGTGTCCGGCCGCCCTGGTACAGCTTCAGCGAGCCGTCGGCCTGGACCTTCAGGCCGAGCGCGACGTCGGCGGCGTCCACCGCCCCGGTCGCCCCGGAGGCGTTGCTGACCAGCAGCGTGGCCGCGTCGGTGCCGTTGGTGCGGCCGACAGCCGGGGTGAGTCGGGCGTGCACGGTGTACGAGCCGGAGAGGTCCGCGGTGGCGGGCTTGTTAAGCCGGACGGCGGCGGTGCCCTTCGGGAAGGACAGCACGTTGGGCGCGGCGGTGCTGTTGACCCGAACCGAGCCATCCGGGGGTGTCGCGGCGAGGCCCGTCACCCCGGACACCGCCGTGTAGTTGGCCGAGACCAGGCCGGGCTGACGAACACTCAGGTCGCCGTTGAGGCCGGCGTCGGTGCCGGCCGGGGCGCCGTCGAAGGTGTCGACGAAGGGCTTGGCACCGGCCGTGGCGGCGGCGTCGATCCGGCTGACGTTCACGCCGGTGCCGGTGCCGTCACCGAAGGTGGTGAGCTCGCCCGGGGTGGAGAGGTAGGCACCGAGGTAGAGGAAGGCGCTGCTCGGCCAGCGGTTGACGGCGTCCGGGCCGGTGACCGGGAAGGTGGTGTCGTTGACGGTCAGGGTGACGGCCTTGTCGGCACCGGTCGACACCTTCAGCGAGACGGCGTACCGGTCGGCAGGCGCCACTGTCCCCTGCCAGAAGGGCGTTTCACCGCCCCGGCCGTGGAACAGGGCTAGCCGGCCCGAGGAGGTGACGGTCAGTCCGAGGTCGACGTCCCCGTTGGTCACGTAGCCGGTGGCGCGGTGGCTGCGGCTGAGCACGAGCGAGGCCCAGTCGCCGCTGGAGGTGTCCCCGACCGCCGGGTCCACCACCGTGGAGACGGTGTACGTCCCGGCGGCGTCGGCTGTCACGGGCGCGCCGAGCATGACGGCCGAGACGCCCTGCGTGAACACCAGCCGGTTGGGCTGGTCGGCCGTGCTGACCTGGACGTACGAGGAGTCCGGCGGCACCTGGGTGTCCCACCGGCCGGAGGTCCTGGTCCAGGACACCGTCCGGGCGCTGCCCTGCTGGCGCTGGTCCAGGCCCACGTTGAGCCCGTGCAGCGGCACGGTGTTGAGCACCTGGCTCTGCCGGAAGGAGTCCGCGAACGGGCCGGCGGCGGTCAGGTTCACGGGCGTCGGGGCCGACGGCGCCGGAGCGTCGGCCGCCGAGGCCGTCCCGGCGGCGAGGCCGGCCGGGACGGCGGTCAGTCCGATGAGGGCTGCGGACAGGAGTCCGCGGCCCAGACGTTGGGCAAGCGTCACGGGTCAGCTCCAGTGGCCGGTGATGGGGGTGTCGCCGGGGTTGCCGAATCGCATGGAGAAGATGACGTTGTTGGAGTCCTGGCCGGCGCCGTAGAAGTCCGAGG
>NZ_JBIRFA010000066.1:0-27693 GCF_044327205.1 Kitasatospora sp. NPDC018058 | reverse complement strand
CGGGGGCGTGGCTCCAGGTCGTGGGCACCTACCTGCGAAGCGGCTCCGAGTACTGACGGCGGTCCGCTCCGGGCGAACCGCAGGCCCTCGGCGGCGGTTCGCCCGGCTGCTCAGCGGTAGCCGGGCGGCGTCCACCGGTCGCGGTTGATCCGCCCCGCCCATACCGTCTTTCCCGGGGGCGGGATCGTCGGCACAGGAGGCCAGGATGCGGCACTACCGATGGGTTCTGGAGACGCAGGACGACGACGGCCACTGGTCCCGGCAGGACGGCACTCCCATGCAGAATCCGCTGGAGTACGACGGGCCGCCCCAGCGGGCGGCCAACCACCTGCGGGAGGTGTTCGTGCGCACGCTCTCCCGGCCTGCTCCCGGCCCCCGGGCGATCAGGATCCGCCTCTGGGACGGGGCCGATGCCGCAGGCCAGCCCCAGGCCGAGGCCGAATGGTCACGCGAGTGACACACCCGGCCCCGCGGCCGTAGCGGGCGGCTCCCGTCCCGCCGACTACGCGGGTGCCGGCCAGGAGGCGGCCCGGCTGTGGGCGACATCCGCCCGCCTGGCGGCCCCACCAGCGCCGTCGGAGGGAGCGGCGGCCGACGGCAGGAAGCCGGAGCGGGACTCCGGCTCTGCCGCACCACCGCCCGTCTCCGCGGCGAGCAGGTCGCTCGCGGTCCGGGTGTCGGCCGGGTCCGCCGCCTCGGACATCAGCCGGGCGGCGTCGACGGCATCCGTCGCCGGCGGGACGACCAGCAGGTTCAGCCGGCGGGGGGCGTACGAGAACACCGCGATCGTGTGCTCGTCCTGCTCGGTGGTGAACCAGCCCGTGTGGACGGTGTGCCCGGTGACCGGGATGCGCGGGGGGATGACGGGCCACTGCGCGGGGTTCACGGTGATCCGGGTGATCCGGCCCCACCGCTCGTCGATTTCGGCGGCCAGGGAGGGGAGTTCGAGAAGAAGATCACGCGAGCGGGGCCACCAGGCTCCGTCCAGTCGGCCGGGCCGCGCGCCCCGGGGCGCAAGGGAGAGCCGTGCGGTGGAATTCCGGGTGGGAGGCGTCGTCGCACGATCGAGCGTCGTGGTCATGATCAAGAACCTGTCTCCGGGCCCGGCCCACGAGGTCGGGTCCGGCATTGCCATTCGCCGGAGACGACGCCAGTATCCGGTGCCGGCATGCGAAGTGCCTTCGGTGATATCCAGGCTACTTTCGGTCCGGCTTGAACCCGGCATGGTCGCGGTCGTCGGGTTTGCCGCCCGGCGCCTACGGCCGGACACCCCGGAACGACGAGGGCACCCCTCCGACACGCCCGTAGCGGACCGCCTGGTCGGCGAACTCCAGGGCCATCTCCTCGGAAACGATCGGACGGGTGCGGTGGATGGCGTCCAGGTAGTCCTGAGTGCTGGGCTGGGTCCGCTCCCCCGTGTCGAGCGTGCGCGGACCGCTCAGCCGAGCAGGAGTTCTGCCGCCGGGGTGTGGTTCCCGGTCGCCGAGGCGCCGGCCATCGCCGAGGCGGCCGTCGCCGGGTTGGTGCCGGGCGGTACCACCAGCAACAGGAAGTGGTCCTGGAACCCCCGGGTGACGCTGATCGTCGCGTCGCTGCCGGCGAACCAGTTGATCCTGATCGTCAGGCCGTTCGCCGCGAGGGACCGTGGTACACCGTCCCAGGCCGTAGTGTCGAGGCCAACCCGGACGATGCGTCCGAAGTGGGCGCCGAGCGCGGTGATCAGGTCCGGCAGTTCGGCGAGGACGTGGTTCGAGCGGGGCCACCAGGCCCCGTCGAAGATCCCGTCCCGCGACATCGTCGGCTCCAGTTCCAGGCGGGGCAGTAGCGGGGTGCCGGGCACCGACCACGGCCCGGAAGAGGAAGGGGTGGGGAAAGAATTCGACATCATGCGAAGCCGCCCGTCCGGTCCGGAAAGGGACCAATCACGACCCAGGGCGACGTCGGCGCTGATGCCGGTGTGCGGAATGTCCTCGGTTGTCTCCCACAGTACTCCGCTGCGGTCTCCCCTGGGCCGCCCGCCACGGGAGTAGGCTCGAAGAGATCCAGGGCATCCCGCATTCCGGTACCCGTTCCCCCGGTGCGGAATGCCTGCCCTCGCGGTGACAGCCCCGCGAAGGCGGCGCACCACGCCGATCCCGCCCGGCGCTCCGCCCGCGTGCTGCGCGGCCGAATCGGCCGAGCGCCGGGGGGGATCTCTGTATCCATTGTCGGTCGCTCTCAGTCGGGTCCTGCGACCACCCTGCGACCATCTTGCCACTCTTGAGTGCCCTGACCTGGGGCGATCCCTTAACGAGGCGACAAGTGCAAGCTGCGGTAGTTGGCTGTTCCTCTGGGCCCGCGGACCATTTCGGAGCCGGCTTCGAGGCTGATTGCAAGTCTCCTCGTTGGCGACCAAGATCAGGTCCAGTCCGTGGTCCGCGATGTCGCGACCAGAATGCGAGTCGGAGCGGTTCCCGGCCTCTTGGCTGATCCACCGCGGCCGCGACGACCAGGTGGTCGAGGCCTGGCTCAGCCACCCAATTGTTGACCTGCTCGTAGTTGACCCAGAAGTCGTGGGCTTGCGGGACGCCAGGTCCCCCGCCGCGTCTATGGTGGTGAGGGACCGGCGAGCGGCAACGGTGGGCGGGTCAGTTGTTGAACGCGGTGGCCACGGCATCTCCGAGCTGATTCAGGACGTCCCGTGAGAGCTGTACCGACCTGGTGAACGAGAAGAAGGCGTGGGTGGCACCCTTGATGGGGAGGTGCGTGACCGGCACGTCGGCGTCGGCGAGCTTCTGCGCGTACCGGTCACCCTGGTCCCGCAGCGGATCGTGTTCGGCGGTGACGATGACGGCGGGAGGAAGCCCGGCCAGCTCGTCGGAGCGCGCCGGCGAGACGCGCAGGTCGGCGCCTTCGTCGGGCGTGTTCAGGTAAAGGCCCCAGAACCATTCGAGCCAGCTGCGGCTCAGCAACGGTCCGGCCATGTTCTCGTACATGGAGGGGCTGTCGTCGAACCGGTCGACCGCCGGGTAGGCCAGTACCTGCAGTGCGATGTGAGGTCCCCCGCGCCGCTGCGCTTCCTGCGCGAGGGCCGCGGCGAGGTTGCCGCCGGCGCTCTCGCCGAACACCGCGATGCTCTGCCCGTCGCCGCCGAAGCTTCCGGCGTTGGCCGCGACCCACGTCAGGGCGGCGTAGGCGTCTTCGATTCCCGCCGGGAAGCGGTGTTCGGGCGCGAGCCGGTAGTCGACGGAGACCACGATCGTGCCGGAGCGGTTGGCCACGATGCGGGCGATGTGGTCCTGGCTGTCCAGGTCTCCGAGGACCCATCCGCCACCGTGAAAGAAGACCGTCACGGGTCGTGGCCCGGAGCGCGGGAGGGTGGCGGGGGCGTAGATGCGGACGGGGACCTCGAGGCCTTCGGCGGCGGCCACGGCGTCGTGCACACTGGCGACGGGCTCGACGTCGCCCGCGAGGGTGGAGAAGTTGCTCACGAGGTCGCGGTTCTCCGCGACCGTTCGACTCTCCGGTGCCGGTTCGCCTCCTTCGGCCAACTTCTCGAGCAGGGCATCGATCTGTGGGTCGAGGGACATGATGGGTACCTTCCTGGAGCTGGCGAGACGACACGGATTGGAATGACTGGTCCAAGCTCCGCAAGGAGTGGAGCAGCGGCTGCGTGATGCGCACGGTGCTGCGCGACCCCGGGCCCGCACGCCACGCGCACGCGCACTCGGATCGGCGAGTGCGAGGCCCCTGCCGGCGGCCACCGCGGGTATCGGCGGGCAGATTCGCAACCCGCTCCGCAAGCACGTCCGCCGTGGGATGAGCCGATTCCTCGGTGCGAGACCGACGGCCGCGGGAAGGGTGGCCATGGGTCGCCGTCCGGCGCTGAATCGCCGGCCCTGGCCGCGCTGTCGTGTCCGGCCTGGATGCGGGCCCGCCGGCGGCGGTGCATGGGGTGCGGGTCAGCGGGCGATCGAGATCGCGAAGGGCGCGAATCCGCTGGACCGGATGACGTGCGGGACGAAGAGGATCGCGGCCTCCGTGGCGCGGGCGGTCTGGATCCGGCCGAGATCAGTGATCCACTCCTTGCGCCAGCCGAGGTCGGTGAGCAGTTCACCAACGGTCTGCTTGGCCTGCGGGTCGTCGCCGGAGAGGAACGCGGTTGGCGCCTGGGTGAGCGTGGCCGGCGCGGTCATCACCGGGAAGAGCATGGTGTTGAGGGTCTTCACGACACGGGTTTCGGGGAGCGCGTCCTGGAGTTGCTCGGCGAGGCTTGAGCCGGGGTAGATCAGGTCGGCGGGCAGTCCGTCCGGTCCGTCGGTGGTGGCGTTGGAGACGTCGACGAGGATCTTGTCGCGCAGTTCCTCGCGCAGGGCGGCGAGCCGCTCCAGCGAGCCGGCTCCCGGGGTGGCGTTGATGACGATCCGGGCTGCCCGGGCGGCGTCGGCGGCGGCGCCCGGCGCGCGGTCCGCCACGGTCACCTCATGCCCTGCCCGGGTGAGGGCTGTGGCCAGGTTGCCGCCGACACGGCCGTTTCCGAGAACTGCGATCGTGGTCATGATGAGGTGGTCCTTTTCGTGTGTGTGTGGGTGGGTTGTGGTGCGCGGTCAGAGCGTGGCGACGGCCTGGGCCTGGACGCCGGGGGCGGCGGCCAGGAAGCTTTCGCTCTGCGGGGTCCAGGGGCGGCCCTGGGCGTCGGCCCGCATGTACGGCGGACCGTTCGCCCCTGGAGGTTGCGGAGCGAGCTAGCTGAAGAACTGATGGACGCGGGAGGCGAACCATTCGGGTTGCGCCAGGTGCGGATAGTGCGTGCGGGTCGGTGTCTGCTCGGTCACGGCCCCGGGGATACGGTCGGTGAGCCATTCGGCATAGTCCCCACCGGGATCGGTTCCGTGCAGGGACAGGTACGGAACGTCGGGCGGGAGACTCGTGGTACGTCGGGACCACGCCGCCAGCGTGTCTGCGTCCCAATCAAGCAGCGGGGTCCAAAACCCGCTGAACACTTCCTGGTCGAGGGCGCGGCGGCGCTCGATATCGGCCACCAGCGCAGGATCCAGCTCGCCGTACAGCTGGGCGAAAACCGTACGAACGAAGTCGGCGAAGCCCTCTCCCCGCACGGCGGCGACTATCTCCGAAGGTAGTGGACCGACCCGCAGCGACTGATCGACATTGACCACGCCACGAGTCGGGTAACGAGCCGCGTAGGCGGTCGCAATCACCCCGCCGAGGGAGTGACCGACGATGAACGGGGATTGGTCCTCGCCCAGGGACTCGATCAGCTGGCGGATGTCCTCCACCGACTCGTCGATCCCGTACGGCCAGACCCGAGATGAGTCACCGTGGCCACGCAGGTCTACGCTCAGCACGCGGAAGTGCTGCCGCAGGTCAACAAGGTTCCAGAAGCGCCGGTTTTCGGTGATGCCGTGGACGGCCACGAGCATCGGTCCCGTGCCGTCGAGGTCGTAGGCCAGCTGGGCGTCGGCCATGGCGTGGTCCTTTTCGTGAGTGCGGGTGGTGGTGCGCGGTCAGCGTGAGAGCGTGGCGACGGCCGGGGTGTGGACGCCGGGTGCGGCGGCCAGGAAGCTCTCGCTCTGCGGGGTCCAGGGGCGGCCCTGGGCGTCGGAGACCTGTCCGCCGGCCTCGGTGACGAGCAGCGCCCCGGGCAGCAGGTCCGCGCGGGCGCCGGCGAACTGCCAGAAGGCGTCGATCCGGCCGGCGGCCACGTTGGTCAGGTGCAGGGTCGCGGGCACGGCAGTGCGGACGACGAGTGCGTCGAAGAGCATCGCGGTGATCGAGGAGCCGACGCGCCGCACGACCTCCTCGTCCTCTTCGGGGCGGGCCTGGCTGGTGGCCACGATGCTCAGACCGAGGTCCGCGGTCCGGGAGACGTGCAGCGGCCGGCCATCGAGGTGGGCGCCCGCGCCGGCGAGCGCGGTGTAGGTCTCGCCGGTCAACGGCAGGTGGACCGTGGTGAGCACCGGCTGGTTCTCACGCACGAGGGTGGCGGTCACCGCCCACTCCGGCAGGGCATGCAGGTGGTTGACGTTGCCTTCGGCCGGATCCACCACCCACCACTCGCCGGGCGGCAGCGCCCCGCCGTCCAGTTCGTCCTCCACCCAGCCGGCGTCCGGGCGCAGGCGCGTGAGGCGGGGGCGCAGGATGTCGAGGGCCGTGTCGTCGTTGACGGCGAGCGCGCGCATCAGCTCTTCGCGGCTCTGGTAGCGGACCACCTCGCCGAAGCGCTCGCGAAGCGCGGAGCCGGCCGCACGCACGGCGATCGAGGTCTGGTCTAGCAGGTCCGCGTCCAAGGCGGCGACATCAGCGGTGTGAAGCTTTTCGGACATGGTGAACTCCCTTTTGCGTAGGCGATGGTGAGGCCGTTTCGGCCGAAATGTGCGCTCTGTTCAGCGCTCTGGTCTCGAAGGTATCCAGCCCCTTGATTAACTTCAAATGCATGTAAAGCACGGCTAGGATTACTCACATGCAATTGGATTTGAATCTGCTGGCCGCGCTCGACGCGCTGCTGGAGGAGGGCAGTGTGGCCGGGGCGGCCGCGCGCCTGCATGTCACCGCCCCCGCGATGAGCCGGAGTCTGGGCCGGATCCGTCGCACGACTGGGGATCAGATCCTGGTGCGCACCGGCCGGACAATGACCCCGACGCCGTACGCGATCGCCGTCCGGGAACAGGTGCACGAGCTGCTGCACCAAGTCCAAGGGGTGCTGGCACCGAGCCGTGAACTCGATCTGGCAACGTTGGAGCGCACCTTCACACTCCGCTGGCACGATTCCCTGGTCGCCCTGAGCGGCCCCGCACTGCTCTCGGCCGTGCGCGGGCAGGCGCCCGGCGTGCGATTGCGCTTCGTCGCGGAATCGAGCATCGACACCCCCGAGTTGCGGCGCGCCGAGGTCGACCTGGAGGCGAACGCCAACCGCCCGAGCGCACCGGACATCCGTGCCGAGAACGTGGGCGAGACCCGCCTCGTCATCGTCGTGAGGCAGGGACACCCTCTCACCCGCATCCGGACCGTCACCGCACAGCGGTACGCCGCCGCTGAGCACGTCACCGTCTCGCGACGTGGAAACCTCAGCAATGTCGTCGACGACGCCCTCGCCCGGCTCGGCCTCACCCGCCGCGTGGTGGCGAGCGCGCCCACGGAAGCGGCCGCACTGGAGTTCGCGCGCGGCTCCGATCTCCTGATCAGCGTCCCCGAAGCCACCACGCGCTCCGCCGTCGCCGACCTCGGCCTGGTCGTGCTCCCGCTGCCACTCGAACTGCCGTCGGCACCGGTGTACCTGTCATGGCATCAGCGCTACGACACCGATCACGCCCACGCCTGGCTGCGCGGGCTGGCGCGAACCGCGCTGGCCATGGGTGGAGCGTCGTCGTAGTCGGCGCCGTCCGGCCGCTCACCCACACCTCCACGCGACCACCTCGATGCCGCACGGCCGGCCGTCGTGCGGACCCGCATCAGATCACCAGCCCCACCGCCCCCGTGCTGTGCTGGCCGTGGGGGCCAGAGCGACGCCTGCGGCTCACGATCGCGGATCTGTTTGCCCTGCTCACTCAGTCGGTCAGAGACAAGTCGGTTCAGGACGCCGTCGCGGGAACGAGGTGGTCGAGTCCCTTCGCACTGGCCGTCGCGGCCTCGATCGAGCGCGGCAGCATGATGCGCTCGTAGGTGCGGACGGCGTCGCCGACGCTGGACTCGGTTACCAGGGCTTGGGCGAGGTCGCAGCCGTCGAGCATGGCGAGATTGGCGCCCAGCCCTACCGGGGGCATCAGGTGCGCGGCATCGCCGAGCAGCGTGACGCCGGGAACGTGCTCCCAGGTGTGCGGAGCGGGTAGGACGAACAGGGACCGGTGGATGAAGCCGTGGTCGCCGTTGCGCAGGATGTAGCGCAGGCTCTCGTCCCAGTCGTCGAACATCCCCAGCAGGTGCGTCCGCACGGCCCCCTGGTCGCGGAGGTCGATACCGGCGGCCACGTGCCAGTCCTTGGGCGTGCGGAGCGCGATGTAGGCGCGGATGTGGCCGTTGCTGTTGCGCTGGGCGACCAGGGACCTGCCGGCGCCCTTCGCCAGCATCGATCCGTTGCCGACCAGCCGCGTGAGGTCGGGGTGTCGGGTGTCGCAGTGGTCGAATCCGGTCTCGAGGAAGGTGACACCGGTGTAGCCGGGGGCGGCGGGTGACAGAGCCGGACGCACGCGTGACCAGGCGCCGTCGGCGCCGACCACCAGGTCGAAGTCCTCGGCGGTGCCGTCACCGAGGAGCAGCCGGCAGGTGCCGTCCGCCAGCGGGGTGACGCCGGTGACGGCGCGGTCCCACCGCACCGTGCCATCTGCGAGCGAGTCCAGGAGCAGACCCCGCAGCTGGCCCCGGTCGATCTCCGGCCTTCCGCCGTCGGCGGACGGCCCCTGCTGCGCCAGGAGGGCGGCGGTGGCGAAGTCGAGCACGCGCCACTCGTCTCCTTCGGGACGGGCGAGGGCGTGGAATCGGTCGAGGAGCCCCGCCGCACCCAGGGCAGCCTGGCCGGTGTCGGGGTGCATGTCGAGGGTGCCACCCTGCGGGCGGGCGTCGGCGGATGCCTCGCGTTCGAAGACGGTGACGGAGCGGCCGTGCTGCTGGAGGACCCGGGCGCAGGTGAGGCCGCCGAGGCCGGCGCCGACAATCGCGATGCGGGGATCACGAGCAGAGTTCATGGAAGTGCCCCTCGGGAGGTGGATGAGCCGCCGGGAAGCCCGGCATCACTAAGAAAGCACACTCGCCAAATAAGCGCAATGACTAAACTTTTGCAACGAATGTACTTCGAGGTACGGTGTGCGAGTGACCGAACCGACCGGGCGCCGCGAGCGCAAGAAGGCCCAGACCCGCCAGTCCCTGGCCGACGCCGCACTTGAGCTCTTCCTCGAACGCGGCTACGACCAGGTCGGCGTCAAGGACGTCGCCGACCGCGCCGACGTCTCGGTGACCACCCTGTTCAAACACTTCTCCGGCAAGGAAGCCCTGGTCTTCGATCAGGACGACGACCTGGAAGCAGAACTCGTCGCCGCCGTGCGCGAGCGCCCCCCGGGCCAGTCGATCCCGCAGGCGTTGCGCGAGCACCTCCTGCTGAAGCAGACCCAGCTCGCCGTCCACGCCGCGGACCCGCGGTTCGCCGACTTCACGCGCCTGGTGCAGGAGACCCCTGCGCTGCGCGACTACGCCCAGCGCATGTGGACGCGCCACGAAGCAGCCCTGACGAGGGCCATCGCCGAGGATGTAGGCGCGCCCGAGGACGACGTCAGCTGCGCCGCCCTGGCCCGTTTCGCCCTTGAGGCCCGCGGTCTCATCCTGCGGCACGCCGAACCGCGCCAGGCGGCCGAGGAGGCCTTCGCGCTGCTCGAACACGGCTGGGCAGCCTCCCGACCGAGCAACTGACCGGGCTGCCAGGCGCCCCGATGTGCGCGGTGGCGGTGCGCGAGCTCGGGCCCCTCAAGGTGACCAGCTGACAGATCGAGGGGACGCGTAACTGGTGTGATGCCCGGTCGGGGTTCTGGTGCTGGTCATGGCCAGGTGTCTGCGGTCCTGATCGTCTGGCGGGGCGGAGCAATGCGAGGATGGCCGTGCCCGCGCTGCCGTCTTGCTACTCGAACCGCTCAGTGTCGGAGGACGACGATCACGACCGCCGTGCTCCGGGTCGGCCTACCGTGCCGGGCGGAACGGCTGCAGAGCCTGCTCCGCGCGGCCGGTCAGGTCGCCGAGTTCGGCGTTCTCGACGGCGGCGAGCTCGGTGGCGGCCTCGGCGAGGACGGCCTTCGTCAGCTTGGGGTCGTCGAGTTCGTGGAGGACACGGCCGACATGGTTCGCGGATTCGAGGAGGCGGCTGTAGGAGACGACCATCGAGCCGCCGCTGGGGAGGTTCGGCTTGGCGATCGCATCCGCGACCTCGGTGAAAGCCTTGCGTTCCTGCTCGCGGCGCCGGCCCTCGGTGTTGGGCTCCAGGGAGTCGGCGGCGCTGGCGGGGTGGGTGTAGGTGCGCCACGCGGCCTCCGAGAGCTGGGCGAGCGCTCGGCCCAGGCCCAGGGGTGCGGAGAGATCGGCTCCGGCGGGGAGAGCGGCGATGCGGGTGGCGAGATCGCCCTCGCCCGTTCCCCAGGTGGCGATCAGCTCGTGTCGTTCCGGGTCGACGCTGTAACGGGTCATGAAGACCTACCTCCGGGGCTGCGTGGCGCCTTGTTCGGCTGCGCGCCATTCTGGCGAATCGTCAGACTCGGCCGTACCGGTAGCGGAAGGAGCCGGCGCGGGCCGCGTGGCAGCCCGTTCTGGTGCCTGCCGGGAGCGGGCTTGCCAATGCCGACGTGGTGGCGAGCGCCGGGTATGCGGGCGCCGGAATGCGTTGGACCAATAGGGCGATATCGGGCGAGCGGATGCCGGGAGTGGAGCGGTTGTTCCCTTAGCCTTTCGCCCTGCCGCCGCCTCGGTGGCGCCAGGTTCGGGACGAGGGCAGGGGCGCAGGGTGAGTTCGTCGGGTGCGGCTGCGTCGACGCGGCGGACGGGGTTTCGGGCGTGGCTGCTGGAAGGCCTGTCAGACATGGCCAAGCAGTACCCGGGGCCGCATGCGGAGGCGCCGGTCGAGCACAAGGGCCAGCGCTGGTGGCGGGTGATGTGCCTGACCGGTCTGGACTACTTCTCGACGCTCGGTTACCAGCCCGGGATCGCTGCGCTCGCGGCGGGGCTGCTGTCGCCGGTGGCGACGATCGTCCTGGTGGTCGTGACGCTGTTCGGCGCGTTGCCGGTGTACCGGCGGGTGGCGAAGGAGAGCCCGCACGGCGAGGGCTCGATCGCGATGCTGGAGCGGCTGCTGTCGTTCTGGCAGGGGAAGCTGTTCGTGCTGGCGCTGCTGGGGTTCGCGGCCACCGACTTCATGATCACCATCACCCTGTCGGCGGCGGACGCGACCGCGCACCTGGTGGAGAACCCGAGTCTGCACAGCGCCCTGTCCGGCAAGCAGATGCTGATCACCCTGCTGCTGGTCGCGCTGCTCGGCGCCGTCTTCCTCAAGGGGTTCAGCGAGGCGATCGGCCTGGCGGTACTCCTGGTCGGGGTCTACCTGGCGCTCAACGTCGTCGTGGTGGTGAACGGGCTCTGGCACGTGCTGAAGGCCCCGCACGTGGTGACGGACTGGTCCGACGCGCTCACCGCGGAGCACGGCAACGCGTTCGCGATGATCGGCGTCGCGCTGATCGTCTTCCCGAAGCTGGCGCTGGGCCTGTCCGGCTTCGAGACCGGCGTCGCCGTGATGCCGCACATCGAGGGCGACCCGGAGGACACCGAGGAGAAGCCCACCGGCCGGATCCGGGGCGCCCGCAAGCTGCTCACCACCGCCGCGCTGATCATGAGCGCGTTCCTGATCACGACGAGTTTCATCACCACGGTGCTGATCCCCAAGGCCGCGTTCGAGGCGGGTGGGCAGGCCAACGGCCGGGCGCTCGCCTACCTCGCGCACCAGAACCTGGGCGGCGCCTTCGGCAGCGTCTACGACCTGTCGACGATCGCGATCCTCTGGTTCGCCGGCGCCTCGGCGATGGCCGGCATGCTCAACCTGCTGCCCCGGTACCTGCCGCGCTACGGCATGGCGCCGCACTGGGCGCGGGCGGTGCGGCCGATGGTGATCGTGCTGACGCTGATCGGCTTCCTGGTGACGTGGCTGTTTGACGCGAACGTGGACGCCCAGAGCGGCGCGTACGCGACCGGTGTGCTGGTGCTGATCTCCTCGGCGGCCATCGCCGTCACCATCGCCGCTCACAAGGCCCGGCAGCGCAACTGGACCATCGGCTTCGCCGTGATCGCGGCGGTGTTCCTGTACACGACGGGCGCGAACATCGCCGAACGTCCGGACGGTGTGAAGATCGGCGCCTGCTTCATCGGCGGGATCATCCTGGTCTCCTTCGCCTCCCGGCTCAAGCGGGCCTTCGAGCTGCGGGTCACCGACGTGGTGCTGGACGAGGCCGCCGAGCGGTTCGTCCGCGACTACACCCACCGGCCGATGCGCCTGATCGCCAACGAGCCGAACAGCCGCGACCTGGCGGAGTACCAGGAGAAGAAACGGGAGATCCGCGCGCACCACGACATCCCGGCCGACCTGGACCTGGTCTTCGTCGAGGTGACGGTTCGGGACCCGTCCGAGTTCGAGTCGGTGCTGACCGTGCGCGGTGAAGTGCTGCACGACCGCTACCGGGTGCTGTCGCTGGAGAGTTCCAGCGTTTCGAACGCGCTGGCAGCCCTGCTGCTGACCATCCGGGACCGCACCGGGCAGATCCCGCACATCTACTTCGAGTGGACCGAGGGCGGCCCGGTCGGCCACTTCCTGCGGTTCTTCCTGTTCGGGCAGGGCGAGGTCGCCCCGGTCACCCGGGAGGTGCTGCGCGTGGCGGAGCCGGACCGTTCCCGGCGCCCGCGCGTCCACGTCGGGTAGGGCCGGTCTTCGAAACGGGCGGAGCAGGGACGTGGAGGCGATGAAAGATGAACCGGCGGTCAGGGAGGCGCCTGGCAGTGGTGCCGTCTACGTGATCAGCCTTGTCCGAGCGGTGGCCTGATGCCGTGGCCCCGGACTGGTCGGCTGTCCCGGGCGTCAAGATCGCGTTGTGATTTCGGGCGGCGGCGTCAGGATTCCGTCAAGGCGAGCCGTCGGGCCTGCGGCCGTCGGGTTGGGTGGCGTCGAACAAACTCGCGGCGAAGCTGGGACAGGACCATGCGCATGTACTCCGCCCGCCCCGGCGGCCGTCGCTACCGCCCCGTCCTCGACCGCTTGCCGGTCGCGGTGTCCGGCACGGTGGCCCTGGTCGCCGGCGGTGCGCTCGCGCTCGGCCTCGGCTGGCTGGGCGAGCTCCATGCCGGCTGGTTCCCGTACATCGCGTACGCCGGGCTGGCCGCACTGGCCGGAGGCTTCTCCCGGCCCATGGCCGCGCCCGTGGTCGGCATGTCCGCCTGGCTGTGCTGCAACGCCTTCGCCGAACACCGCCATGCCGAACTCGGATGGTCCGGAGCGGGCCTCGAGACCGAGCATTTCGTCCTCTTCACCGCAGCCGCCCTGGTGCTCTCCCTGCCCGCCGCGTTGCCGCGCCGGGCGATCCGCATCGAACGCCTTACGGTCGGCGAGGGGGTCGAGCGCCATCTTGGTTGAGGGCCGCCGCCTCGGTGTCGTCCCCGAGGCGCCGGCCGGTGTGGCTACCCCAGGCCGGGGACGAACTGGATGAGCAGGTCGATGGCCTTGATGCCGAGGAAGGGCAGGATCAGCCCGCCGAGCCCGTAGACCCGCAGGTTGCGCCGGAGCAGGTCGGTGGCGGAGGCGGGCTGGTAGCGGACGCCGCGCAGGGCGAGCGGGATCAGCGCGATGATGATCAGCGCGTTGAAGATGATCGCGGAGGCGATCGCCGAGGTGGGGCTGTGCAGTTCCATGACGTTGAGGTGGTGCAGCCCGGGGTAGGCGTTCGCGAACATCGCGGGGATGATCGCGAAGAACTTGGCGACGTCGTTGGTGATCGAGAAGGTGGTCAACGCGCCCCGGGTGATGAGGAGTTGCTTTCCGACCCGGATGATGTCGATGAGCTTGGCCGGGTTGGAGTCGAGGTCGACCATGTTGCCGGCCTCCTTGGCGGCCGGGGTTCCGGAGTTCATGGCGACGCCGACGTCGGCCTGGGCGAGGGCGGGGGCGTCGTTGGTGCCGTCGCCGGTCATCGCGACCATGTTCCCGGCGGCCTCCACCGCCCGGCCGGAGAGCGCGACCACGTTGCGCTGCACCAGCCGGTCCATCCCGGCGATGCCGATCGCCGAGAGCAGCGCGCCGATCGTGGTCGGGATGAGCGCGACCATCAGCGCGACCAGCACGACGGTGGTCTGTGTGGCGTGCGCGTAGATGGCCATCGGCTGGAGGGAGACGACGGAGAGGATGAAGACGGGCCGCCCGGGGAGAAGGGCGGCGGTTCGGGGAGCGACGGGGAACGCCGCACAGCGAAGCACCGGATCGTCACGCGACAGGCACGTCTTGACGAGGGCTTGGCGTGCGGCGCGACTTCCTTGACAGCCCCCTGACACCTTGTCGGACGCGTGTTCGTCAGCAGGGAAGGGCCGGGCCCGCCCAGTACACCACCTCCTGGCGTACCGGCTGGAAGCCCGCCGCCTCGGCGAGGGCCCGGCTGGCGTGATTGGTCCGCGGCGCCGACCAGGTCGGGGTGAACCCATGCGCGTGGGCGACGGTGGTGGCGGCGTGGACGCAGGCGAGTGCGAGGTCGAGCCGGCGGAAAGCCGGGTCGGTCGCCACGGCGATGTCGAGGTGGTTCCGTCCGACGAGGTAGCCGCAGGCGAGTGAGGCCAGGTACGGCCCGAGGAACGCGCCCCAGGCGAAGCCGCTCGCTGCGAGTGCCCGATGGCCGCCCCAGGTCTCGGCGATCCAGTGCGGGCTGCCGGCGCGTTGTGCGGAGGCGGAGGCGCGACGCGCGAAACGGTCGAGGTGGGCTTCGTCGGTCGCGTGCAACGGACGCACCCAGGCCGAGGTGTGCATGGAGACCGGCCGGGGCCGCTCCGCGTGGACGTACAGCACACGGACCCACGGGGTGATGTGGGTGAAGGTGCGGCCGAGCAGGGGCAGGAAGCTGTCCGGAGTGTGGAACTGCCCCCGCCCGTAGTGGGCCAGGACATCCGGGCCCAGCCATACGGGGTCCCCGTACAGCAGCCGCTCAGGCCCACAGTGCACCAGCAGTGCCCGGGCCGCCTCGGGATCGTCCGCCCACCAGCCGCCATGGGCGCTGCGTGCGACGTGGGCGGCAAGGACGCTCGCACCGGGCTGCTCGGGGGTGAACCAGTCGTGACGGGAAGGGCGGCGACGGCGGACATCCGTCCAGTACGGCAGAGTGCGAACGCTGGACATCGGCTTGTTGACGAATGCCTGGCGGTGGCGGGGGAGTTGCTGACGGAACCTTGGCGAGTGCCGAAGAACCCAGCAGGAGCGTCAACGAGGTGTCGGCGGTGCGTCAGGGGTTCGTCAGGGAGGGTGAACGAGCTTGCCCCGGGCATCCTGGCAGGCTTTGATGGGGGACATGCACCGCTCGACACGCCACCACGACCGCCCGCCGCATAGTTGGCCGCGGTTTGTCGTCGCTGTCGCGGTCGTCATCGCCGTCCGGTAGGACCAAGCTCCTTCCCGCTGGTCACCGGCCGCGCGCACGGGCCCGGCGCCGTTCGCCGTAGCCCGTGCTGATCACCGCCGCCCGTCCCCCGCCCCGTTCGGCTCCGAGGGCCGGGGACGGGCGAGCGCTCTCCTCGCACCACACCCTTCTCGCACCGGCGGCCCCGGAGGCGTGCGGCTTCATGCTGCCCTGCCTTCGCACCCCGCCGGTGCCTTCCACCCTTGGATGGGTCATGTCCGACGCTGTTCTGTCCGCCCGCACCGCCCTCGTCACGGGCGCCTCCTCCGGCATCGGCTGGGAGACCGCCCGGCTGCTCGCCGGGCACGGCGCGACCGTGCTCGTGCACGCCCGCACCACCGCCGAGGCCGAGGACGCCGTCGAACGGCTGGTCGCCGCCGGCGCCCGCCGCGACCAACTCGTCGAACTCGCCGCCGACTTCACCAAGCTGTCCGAGGTCGCCGTGCTGGCCGGCACGGTCGTCAAGCACTACCCGTCGCTCGACCTGCTGGTGAACAACGCCGCCGTGATGGCGCCCGAGCGCTGCACGCTCACCGACGACGGCAACGAGGTCTCGCTGCAGGTCAACTTCCTTGCCGCGCACCTGCTGGCGAAGCTTCTGCGCGCCCCGCTCTCGGCGGCCGGCGACGCACGGATTGTCAACGTGTCGTCCTCGCTGCACCGCACCGCGTCGATGAACTGGTCGGACCCGCACCGGGTGAAGAAGTACTCGCGGGTCGCCGCGTACGCGCAGTCGCAGCTCGCGCTCACCATGGCGACCGCCGACATGGCCCCGGCCGGCTCCGGCATCACCGCCGTCAGTCTCAACCCGGGCCTGTGCGACACCGCGCTGCTGCCGCTGTACGGGCGGGTCGGCGCCCCGGCGGCGGAGGGCGCGGCGGCCGTCGTCCGGCTCTGCCTGCCCGAGGCGGTCGTCGCCAACGGCGCCTACTTCGACGGCGGCGTCCTCGCCCCGACCGCGCAGGCCGTCCAGGAGGAGCGCTCGCTGAAGCGTCTGGCCAAGCTCGCCGACCAGTTGGTCGGCCGGGCCGCCTGACCCACACCCACCCGAAGCCCAGGAGAAACAGCACGATGTCCAAGCGCGCCCGCAAGAAGAAGGCCCGGCGGAAGAAGAAGGCCAACCACGGCCGCAAGCCCGCGTAGACCCACCCGGTGCCGCGTGCCACCGGCATCGGGTGCTTCCCCCCGTGGCCCTCGCGGCCCGGCGTCCGGCTGTGCGGATGGCGGGTGCGGGGGCCGCGGTATGTGACCGCGTTCTCGTTGCCGGGCACGTGAGAGGTCTCGCCGGATGCCACCCTGCGGACGGGGCGCCTTCGATCGGGGCCCACGCCGCCACGGTGCGGAGCTCAGCCCCGTGCCGATGGACGGGGCCGGTCAGCCGCTGGCGCCGGCTACCTCGCGTACGGCCTTGGCGACGGCCGCGAAGTCTTTCTTCAGGATCATGTCGTGGTTGCTCGCGACCTTCGCGCTGATCTCGATGTGCGGGTTCCGCTCGGTCACCGCCTGCAGGCTCGCGCGGATCCGCTCCTGCTCGTCGCCCTTGCTGCCGAGGGACGACCCCGACGCGACCACGTACCGCGCCGGGACCGCGATGGCGTCCAGCACCGGGCCCATCGCGCTCGCGCGGGCGATCCTGCCGAGCTCGATGTTGCACTCGGCCATCTGCACGGCGGTCATCCGGGGCGTCAGGCCGGTCGGGCGAGCCAGTGCCACCAGTGGGGAGAACCGTCGGAACAGCTTGCGGATCCGCCGCTCCATCGCGTCGTCCAGCCAGTCGTACGGCTGCGCGCCCTCGACCATGACCGCGCCCAGCGCCCGGTCCGGGTTCCGGCCGGCCCAGTGCGCCGCGACGAACGCCCCGTAGGACCAGCCCACCACCACCGCCCGGTCCACGCCCCGGGTGGCGAGCACCGCGTCGACGTCCGTGACCATGGTCTCGAAGGAGTAGTCCATCGAGCGCCCCGACTTCCTGCCGCGGGCCCGCATGTCGTAGGTGATGTGCCGCCAGCGCGGGCCCAGTTCGGCGATGGTGTGCCGCCAGTAGCCCTGGGTGGCGAACTGGCCGTTGAGGTAGATCACGGGGGTGCCGGGACCCCCGGTGTCGGCGGCGGCCAAGGCCGTGTCGTCCACCGGCACCATGCCGGTCCACTGCGCGTTCGTCATGACTTCCTCCTGGCCGGAGTTGGGTGGCGCGCCGTCAGGCCGCGTCGAGGGCGCCGGTGATCTTGCGGGTGATGTCGGCCAGGACTGGGCCGGGCTCGCCCTTGAGGCCCCGGGTGGCCGCGGCGATGGCGACCAGGACGGTGCTGCGGAAGTTCTCGGCCTCGGCCTGGTCCTGCCGCTTGAGCAGGCTCATCGCCGCCGTCAAGGCGGGCAGCACCTGGTCCGCGATGGCGGCCACGGACTTGCCGTCGAGCTTGGCGCCCTCGGACTTCTCGGCGAGCACGTGCTCGACCAGGCCGGTCGCGGCCGACAGGGCGATGGAGCCCTCGGTGGCGATTTTGTGGGGCTTGTTGGTGGCACTGGCGGCGGTCAGCAGCGAGACGGCGCCATGGCCAGGGTCGCGACCCACGGGTCGTCCGGGACGTCGCGGAGTCCGTCACCACGCTCATCGAGCAGCAAGGCATGCCCACGATGACGGCCAAGGTACTGGTCTGCCTGCTCGTCACCGACTCAGGCACCCTCACCGCCGCCGACCTGGTCCAGCAGCTCCGGGTCAGCCCGGCCTCCGTCTCGCACGCCGTCGCCTTCCTCGAACAACAGGGCCTGCTCCGGCGGGAACGCGTCCCCGGTGAACGCCGCGAGCGCTACGTCATCGACGGCGAGATCTGGCTCCGGTCCACCCAGGCCGCGATGCAGATGCACAAGGCCCTGGTGACCGAACTCCGCAGCGCCGCCGAGGCCCTCGGACCCGCCACCCCCGCCGGCTCCCGCTTCCGGGACTCCGCCGACTTCCTGACCCTCATGAGCGAGACCCTCCAGCAGGTGATCCACCAGTGGCAGCAGGGCCAGGCGGACCGCGACGCGGCCGGCGGTGCACCCTGATCCACAAGGCCTCGTAGCACCGGCTCCGTCCCGGCCCCGACCCGTGGCGACAATGCTGCGTCAAGACGGCCGCCTACCGCGTCAAGGACGCGTCAGGGCGGACGGGCGGATGTTCGAGCACACCTAGCGTGAGCTGCGAGGAAACGGTTCGCCGCCCGGGCGTGGGGCCTGGCGGTGGACCGTTTGCCGAATCCCGGTCCCGGCGGGCTCCTCCGGGGAAGGTTCGGCGGCCAGTGGAAAAACAGGGTGAGGGGGCGCGCGGCGATGCCAACGGGTACGTCGGGCGGTACGGCGGTCGTGGGGGAAACGGCCGCGTCGGAGACGGCGCGGCAGGAGGCAGCCGTACCGCCTTCCGGGTCGCGCGTCCCCGGTCACTGGTTCGGCCGCTCCTGGCGTAGCCGGGCGTGGTGGAACACCCCGCGCCTGGTGCGTGGGCTGACCGGGCTCTGCCTGGTGGCGCTGCTCGCCGCCGGTGCGGCGACCGCCACCGTCCTGGGCGGAGCTCGGGACGGCACGGACGTGATCGGCCACCAAGCCGCCCCGCAGGTGGTGCGCTCGGCCGACCTCTACTTCGCGCTCAACGACATGGACGCCCAGGCCGCCAACCTGCTGCTGTTCGGCGCCGACCCGGACTACACGGCGCTGCGCAAGGAGACCCTGGACACCTACGAACAGCGGCGCGCCCAGGCCGACACCGACCTGCAGCGCGTCACGGAGGCGGTGGCCGGCGACGCGGCCGGGCAGCGGGCCGTGCGGACCGTCATCGGCGAACTCGGCCAGTACGAGGCGCTGGTGGCCCGCGCCCAGCTGCTGGAGGAGCAGGCCCACGCCTCGGTAGGCCGTCCCTCGGCGGATGCCCTCGCCGCCTACCACCAGGCCACCGACCTGCTGCGCCAGCGTCTGCTGCCGGCCGTCGACGAGGTGACCAAGGCCAATGCGTCGGTCGTGGAACGCAACTACACCGACCAGCGCGCCGCCCTGGCCGGCGGTTGGTGGGAGATCCTGATCGCCGGCCTGGTGGCCCTGGCCGCCCTCGGAGTGCTGCAGCGACTGCTCGCGGTGCGCTTCCGGCGGCTGGTGAACGTGCCTCTGGCCATCACGACCCTGCTCGCCCTCGCCGGGCTGGTCACCGCGCTGACGCTGGCCTCCCAGGCGGATCACCAGCTGGTGGTCGCCAAGAGCAACTCCTTCGACTCGGTGATCGCGCTCAGCCGGGCGCGCGCGGTGGCGTATGACCTCAACGCGGACGAGAGCCGGTACCTGACCGACCCGTCCCGGGCGGCCGCGTACGAGCAGAGCTTCCTCGACAAGACCCAGTCCTTCGCCCGGGTCGACGGTGCCACCCTCGCCTCGTACAGCGACAAGCTTGCCGCGCTGGCTGACCGGCACCGGGCCGACCACGGCCAGGTGGGTTTCGGTGGATACCTCGGTGACGAACTGCGCAACATCACCTTCGCCGGTGAACAGGAAGCTGCGGAACGAGTGTTGAACGCCTTCCAGCAGTACCAGCGCGACGACCGGAAGATCCGCGAGCTCAACACCCAGGGCAAGCTCAAGGAGGCCGTCACGTTCGACACCGGCACCACCGCGGGCCAGTCCAACGCCGACTTCGACGCGCTCAGCGCCGCCCTCGACGACAACCAGGCGATCAACCAGCGTGCCTTCGACGGAGCCGTCGCCGCCACCGACGACGACCTTGACGCCGCCACGGCCGGACTGGGTGCGGCGGCCCTGGCGGCGGCGCTCATCCTGACCGCGGCGGGGGTACGGCCCCGCCTGCGCGAGTTCGTGTGAGCAGAGGCGCTGGCGCGGCCCACGTCGCGCAGGCCGTCGAGCTGGCCGCGCCCCGCCGACCCTCGCGCCGGCGCGAGGGTCGGCCGCTGCGGGCGCTGTGGCGAGTGCTCGTGGTCCTGTTCAAGGCTCTTGCCGCGATCGCGGTGGTCTCGGGGGTGGTCAGCCTGGGGACCTATCTGCTGACGGACTGACGGACTGATCAACACGGAAGGAAACGGAAGGAAACATGAGCAACCACGTCGTCGTGGCCGAGGTCGGCCTGACCAAGAACCGCTTCGGCGCCGAGATCAGGACCTCCGAGCCGATGTCCCTGGAGGAGGCGCGAGCGTTCGCACTGGAGGCCGCCCGCGGCCAACACCCCGACTTCGCGCCGGCGGCGAAGGAGACCCAGGTGCTACGGGCGGGGGCGGACCAGTACCTGGTGGTCGAGGGCCACCGGTTGAACCCCGATAGCCTGAACCGGTTCACCGTCACCCAGGTCGTCGACCCCAGCTGACGACCCTCGCGCGGGCGCGACATCGCGGTTCGTCTCCCCGGCCGGCGGGTCGGGGAGACGAACGATCCGGTCACAGCTCGAATCCGCCCCCGGTCGCGCGAGCCAGGCGCCCGACGTTCCTGCCCGTCAATGATCCGTAGTGGTTTCACCGACCGGGCGCACGCGAAGGTTACCCGTCGGTACGATCGGCCGGTTACTCATGGGGGGCACCGGGTCGAGCGTCCGGTGCGCATTGGGGGGAGTGGCGGACGATGTCCGATCGTGTGACCGCGTTCGACCGGATGATGAATCCGTGGGCCTACGACGCCGAAGGCAACCTGACGGCCCGGGCCCAGCGCCAGGAGGCGGCGCGGACCCGGCTCAACTCGGCCGACTCGCCGGCCGGCGCCGGCGGCGGATTCTCGGTCAAGCTTGGGGAACTGACCGCCGCTGCCACGGACGCCGAGCAGATCAACTGCCGCCTGAGCGGCGAGTGTCAGAGCGCCGACCAGAAGATTACGGCGGTCGCCGGAGGCCTCCCGGGCTTCGGCGGCCCGACTTCGGGGGCGACAAACGGGGAATCTTCAACATCGTCGGCCAGGACGGTGCAGCAGGCTACCAGCCGCTCACGGGAATCCTGGAAGCACTGGGCCACAGCCCGGAGGCGGCCACCAAGTTCTTCCACGACCAGCCCACCGCCTACAACACCGACGGCACGGTCAACCCGAACGGAAAGCCCAAGCCCGCCGACTACCTCCACTACCTCGCACACGACAAGGAGTTCAAGCCGGACACCCTCTCCGACGACAAGGACGCCCAGGCGAAGTCTCAGGCCAGTGGACCGCTCGCCTTCGGGCACGCGCTGGAGGCGGCCACCAGCGGCCACCCGTACGACGAGACGCCCAACCCACCGCTCCAGCACCGCGCCGACCAGGCCGCGGTCATGACCAAGGTGATGGACGAGTTCGGCCACACCACGGACGGCGGCAGCCTGGCCCGGATCACCGGCAAGGACGCCCCGCTCGCCGCGCTGCGCCCCAGCCTCGGACACCTGGTCGCCGACTACATGGGCGACGTCCAGCACTCCTTCTCGACCTACGACAACACCCTGCCGGTGAACGGAGCACCCGCCAACCTCGACACCTCCCACGTCCGCGCCGTCCTCAACCAGCTCGGCCGCGATCCGGAGGCGTACGGCAGTGTCATCAACGCCCAGCAGGCGTACACGACCGCTCTCATCCACACGGTGTTCGCGGGTGGCGAGATCAACACCGAAAAACTCGCCATCCCGATCGCCAACGCGGCGAGTTCGGGTGGCGCGATCGCCGGCATCCTCAACGAGGCGCGTGCGGACGCCGTGTTCAAGGAGCACGCCGCCTCGGACAAGGCGTACAACGACGCGGTGGCCAACGGGGCGTCCTGGGCCAGGGGTGCGTTCGACACCGTGATCTATCAGGCTACCGCCGTGGTCCCGGGCGCGGGTGCGGCCGGGGACTTCATCTTCGGCCAGATGTTGCAGAGCATCGTGGACAGCACGTACAAGGACACCCTCGCGGTGGCGCAGGACGTGGCCGGTCAACAGTGGGATTCCGGCCGCACCGCGAGCGGGAACAGCGCGGCTCAGGCCGTCCAGGACGCGGCTGTCGGGAGCGGTCTGAGCGGGAAGGACATCAATGACCTCGCCGCCAACGCCGGGCACCGTGCCGTGCAGGGCGGCGCGGCGGGTGCCGTGGCGAACCGCACGGCCGGGGGGAGGGGGTGACGGGGGTGCGGCGATACGAGGTGGCGTTGTTCGCCGGAGGACTGGCGGCCGTGTTCACGGCGGCCGGGGTCGTCGGCTACCTGGACTGGCGGGCGCACGAACCGGACGAGGACCGGAGCAGGGCCACGACCTTGTGCAGACTGCCCACGGGGCCCGACACACCGCTCGGTCGGCTGCTGCCCACGGGCCGGCAGGACGTCCAGGAGCGGGTTCACGGTGTGGGCGATGAGGGAGCGGTGGAGTCCTGCACGATCCGGGTGGACGGCCGGACCGCCCTGACCGTCACCACCGACCGCCACGTGGGACGTGCCGTACTGCCGCCCGAGCTGGCCCAGCAGAGCGGTGCGGAGAGCTTCGGGGTCGGCAGCTCCTCGGCCGCCTGGGCGCGGGGCGCCGCCGTCGTGGAGTACTGTCCTCGCCCCAGCTTGTTCTACCACGTGCTGTTGCGGGTCGTGCCGGGCGAGGCCGCCCGGGTCGGTCGACCGGAGGCGGACCGGGCCGATTTCGAGGACCTCGCCAGGTCCGCCCTGCCGAACGAGGTGATTGCGGGGTGCTAGTGAAAGGGCTCCGATGGACGGCAGGGTCCGCTGCCGTCGTGGTCGTCCTCGGTGGCGGCCTGTTCGACTGGCACCGCCACCTCGAGCAGGGCGTGAAGCACCCGCCAGCCGTGGACCTTTCCCATGGAGAGTGCCGGGGAACCCTGGACGACCCGCGCTTCGCCGCGTCCCTGGGGTCCACCCGACAGGTCGGGGTCGACACCACGTTCCTGGCGGGGAGGACCGACTTGCCCGATTTGCTGGCGTGCTCCGTGGACGGCGAGCACCGGCGGGACCTGAGCGTCAGGGTGGACGGCGCGAGCGACGAAAAGGATCAAACCATCCTCGAACGGAAGGAAGTACCGGAGGACGCCCAGGCATTCCCGGGCGGTGAGGGCGACGACCGCGCCGCCGTGGTCCGGTTCACCTGCGTCACCGGATCACCCGCCGACGGCACACAGCGGACCTGGTACTACGTGGCGACGGCCGCGGTCCAGAACGCCAGGGGCAACTCCGACCCCGCCCCGGGCCGGCAGAAGACCGCGGAGCTGGCGGTGGCGTTCGCCCACCGGGCAGCCGAGAAGGCCCTCGGCTGCACCAACACCATCGACCTGCCCGAAGGGCCGTACGTGTTCAGCCCACTGCCTCCGCAGCTGATGCCCCCGCGGGCGGGTCAGGGCTCGTAGCGGTAGCCCATGCCGGCCTCGGTGATCAGGTGGCGGGGGTGGGCGGGATCGGGTTCGAGTTTGCGGCGCAGGCCCGCGAGGTAGACGCGCAGATAGTGGCTCTGCTTCTCGGCGGTGGGGCCCCAGACCTCGCGCAGGATCTGTCGGCCGGAGACGAGGTGGCCCGGGTTGGCCAGCAGGAGGGTGAGGATCTTCCACTCGGTGGGGGTGAGCCGGACGGGCCCGTTCGGTCCGGTGGCGGTGGTGGCATCGGTGTCGATCTCGTACTCGCCGATCCTGGGGTTGTGTTCGCGGACGAGGTGGGGCGGTCGGCGCAGAACGGCCCGCAGCCGGGCGAACAGTTCATCGGGGTCGAACGGTTTGGTGACGTAGTCGTCGGCCCCGGCGTCGAGGGTGCGGATCATCTCCTCGGGGTCGGTGTGCCCGGAGAGCACGATGATCGGCACATTGAGGTGGGCGCGCATGCCCTTCAGGACGTCGATGCCGCCGAGGTCGGGAAGGCCGAGGTCGAGGAGGACGGCGTCGGGTTGCTCACGCTCGGCCACGTCGAGTGCCTCCTGGCCGCTGTGCGCGGTGAGGACCGAGTAGTGGCGGGCACTGAGGTTGATCCGCAGGGTTCGCAGCAGCGGCGGATCGTCGTCGACCAGCAGGACGCGGCTCACTGTTCCGCCTCGAAGTGCGTGGCGGCGGGGAGGGTGAGCAGCATGGTGGTGCCGCCGCCGGGGGTGTCCTCGACTTCGAGGGTGCCGCCCATGGCTTCGGCGAGGCCGCGGGAGAGGGCGAGGCCGAGGCCGACGCCGGTGGTGTTGTCGGTGTCGCCGAGGCGTTGGAAGGGGAGGAAGACCCGGTCGCGGTCCTCGGGGGCGATGCCGGGGCCGCGGTCGACGACACGGATCTCGACCTGGTCGGCGTGGTGGCTGGCGGTGACCAGGACGGGCGCGCCGGGGGCGTTGTGCCGCAGTGCGTTGGCGATGAGGTTGGCCAGGACGCGTTCCAGCAGGGGCGGGTCGGCGAGCACCGGCGGGGCCGTGTCCAGGTCGAGGGGCTGGACGGCGGCGTCCGGGTCGGCGAGGGAGTCCATGGCTCGGGGCAGTACTTCGTCGAGCTGGGCGGCCTCCAGGTGGAGGGTGAGGGCGCCGGCCTGGAGGCGGCTCATGTCGAGGAGGTTGTCGACCAGTGCGGTGAGCTTGAGCAGTGACTCGTTGGCCATGGTGAGCAGTTCGTCGCGGTCGGCGGGTGCGAACTCGACGTCCGGGCTGCGGAGTGAGCCGACGGCGGCGAGGGCGGCGGCGAGCGGGGTGCGCAGGTCGTGGCTGACGGCGGCGAGCAGGGCGGTGCGCATCTTGTCGGCGGCCTTGATCGGCTCGACCTCGGCGGCGGCGGTGGCGAGGCGGTCGCGTTCCAGCGCGGCGGCGATGTGCGCGGCGAAGGCTGTGAGGACGCGCTGGTCGGTGGCGGAGACCCGGCGGCCGGCCAGGACCAGCAAGGCGTCCGGTCCGGCGGGTAGCTCGGTGACCGTGCGGTCCGCGGCAGGCTCGCCGTCGGAGTCGCTGCGGGCGACGGTGGAACCATTGCGGTCGAGCAGGGCGACGGAGTCCAGGCCGAAGGCGGTGCGGGTCTTGTCCAGCAGGGCGGGTAGGGCGTCGGCGCCGCGCAGCACGCTGCCGGCCAGGGTGGAGAGGGCCTCGGCCTCGGCGGTGGCGCGGGCGGCCCGGGTGGTGAGGCGGGCGGCGTGGTCGACGACGGTGGAGACGGTGAGGGCGACGACCGCGAAGACCACCAGGGCGATGAAGTTGTTGGTCTCGTCGATGGTGAAGGTGTGGACGGGCGGGATGAAGAAGTAGTTGAGCAGCAGCGAGGCCACCAGCGAGGCCAGCAGCGCCGACATCGCGCCACCGAGCAACGCGACGGCCACGACGCCGAGTTGGAAGATCAGTGCGTCGGTGGTGAGGTTGACCGAGTGGTGGAACCGGGACAGTACGGCTGTCAGCAGCGTGGGTACCACCAGGCCGGCCAGGTAGCCGGCGATGGTGCGGCGCCTGGAGTGGCGGGGGCCGAGTTTGGGCAGGAACCGGCCGCGGCCGGTGAACTCGTGGGTGACCATGTGGACGTCGATGTCCTCGGACGCGTCGATGGTCGTCTGGCCGTTGCCGGGGCCGGTGAGGAAGCGGTTGATCCGGCCGCGGCGGCTGGTGCCGAGGACCAGCTGGGTGGCGTGGTGCGCGCGGGCGAAGGCCAACAGTGCGGTGGGGATGTCATCGCCCACGACGACGTGGTAGCTGCCGCCCAGGTCCTCCACCAGCTGCCGCTGCTGGGCGAGCGCACCGGGCGAGGCGCCTGCCAGGCCGTCGCTGCGGGAGACGTGCACGGCGAGCAGCTCGCCGCCGGCGGTGCGGTCGGCGATCCGGGCGGCGCGGCGGATGATCGTCTCGCCCTCGGGGCCTCCGGTGATCGCCACGACGACGCGTTCGCGGGTCTCCCACACTCGGTCGATGTTGTGGGTCGAGCGGTAGTCGCGCAGTCCTTCGTCGACCCGCCCGGCGACCCAGAGCAGGGCGAGTTCGCGCAGGGCGGTGAGGTTGCCGACGCGGAAGTAGTTGGACAGGGCCGCGTCGACCTTCTCGGCCTTGTAGACGTTGCCGTGGGCCATGCGCCGGCGCAGCGCCTGCGGGGCCATGTCGACGAGTTCGAGCTGGTCGGCCCGGCGGACGACCTCGTCCGGGACGGTCTCGCGCTGGGGGATGCCGGTGATCTTCTGGACGACGTCGTTCAGCGATTCCAGGTGCTGGATGTTGACGGTGGTGATGACGTCGATCCCGGCGGCGAGCAGTTCCTCGATGTCCTGCCAGCGCTTGGCGTTGCGTCCGCCGGGGATGTTGGTGTGGGCGAGTTCGTCGACCAGGACGACGGAGGGCCGGCGGGCGAGGATGGCGTCGAGGTCCATCTCCTCGAAGTCGGTGTCGCGGTAACGCCGGCGCAGGCGGGGAACCACCTCGAGTCCGTCGAGGATTCCCGCAGTGTGCTTGCGCCCGTGGGTCTCGATGAAGCCGACGACCACGTCCGCGCCGCGATCCCGCCGTCGGTGGGCCTCGTCCAGCATGCGGTAGGTCTTGCCGACACCAGGGGCCGATCCGAGGTAGACCCGCAGCCGTCCGCGGCGGTGAACGGTGCCGGGGGTGAGGTCAGGGGGCATGGGCGCTGCGCTTTCTGGCGAAGGGCGACCGGTACGGCTGTGATGTCGGCCCGGTGGATGGTGAGGGGTACCCCGCCGGGCGGACGGGGAGAACGGGCGACCGACCCGGGTGCGGCATGGTGTGCACCGCGCCCGGGTCGGCTTGGAACCTCAGCGTGCCGAGGCGGTCACTTCGCCTCGCTGACGGCCTTGTTGAGGAGGACGACGTTGACGCCCTCCTGGCCGAGGAAGCCGAGGGAACGGCCCTCGGTGTACTGGTCGACCAGCTTGGCGACCGTCTCCACCGGGAGGTTGCGCTCCTTGGCGACCCGGTTGACCTGCTCCTTGGCGTAGGCCACCGAGATGTGCGGGTCGAGGCCGGAGCCGGAGGCGGTCAGCGCGTCGGCCGGGACGCTCGCCGGGTCGACGCCGTCGAAGGCGGCGACGGCGGCGCGGCGGTCGTTGACGGCCTTGAGCAGGTCGTCGCTGTTCGGGCCGAGGTTGCTGGCGCCCGAGTTGTCGCCCGCGTAGTTGTTGGCGGAGGGCCGGGGCTGGAACCACTTCGGGTCCGGCCGGGCCTCCTCCTTCGGGTCGTCCGGGTTGGCCTTGGGCAGGTTGTAGTTCTGGCCGAGCAGGCTGGAACCGATCTCCTTGCCGTCGGACTTCACGATCGAGCCGTTGGCCTTGTCGCTGAAGGCGACCTGGCTGATGCCGGTGATCAGCAGCGGGTAGGCGATGCCGCACAGGACGGTCATCACCAGCAGCGCCCGCAGCGCGGTGAGGTGGGTGCGCACGATGGTGGGCATGGTTCTCGTTCTCTCAGCTCAGACCGGGGATGAACTGGACGATCAGGTCGATCAGCTTGATGCCGACGAACGGCACCACCAGACCGCCGACGCCGTAGACCCCGATGTTGCGGGCCAGCAGCGAACTCGCGTCGGAGGGCCGGTACTTCACGCCGCGCAGCGCGAGCGGGATCAGGCCGATGATGACCAGGGCGTTGAAGATGATCGCCGAGGTGATCGCGGACTGGGGGCTGTGCAGGCCCATGATGTTCAGGTG
>NZ_JBIRFA010000065.1:0-28330 GCF_044327205.1 Kitasatospora sp. NPDC018058 | reverse complement strand
GGGCAGGTCACGGCGACCGAGTACAAGCGGAACCGCTCGGCGTCGTCCGGCATCCGGACAGCGAACACATACCAGCCGACCGTGGCCGGGACGAGGCGCAGGCTGGCGCCCTCGGTCAGCACGATGCGCGAGTGGTGCGGGAGCCGGTCGACGGCCGCGGTCGCGAGCGCGAGCGCCTTGGGCATGATCGAATCGAATCCGGCAGGCTGGATACTGCTCGCCACGATCACTGAGTGGCGCTCGTAGGCCGCGCCGATCAGCCGGTAGAACGCCTCGACGGCGGCCTGGCCGCACGGCAACAGGCCGGTGGCGGGATCGCCCTCGATCCGGGTGGAGTACAGCGCGACCTGCTGGCCGCCCTCGGTGACCGTGCGGATCAGACGGCCGAGCCGCGGCCGGTGCTCCGGCTCGGCACGCAGCGCCTCCAGCACATCGCCGGCGCCGAGCTCCTTGGCCCGCTGGGCGGCGCGGTCGGTGACCACCGCCACCACGTCGGCGGCTGGGCCGTCGTGGTGCGGGTGGTCCTGGTTCGTGCACGCGGGGGCCGTGCCGCGTTGTCCGGACGGGCCGGGGAACGGCACGAGGGCCTGTGTCCGCGCGCATGAGCGCGGACACAGGCCCTCGTGGGTCACCCCGGTGGTCCCTGTCCGGCCCCCCGGGGTGAGGGGGAGGCTGGTCGGTGCTGGGGCCGAGGGGTCGGCTTAGTACCAGTGGTGGGTCCGCCAGAACGCCCAGGCGGCGTTCGGGCTGCCGTAGCGGGAGTTCATGTAGTCCAGCGTCCACTTGATCTGGGTGGCCGGGTTGGTCTTCCAGTCCGCGCCGGCGGAGGCCATCTTGGAGGCCGGCAGCGCCTGACCCAGACCGTACGAGCCCGAGCTCGGGTTGGTCGCCGTCACGCTCCAGCCGGACTCGTGCGAGACGATCCGGCTGAACGAGGCCAGCTGCCGCGCGTCGCCGACGAGATGCTGCCCGAACCCGACGTGGCCGCCGCGGCCGACGCCGCCTGCCGGCTCGGCGACGACGTGCCCGCCCTCTACTTCGACAACGTCAAGGGCTTCACCGCCCCCACATCGCCCTGAACGTGCACGGCTCCTGGTGTGGGCCCGGTCCGCCGAGGTCGACCCCCGCGAGGCCCCTCCCTGGAGGCGTGCCTCGACGAGCAGGCCTGCACCGCCTGGCCGCAACTGGAGCGGCTCCCGTCCGCCACCGCGGCGCCTTCGCCTCCGTGGAGGCCGAACCGGCCGTCGGTGAACAGGTCAGGCTGATGAGGCCGCGCTACACCGGCACCGTCGGCAGTGGGGCTTCGTCCTCTGCCTGGCCAGCAGCGACCGCTACGAGGGCTCCTTGCTGCCTCCTGTCGTTGCAGGTCAGGAGCGCCTCTCGCTTGTGCAATCAGGTTTCGGACGACCCGCCTCGTGAAAGCACGAGGCTAGACGACTGCGGCCGCGACCGGCCATGCCCCGCGGCCCGACAGATCGAGGACGAGTGCGGCGATGTTCCACGCGTCGTCCTCGCCGCGGTGATGGCGTCCCTCGAGCGGCAGTCCGGCGATCCGTAGAGCGTGGTCCATGCCGGGTTTCCTGCGCAGCCCGTAGGCCTCGGTGAATACGGCCTTGGCGTTGGTGTGGGTGCGCTCCGTGGGATAGCCGAACGGGTAGGCCACCCCGTCGGCCTGACTCTGCCGAGCGAACTGCCGACGGTCGTACTCGCCCCAGCTCGCCCAGGGGCGCTCCCCGGCCTCGTACTCCTCGACGAGGATCCGGCATGCCTCGGCGAAGGTGACGCCCCGTTCCACCTCGGCTTGCGTCAGTCCGGTCAGTTCAGTGCAGAAGTCGCTCACCGCCGACCGGACAGGGCGGACCAGGACACGGTGCCGGGACACGCGGCGCCCCGCCGACACGTCCACGACGGTGAGACCGATCTCGATGATCTCGTTCACGGAGCCGGGCGGCGGCTGTCCGTCCCAGCAGGTGGCTTCGACATCAATGACGTTCAGCAGTGAGGATTCGTGGCGCATGGGCCGAGGGTAGGGATGCGCCCCCGGTTCCGGCACCTCGATTTCCGCACGCCACACCGTCACCGTCGACGCAACGTCTTCGAGCCGGACCTCACGCCTTGATCCGAACCAGGTCCCACCCTGCGTCAACCCCCGAAGGACTTCCGGCGCCGACCACTTGGCTTCAGGCCCGGAGGAGCTCCAGCAGGTGGCGGACGCGGGCGACCAGGTCGGCCGCGCGGGCCGGGTCGGGGGCCACCGAGTGGAAGACCAGGGCCAGCATCACGGCGGTGTCGAGCCGGTGCAGGAGGGCGGCCCTGGAGTGCAGGTCGGGCAGGTCGGCGGAGTCGGCGTAGCCGGCCAGGATGCCGTCCGCGTCGATACCGTTGTCCGCCAGCCTGGCGTACTCGGCGACCCGGGCCAGCTCCATCAGGACCGGCCCGACCAGGGCGTTGGACCAGTCGACGACGGCGGTGAGCCGGCCCCCACTGCCCAGCAGGTTCTGTCGACGGACGTCCAGGTGCAGCAGGCGCGGCTCGTCCGGCTCGGCTTCGAGCGCCGCGCGGATCCCGTCGGGGTCGGGCGGCTCGGGCAGGTCGGCGGCGAAGCCGCGCAGGGTCGCGTGGCGGGTCGTCAGCCGCTTGGCGAGGAAGGACGGGAAGTCCCCGGGCTCCTGGTAGGCGAGCCTGAGAGACGGCGGCTCCAGCCGATGGAGGGCCGCCAGGAAGCCGCCGACCTCCTCCGGGGAGACGGGGAGCCCGTCATGCTGCACGTAGCCCGCGACGGAGACGACGAGACCGTCCGTCATGGTGATCAGCTCGATCGCGGTGGCGGCGGGAAGGCCCTGGCGGGTGAGGAGCCCGGCGATCTCGTGCTCCTGACGGACCAGGTCACCGGCGTCCACCTGCCCGTAGGGCGCGGAGTAGACCCGGTGCCGGGGTATGCGCAGGGCGACCTCGCCGTGGGTGGCGCAGCGGGCGCGGTAGACGGCGAAGTCCACGCCCTCCCCCGCGAGGCCGAGGAGTTCGAGCCCTCGCTCCGCGGCCACCCGGACGGCCACCTCACGGATGTCCGGCTCTCCGTGCTGGGGGTCGGTCGTCACCGGGCGGTCCTTCCTGCGGGGATCGGGACCCGGGCGGCTAGAGCGGCGAAGCCGTCCAGGGCGGTGGCGCGCGGGCCTGTGAAGTCGGGGAAGCGAGCGTAGCGGTCGAGCGGGACGGGGTGCAGACCCGCCCCCTGGGCTCCCTCGACGTCGATGACGACCGAGTCGCCGACGAAGACGCACTCCTGCGGCGGGCGGCAGAGCCGTTCGCCGGCGGGGGTCCAGTCCGGTTCCAGCCGCCACGGTTCGTCCAGGGCGTCGAGCTTGGCGGCCTGGTCCTTGGTGAGGTTGTCGGCTTGCGCTGGCGGCGCATCCACGCGCCCACTGCGGAGGCGTCGAGCTTCGCGGCGCCCGGGTCTGCTCGACCCGCCGGCGGGCCTACACAGGCGTGTGGTCAGGCGTTGTGCTTGGTGAGGAAGTCGGTGATGAGCTTCTGCCATTCCTCGGGCCGCTCGACCATGGGCAGGTGGCCGGTGGGGATCTCGACGAGCTGGGCGCCGGGGATGGTGTCGGCGAGCATCTTGGTGCTGATGTGCTCGATGGCGGTGCGTAGTTCGCCGAAGCGGGCAGGGCGGGTGACCAGGGTGTGGAGGATGATGCCGTTCCACTTCTGGCCGAGGACGTCGAACGCGGCGGCGAGGTCCGCGTCCGCCGCGAGCGGTTCGGGTGTGGGGAGGGTGGCGAGTGCCATCGCGTTCGGCCTTCCGTCGTGCCGGTGCGGCTCGTGCCCCAGCCCTCGGGCTTCGGGGCGGGGCCGCAGCCGGCCGGGGGTGGTGCCGGCTGCGGCCCCGGGGCCGCCTCGCCCGTTCCAGCGACGCGGGGCGGCGGCTACGGGGGGTCAGGGCAGCAGGACGGCCTTGCCCCGGTTGCGGTGGGCCTCCAGGTCGGCGTGGGCCTGCGCGGCCTCGGCCAGGGGGTAGGTGCGCCAGATCGGCAGGGTGAGCTTTCCGGCGGCGGCCAGCTGCACCAGTTCCGGCAGGGCCTGGCCGCCCTGGTCGGCGCTGCCGGCGCTGAAGCGCACGCCGTGCTGCGCGGCGGACATGTCGGCGATGGTGATGACCTTGGCCGGGTCGCCGGTCAGGGCGACGGAGTCGGCGAGGACGCCGGCGCCGGAGGCGTCGAAGACGAAGTCCACGCCGGCCGGGGCGGCGGCCTTGACCCGCTCCACCCAGCCGTCGCCGTAGCGAACGGCGGTGGCTCCGAGCACGGTGACGCGCTCGGTGTCGTGCTCGCCGACGGTGCCGATGACGGTGATGCCGTGGGCGACGGCCAGCTGCACGGCGATCACCCCGACACTGCCGGCGGCACCGTGGACGAGCAGGGTCTGACCCGCCTCGACGCCCAGCTGACCGAGGACGCGGGACGCGGTCTGGCCGACCGTGACCAGCGAGGCGGCGACCTCCCACGACAGGACCTCGGGCTTGGCCACCGGCCGCTCCAGCAGGGCGTACTCGCTGTAACTGCCGCCGACCGTGGACCCGAGGACCTCGTCCCCCACCGCCACGTCGGCTCCCTCCCCGACCGCGTCGACGACACCGGCCGCATCCAGGCCTGGCGTCACCGGGAAGCGCGCGGGCACGGCCTTGGCCATCAGGCCGGATCGGGTCTTCAGGTCGAGCGGGTTCACCGAGGCGGCCTTGACCTTGATCCGGACCTGGCCCGGGCCCGGCTGAGGCGGCGCGACCTCGGCCAGCCGCAGCACCTCGGGCGCGCCGTACTCGGAGAAAGTGATCGCAGTGGACATCGGGAACTCCCGGGTGGAGGTGGGTGGAGAAGACGAAGCGGACGACTCTGACTCACTGTGCGGCCAAGGAGGTGACCACGAGGGCGGCCGCGCCGGTGGCCTCGCCGCTCAGGCGGTGAGGGTGGGGTAGTCGGTGTAGCCGCGGTGGTCGCCGCCGTAGAAGGTCGACGGGTCCGGGGTGTTGAACGGGCCGCCGGCGGCCAGGCGGGCCGGCAGGTCGGGGTTGGCCAGGAACAGCGCCCCGAAGGCGACGATGTCGGCGGTGCTGTCCTCGATCAGCTTCAGCGCCTCGGGGCCGGTGGCGGCCGGGTGGGTGAAGGGGTTGAGGACGAACGTGCCGGGCCAGGCCCTGCGCAGCCGCGCGGTCAGGTCGCGGTCCGGGCCCTCCAGCAGGTGCAGGTAAGCCAGGTCCAGGCCGGCGAGCCGCTCCAGCAGCGCCTCGTACACCTCGGCCGGGTTGTCCTCGGCAATGTCGTTGAACGGGTTCCCGGGCGAGATCCGCAGGCCCACCCGGTGGCTGCCGATCACCTCGGCCACGGCCGTGACGACCTCGACCGCGAAACGGATCCGACCCTCGACCGTGCCGCCCCAGGCGTCGGTGCGCCGGTTGGCGTTGGTGGACAGGAACTGGTGCAGCAGGTAGCCGTTCGCGCCGTGGATCTCCACGCCGTCGAACCCGGCCTCGATGGCGCCCCGGGCCGCGGCGGCGAAGTCGGCGATCGTCTGCCGGATCTCCGCCTCGCTCAGCTCCTTCGGCGTCACGAAGTCCTTCGGCCCCTCGTGGGTGAACACCTGGCCCTTGGCGGCCACCGCCGACGGCCCCACCGGCACCAGGCTCGCGGGCAGCAGGCTGGGGTGACCGATCCGGCCGGTGTGCATCAGCTGCGCGAAGATCACGCCGCCCTCGCGGTGCACGGCGTCGGTCACCGTCCGCCACGCCGCCACCTGCCCCGGCGTGTGCAGGCCGGGGGTGTCCGGGTAGCCCTGGCCGACCGGCGAGGGCTGGATGCCCTCGGTGACGATCAGCCCGGCACTGGCGCGCTGCGCGTAGTACGCCGCCGTCAGCTCCGTCGGCTCCGCGCCCGGCCCGAACGCGCGGCTGCGGGTCATCGGCGCCATCGCGACGCGGCTGGCCAGGCGCTTGCCGCCCAGAACGATCGGATCGAAAGCAGTAGTCATGATCTCTTCCCTCGCAAGGAGTGATGGGCGGTGGTCCCGACCCATCCACCGTAACCAATACCTGTCCGAACAAGTAAATACGTAAAAGCCATTCCCTGCCCCAGATGTGACGCACATCACGCACATTGACCAGCTGAATTGTGGATCGCAGACAGACAAGCCCCTCGAAGGTCGCAGTTGCGCGGTAGCGTTAGCTGCCCGATCAGGAAGCGAGGAAGAGATGACACAGTCCACCCCGGCGGCCGGGAAGGAACCCGCGGGGACGGGGCAGGCGGCCAGCGTCCCGGTGCCAGCCGCAGCCAGCGGCGGGCCCATCAGCCACGCGATCTTCCGCCTCGCCCGCCTGCACCGCATGTTCGCCGGACAGCTGCTGCGCCGTATCGGCCTGCACCCCGGCCAGGAGCTGGTCATGATGCACCTGTGGGAACTCGGCCCCCAGCGCCAGATCGACCTGGTACGGCTGATGGACTCCGACGCCGCCACCATGACCCGTACCGTCCAGCGCCTGGAGCAGGCCGGCTTCGTCCGCCGCCGCCCCTCACCCACCGACAAGCGCGCATCCCTCATCGAACCCACCGCCGCCAGCCACGCCCTGCGCCGAGAAGTCGAGCAGAGCTGGAGCCAGCTCGAGGACCTCGTGGCAGCGGGCCTGACCGCCGACGAACGCACCACGGCCCTGCACACCCTGGAACGCCTGGAACAGAACCTCGTCCAGGCCGCCGCCGACCCCGCATGCACAGCCGGAAGTTAACCGGCTCGGCGAACCCGACTTCGGTGGTGGGCCGCTGACCTGCTAATATTCTTCTCGTCGCGAGGGAGATGATTCCTCGTCAGGCGTCAGCGGTGCTACCAGAGCACGTCCTACTTTCAGTAGGGAGAGTCCGTGCAACCCGGGCCTGGCGCTCCACTGTCGGACGAGGTCCGGTATCCCACCCGGGTACCGGGCCTCGCCCGCGTTTGCGGGCCCTTTGCGGAACGGTGGCGGCCTCCGGCGACCGACTCCGCCGGGTCGGCACCACGTTGCCGGGGCGTCAGCCGTGGCTGCGGGCGAATCCACCGGCACCCGGGGCACCCGGACGAGGAGACTGCGCTGGCGGGCATCCCCCGCCCCCGCCGCCGCTCGGCCCGCTCCCCCGGCCGGTACCGGATTCCGCGCGCCCGCTACTTCGTGGCCGACCACTCCGGCCCTGGCCGTCGACATGGTCCGCGCCGCCTTCGACACCGCCGCCCGTCTCTTCCCCGGCCCCGCCAACAGGTCCTGACCCTGTGCCCAGTCCGGCCCGGGCAGGTCCCGGCCCCGGGCAGCCGTCGGCCGCGTCGGCGGTGACCACCTCCAGGGTGCCCGGCAGCCGGACCTGTCGGTCGGGACGCGAGCACGGCCCGCCGGGAATCGTCCAGGACGGCTGGCCGGGCGAGCCGAGGCCGGCGGCTGGGGCGGGGCGGGACGGTGGCCGGGCGGGAACTGCGGTCAGGGCCGGGCCCCACCGGCCGGTCTCGACCTAGTGTCCTGCGCCGGAGATCCGTCGGCAGAAGCGGGCGAGGGAGTCGAGGATCTCGTCGGCGGTCTTGGTCCAGGTGAACGGTGTGGGGTTGTCGTTCCAGTTCTTGATCCAAGTGCGGATGTCTTTTTCGAGGGCCTGGACGTTCTTGTGGGCTCCGCGGCGGATCATCTGGTCGGTGAGGAAGCCGAACCATCGCTCGACCTGGTTGATCCATGAGGAGCCGGTCGGGGTGAAGTGCATGTGGAATCTGGGGTGTTGGGCCAGCCAGTTCCGCACGGCCGGGGTTTTGTGGGTTCCGTAGTTGTCACAGATGAGGTGGATGTCGAGGCCGTCGGGAACCTCCTGGTCGATCTTGGCGAGGAACTTCTTGAACTCCACGGCGCGGTGCCGGCGGTGCAGCGAGCTGATGACTTTTCCACTGCCGGTGTCGAAGGCAGCGAACAGTGTGGTCAGGCCGTTGCGCACGTAGTCGTGGGTGCGGCGCTCGGGCATGCCGGGCATCATCGGCAGGACCGGCTGCGACCGGTTCAGGGCCTGGATCTGCGATTTCTCGTCGACCGAGAGCACGACCGCCCCCTCGGGCGGGTTGAAGTAGAGCCCGACCACGTCATAGACCTTCTCGACGAACAACGGGTCGGTCGACAGCTTGAACGTGTCCGCCAGGTGGGGCTTGAGCTGGAACTTCCGCCAGATCCGCCCCACCGTGGACTTCGACAGACCGCTGTGGGCCGCCATCGAGCTCCGCGACCAGTGCGTGGCGTTCTTCGGGATCTGCTCCAGCGTCGCCACGACCACCGCCTCGATCTCGTCCACCGCAATGACGGGCGGTCGGCCCGGCCTCGGTTCGTCGACCAGGCCGTCCGGCCGATCGGCCAGGAACCGCCGCCGCCATTTGCGGACAGTGTCCGCCGTGATTCCCAATTCCCTTGCCACACCGACGATCGGCGGCACCTCGGGACCCGCACACGACAGCACGATCCGCGACCGCAGAGCGAGCGCCTGAGCTGATGTCGCCCGCCGGGTCCACCGCTCCAACTCTGCTCGCTCATCGGCGGAGAGGAGCAGCGGCTCCAACTTGGGACCTCGACGGCGCAGCGGCGCCTCCGGAGAAAGACTCATACAAGATCTAACGACGGATCTCCGGCGCAGGACACTAGAAGGAGTACGGGCCGAAGCGGCCCCACACCTCGACGGCCGCGAGCGCGAGCAGCACTACGTTCACGGTGATCATCTGCGCCTCGCCGCGGCGGACGTGCACGACCGCGGCGCCGGCCATCGCCAGTGCCAGACCGAGCGCGGCCAGCGGCACCAGCACCGGCGCGATCCCGAGCGCGGCCGGCAGGACCAGCCCGACCGCGGCCAGCACCTCCAGCGCTCCGATCGTCTTCACCGCCCCGGCGCTCACGTCCTCGACCCAGCCCATGCCCGAGGCAGCCAGCTTCTGCTTCGACTGGGACAGTTTCATCATCCCGGCAGCCAGAAACGCCACGGCGAGCACGCCCGCGAGGACCCACAACAGAACGTTCATGATGCTCAACACCCTTCAGTGACTTAAATCGTTAACTGAAGACTAGGGGTGGCATCACTTCAAGATGCAAGTCACCGAAGGCTTTGATCACTTAACGCGTGAAGCTATGCTCCGAAGCATGGAGATCCCAGAGACCCCGCAGGAGCCCCGCTGGCTCGACGACGAGGAAGACCAGGCCTGGATCGCGCTCAGCAGCATGCTGATGCGGCTGCCCGCGGCCCTGGACGCGCAGCTGCAACGCGACGCCGGCCTGAGCCACTTCGAGTACCAGGTCATGTCCGGGCTGTCCATGGCCCCCGAGCGCACCCTGCGGATGAGCGAGCTGGCCGCGTTCGTCGAGGGCTCCCTGCCCCGCCTGTCCCAGGTCGTCACACGGCTGGAGAAGCGCGGCTGGGTCCACCGCAGCCCCGACCCCACCGACGGCCGCTACACCGTGGCCACCCTCGACGACGAGGGCTACGACAAGGTGGCCGCCACCGCCCCCGGACACGTCGAGGCCGTACGCGCCTACATCTTCGACGCCCTCACCAGGGCACAGGTCCGCCAGCTGGCCACGATCGGCCGCCGCATCGTCGGCGCCATCGACCCGGGTCACCCCCTCGTCACCGGAACCGTGGATCGGCTACGGCGCCACGAGTGACCGCGCCCCGCGGGCCGGGCCGGCAGGCACACACCTCGAGCGGGTGGCCGAGGACGATGGCGATGGGCGGGTGACCGATGCCGGCGCGCGGGTAGGGGTCGGGCAGCGGGTGGGCGTGTCCGAAGAAGCCGCGGTAGTCGTCGCTGAGCGAGACCGGGGTCGACGTCATCCCACACCTGCCACCGAGCCCGTACGCGGTCGCACCCCGGAGGCGATGGCGCGCCCGCACCGTGTACTCCAGCGGCTTCGACAGCACACCCCACACCTCGACGGTCGTCTCGTCCACGCCCGGCGGGCGGCGGTGTTCCCCCAGCGGCGGCCGGGCTGGTCTTCGAGCCCCCCGCCCTCGCCGCCTGGTGGGGCACCGTCGGTCCGGGCAGCGGCAGCTGGCGGCCCCCTGCCGCGCGGGACCGCGCCGATGCCCGCTGGCCCCGACCCAAGCCGCGGGTCGACTATCCGTCCGCGACCTGGATGACGACCTTGCCGCGCCGGTGTTCCCTCTCCAGCGCCTCGCACGCGGCACGCGTCTGCGCGAGGGGAACGACCCGGTCGATCCGTGGGCGCAGCCGTCCGCTCGTGGTCAACTCGCTGATGGAGTCGAGGCCACAGGCAGCGCCGCAGCCGGCCAGCGCCCGTTCAAGGGACCTTCAGCGAACCACCGACCCACCCCGCATGCGGCGAAACGCCTTCGCGTAGGCGTGGCCGCGCTCCCGGGCGTTGGCGTTCTTCGGCCAGATCATGCCGAGCGCGTCCGGCTCCGGGATGCGGGCGGGGCCGAGCAGGGCCTGCTGCCGGACGAAGGCGCGGGAGGCCGCGGGCAGCGCGGTTGCCCCGCCCGTTATTCCCCGCCCCGCCGGCCCGATGGGCATGACATACCCCACGATCCAAGATGTACAACTTTCAACATGTTTTCCGGTAGCGTCGTTCGTGCCCCACCGCAGCGGGGCACCGCCCGGAGCCGTCACCCCATGGCTCCGGGCCGATCAAGGAGGAAAGATCATGAACAAGTCCGTCGGACGCCGGGCCGCCACCGCGGCCGCCGCGCTCGCCGCGACGCTCGGTGGGCTGCTACTCGCCGGCGGCACCGCCTCGGCCGCACCGGTTCAGGCCGTCCACCACGACGCCACCGTCTCCGTCTCCGCCTCCCCGACGGCCTTCCAGGTCCGCGACCACGAGGTCGACCGCTACGACCTCTACGACCGCTACAGCAGCCACGACGGCGGGCACACGAGCCGCTGGGACGGCCACCGCTCCTGGGAGCGCCGGGGCAGCTACTGGTACAGCGACGACCACGGCCACCCGTACCGCTACGACGGCCACCGGTTCTACCGGTGGCACAGCGGCTGGCAGATCATCCAGGTCATCAACGTGTACGGGTTCAACCCGCACATCTTCCGCTGACCTGCGGCGCGCCCACGGCCAGGGCGCTCGCACCCGCCGTCCAGGGGGGCACCACCCACCCAGGGAGTCACGCCGTGAACGGCTGTGCAGATCAAATGCTCGACATGGAACTCCTGCTTCCCTCGGGAGAAGCGGTCACGCTGCCGACCCTCCTGTCCTACCGCGCCTACGACCCGCTCGCCGTGCGCATCGTCTTCCACACCGACACGGGCGGCCAGGTCCCCTGGGTCTTCGCCCGCGACCTGTTGGCACAAGGCCTGCGCAGACCGAGCGGGCAAGGGGACGTACAGGTCTGGCCGGGAGCAGTCGAAGCGGTCGGCCATGAGGAGGTACTGAACCTCGCCCTCTCCTCGCGGGAGGGGACCGCCTGGCTCCGGGCCCCGCTCCACGTGGTGGCCGAGTGGTTGGAGCGCACCTACCGACTGGTACCCGCCGGCCGGGAAGCCGACGGATACGACCTGGACGCCGAACTGTCGTGCCTGCTGCCGGGCTCCACCTGAGGCCCCGGCCTCGGCCGCTTCCGTTCAGCGGCCCGGCCGACCCCGGCGGGTCACACCGCCGCAGCAAGTGAGCAGTAGACGGAGCAGGAGCACAGAGATGAGAGCCCCGGCCTTCGTGCCGAGTCCGGCCGCCATCGTCCGGTGGTGGGAAGCACCGAGCCGCGCCCTGCGGCCGCCGCGCGCGCCCCACTTGTCGCTCCCGGGATGGTCGACCACCGCCCTCACCCGCAGTGTCAAGGGACTCGTCGCGGCCCTCCTCGCCTGGCAGGCCGCCTCGTGGTGGCTCCCCGGGCAACAGCAGTACCTCGCCGTAGCCACCGCCCTGGCCATGGTCAACGCCCCGAGCATCTACCGATCGGTGACGCAGGCCCTGCGCAGCGTGGCCGCCCGGGCCGCGGGGCTGTCACTGGCCGTGGCTGTCGTATGGCTGCTCGGCCCGGCCGCGGGAAGCGTCGCCGCGATCCCGGCCATCGCACTGGTCGCCGGAGGCCGCCGGGGCTCCGACAGCCGCCTGCAGATCGCCTCGACGGCGGCACTCACCCTCGCGGCGGCGACGGCCGTCCCCGTGGGCCACGTCGTCACCCTGACCCTGGCCACCCTCACCGGCGCGGCCGCCGGCATCGCGGTCAACGCCCTCATCCTTCCGCCCGTGCACCTCGGCGCCTCCGACACCTCGGTACGCGAACTCGCCACGGCCATGGGGGACCTGCTCGGCGACATGGGCCGCGGACTGCGTGAGCGGCAGCACACCGACCGCGCCCACCTGTGGCTGGAGCGGGGCAGGCACCTCGACGACCTGGCACTCCAGGCACAGGAGGACGTACGCCAGAGCCGGGAGAGCCTGCGCTGGAACACGCGGTGCATCGTCCACGGGCAACAGAAGCCGACGGACCACAGCGAGGCGCTGCGCGCCCTGCATCGGGTCTCCTTCCAGGTCCGGGGCATCGCACGGACCCTGGCCGACAGCGTCGACGACCAACCCACCGGTCACCGCCTGAACCGGCTCTTCCTCGACCGGTACGCGACGACCCTGGAAACGGCGGAACGGGCGATGGAGTCGTTCGCCGCCCCCGGGCATGCCGCCAGCCCCGATCTCGACAGCCTCTGCGGGCCGCTGCGCCGCGCGATCGACGACGCCATGACCTGGCACAGGACGATGACCGACGAGATCAGGCACGGCACGCTGGCCGAACCGGGCGCCTGGCACGTCTACGGCTCGCTGATCACCGACATCGAACGCCTGCTCGCCGACCTGGAACGCGCGAACCGACCCGCCCCGACCACGCCCAGGCCCCGCCCGTCGTGAAGCGCCCGGCTCCCAAGCCGGCCTGCAGGCCATCCCACCCACCGACACGGGCAGACCGGTCCGCAAGCCCCGAACGAAGCGGCGAGCGGGCAGGCGACGCGGGAGGATCCCGGAGCCGCAGCCGGACGAAGGCGCGCCGCTCCACGGACTGGGCAGGTACCGACGCTCACCGGGGAGGGCCGATGCCCCGGCGACGACCGCTTCAGGCCCGGCTCGGATTCGTTCGGGCTCGTCCTGATCCATGGCGATGACCTCACTCCATCGCTTGACGCTCGATTCCGTGGCCCGTACGGTGGTTTGTGTTGGTTGAAGGTTAAACAAATGACCCCCCTCTTCCGACCTGCGCCGAACGCAGCCAGGCATCCGATAACCCCGAAGGAAGAAACATGAACCGCACGACCATGCGACGGGCCGCCACCGCGACGACCTCCCTCCTCCTCGCCGGCGCCGCCGCCCTCGGCGTCTCCGGCCAGGCCATGGCCGCCACCGCCCCCGCCCCCGCGGCGGCCGCAGCCTCGCACCCGTCGTCGTCATCGGCCGCCACAGCCGACACCGGCCTGCGGATCGTCTCGCTGCCCGCCCACCAGATCGGCGCCGACCACCGCCCGCACGAGTTCACCGTCCGCTACGCCGACGACACCCACCTCGCCCAGGCCCAGCAGATCCTCGTCCTCTCCCCCGAACACGGCCCCTACCTCCAGAGCGACGACATCCGCCTGGAGCGGTTCGACACCGCGACCCGGCACTGGGAGCCCGTGAACCTGGACTCGCAGACCGGCACCCTCTACACCCGGATCCCGCTCACCGGCCGCACCCTCACCCACGGCGGCGACACGGCCATCCGCTACCGGATCACCCTCCAGCACGACCTGCCCACCGCACCGCGGCACCTGACCGTACAGCCCCGTACCGTCCTCTACACCGCACCGCAGACCACCGGAACCCAGGCATAGCCACAGGCGGCACCCCACCCGCACTCCCACCACACCGCCCCCGCACACCACACGCCGAACACCGGCGGAAAGCCGCAGCGCACGGACTGAGGACAGGGCCACCCCGACACCGCGAGAACACCGGGCCAAGCCCTGCGACCGGGCGCGGGCGTGCGGCCACCTCTGCGCCGGCGAGGAGCCCTACTGGAAACACCCGCCCCCGGGTGTGAAGCACCTCGCCACCGTCCTGCCCAACGGCCGGCTGCGGCTCGACGGACAGCATTGCCCGCCGGAGCCGGCAGTGCCGGAAGGTCAGCCTGGTTGTCTTCGACGGCAGCGGCCGTCAGATGCGGCAGCAGTACATCAAGTATCTGATCGCTCAACACATCTATGCATCGACCGAACTGACCGTCAGCCACGTTCGGTCGATCGGATCCGCTCCCGCTGTCCCTTGACATCCAGGCGCCGCGCCGACCAAGATCACCCGGCACAAGATCTGGGCTCGCCTCACGTCGAAACGATCTTTCCTCGGTCACGGAGGTTCGGAACCATCGGCCTCCGTCACACCCCGCGTTCTACGCCGCCAAGGCTGCTCAAGCCGGCTTCGCCGACGTCCTCTCGCACCGTCTGCGTCCCGACGGGATCCGCGTCATCTCGCTCTACCCCCCGGACTTCAACGACGGTGACCCGCTCGACGCCGCCTGGGACGGCGCCCCTCGGACGCAGGACGACCCTCTGACCGCGCAATCCGTCGTTGACTGCGTGCTGTTCGCGATCCGCCAGCCGCGGGACTGCTTCATACGTTCCTTCCACTTCGAGCAGTTGTAGGGCTTGGCCGGAGGCCGTCGCGCACCAAGACCATCCCGGGTCGGCGCTCTGGCGAGACCGACGGTCACCCCGGCATGGCACGCGCTGCTGCACCGGATGCGCTTGCCGGTATGGCCGGGTTCCGTTCCTCGACGGCACCGCGACCCGGCCGCGCGCCGACACGCCACCCGCTCCGAACCGAAACGCTCGGTCGTCCCCGAAGCCCACGCATCCCATGTCCTGCCGGCGGACGCCCTTGGCAGGCCGTTGCCGACTGCGGGTGGCCGGCGGCCGCAAGCGCGGTCCGCCGGCACCCGCGGCGAGATCACGAGACGAACGCGTCGAGATCGCGATCGAGGGCCGCCTTCGACTGGGCGCCCACGATCGTCTTGACCACCGCACCGTCCTTGAAGACGAGCAGGGTGGGGAGCGACATCACGCCGTACTTGTCGGCGGTGGCCGGGTTCTGGTCGATGTTCAGCTTCACCACCCCGATCTTGTCGCCATGCTCTGCGGCAATCGCTTCCAAGGATGGAGTGATCTGACGGCAGGAACTGCACCACTCGGCCCAGAAGTCGACGAGGACCGGCTTGTCGCTCTTCAGGACGTCCGCGTCGAACGAAGCGTCGGTGACTTCCTTCAGCGCTGTCGTCACCTGTTGGGTCGGGGCACCACGTCCATCTCCGGCATAGGCCGAGGCAGGCACCACAGACCCGACCACCAGGGCTGAAACCATGGCCAGACCACCCAAAGTCCGGCACCGGGAACGCTTCACATCCACCCCTTTCACCGAGGGAGACCAGATCGACTTGGATCTTGCTATTCCGGTCGCATCTTTCGGTGGGTCTGACGAGGCAGCCGACCACACGGGATCGTCGCAGGGCTGGAACCGGGTCGGCCCGCCGTCTTCGCCGACCTCGCCGAAACCCGTGGCGCATCCACCGCCACCTTGATCAAGACTCCGCCCCCTCGGCGAGACCGCAAACCGGAGCCGACAGCCGTACGCATGCCCCCGACCAGCAGGCGGTCCCGGACTCCGGGGCTCACTCCACCACTTCGCGGCCCCGAGACAAGGAACCGATTCCTCCCGAGGCCGAAGCCCCGGGCTTCCTCGGCGGAATGCAGGTGGTGACGAAGATCACGATCTCCTCGGTAGGTGTTATCTCCGCCGAGCCTGCCGGTCTCCTGTGATGTCGGCGCAAGAGGCGTCGGCCGGTCGGGGTGGCGCGCGTGGTGGTACGGCCGCGTAGTCGCTCCGAGCGGCCAGGAGAACCCAGGGAGCCTGTTTCATGCAGTCTGTTCGTCCAAGGCAGATGATCGCCGCGGTCTTGGCCGCCGGTGTCATAGGCGCCGCGCTGAGCGCGTGCGGTCCGCAGAACGGCGGGTCCGTCACGGACACGGCGGGTGCCGCCCCGGCGAAGGCGGCGGCGACCGGCGTCGACTCCTCGCCGTCCGCGGCCGTCTCCTCCCCGTCGGCGTCCGCCTCCGCGACCGGCCGGGAGACCACGCCGCCTCCGGCCCCGCCCGCACCGACCACCCCGGCGGCCACCAAGGACCCCTCCAGCCCGGCCACGGCGAAGACTTCGACCCAGCCCCCGGGCCAGAACCGGACCCAGGTTCCGCCCCAGGCCCAGACCCGGACTTCGACCGGGGCGCCGGCCAAGGCCCAGCCGAACGCGGACGGCGCGGCGTCGGGCGGGACCTCGGCGAACCCCGGTCACACGACATCCGCCCCGGCCCCGGCGAACCCCGACACCACCGGGTCGGGCCGGACCGCGGGCAGCGCCGAGGCGCTCTCGTTGAAGCTGATCAACGAGGAGCGTGCCCGCAACGGTGTCCCGGCCCTCGTCGTCAAGGACGACCTGACGCAGTTCGCCGTGGACTGGGCCCGCCACATGCGCGAGACCGGGTTCGCCCACTCGGAGAACGCCTCCGGTGCCGGGCCCAGCCTCACCGGCAGCCGGACGCTGACCGGGGAGTGCATCGTGATGTGGAGTGACGCCTCACTCACCGGGGAACAAGCCGCCGAGCAGTTCCAGAAGATGTGGACCGAATCCCCGGGGCACCACGCCGCTCAGATCAACCCCCGCTACACGCAGATCGGCGTCGGCCTCTACCACGACTCCAGCGGCTGGTGGGGCGTGCACGAGTTCGCAGGCTGACACGGGCCCACCGGTGTCGGTCCTGGGCCGATCCGCCACGCCCTGGCCACGCCGGTGGCGGCAAGCCTGGAGGCCGCCACCGCCGCGGGTGGCGGCCTCGCCGCCAAGGCCCCTGAATACCCCCGGTCAAACCCCGGGCCGCCTGCTCGGAGCGATCTTCGCGTAGTGGGCGGCCGCCCCCGCGGGGCCCGCGGCGAGTCGACCCCGCTCAGCCCTGCGCGCCGTTGCCGCAGAACTCCGCTTCAAGTTCGGCCGTGAAGACCGAGATCGGGCCCAGCTGGGCGCCGTCGGCCCAGTCGCCGTTGACCTCGGTGGAGAGCATGTGGTGGCCGTCGCGGGTGCCGAAGGTGTAGGACCAGGAGCCGTCGATCGCGCCGCCCATGCCCCAGACCTTGCCGCAGGAGAGGTCGACGGAGGCGACGCCCAGGCCGTAGTGGGTGGCCGGGATCCACGCGGGGCCCGGGTCCTGCATCACGAACATCTCGTCCATCTGGGCGGGCGGCAGCAGCCGGCCCTTCAGCAGGGCCTGGAAGAAGGTGTCCAGGCCACCCACGGTGGAGATCATGTCGCCGGAGCCGTAGCCCCAGGACGGGTTGAGCTCGGTGACGTCGTAGAACGGGGCGGTGGCGTCGTTGAGGGTGCCCAGCTTGGAGTAGAAACGGCCGTGCGGGCCGTGGATGCGGGTGTCGTCACCGGTCGGCTCGTAGGTGTTCTTCAGGTGCAGCGGCTTCACGAACCGGTCGGTGATCTCCTGCGAGAGGTTGCGTCCGGTGGCCCGCTCCACGATCATCCCGGCCAGCACGTAGTTGGTGTCGGAGTACTGCCAGCCGGTGCCGGGGGCGATCTGGGGCTTCACACTGATCCCGAGCCGGACCAGCTGACGCGGCGTGAAGCCGTCGAACCGGTGCCGCAGGAAGGCCGGTCCGTTGAAGTCCTTCCGGACCGAGTCCTCCGTGGCGAAATTGGCGATCCCGCTGGTGTGGTTGAGCAGCTGACGGATGGTGATCTTCGAGCCGTCGTACCCGTTGGTCCACCAGCCCCGGCAGCCACTGCTCGACGCTGTCGTCCAGGCTCAGCTCGTGCTCGGCCTCCAGCTGGAGCAGCACGGTGGCAAGTTGCCAATTCATCCAGGACGCCGGCGGGCTGCGGGTATTCGCGCCACCGAACGGTGCTGTCGCCCCACCGGGCTGGTACCTGCTGTTCATCGTGGCTCGGGCCGACAACCTGGCCGTCCCGTCGGAGGGCGCGTTCGTCCAACTCCTCGCGGGTCCCAGCGGGAATCCGGTCCTCACCGAGAGCAACTTCGGCACCCGAGGGAACTTCGAGTTCCTGACCCCGATGAGCGGTGGGATGGCCCACTTCGTCCGCAACAACGACGACCCCACCCTGCCGTGGAGCTCGCCCACTCCTGTCGCCACCGACGGCGGGACCGTCGAGGCGGTGAGCATGATCCAGGGGAACTTCGGCCCACCCGGCCACAAGGGCCCCGGCAACCTCGAAGTCATCGCCCGCATCGGCGACCGCCTCGCGCACTTCTCCCGCGACAGCGAACCACCGTTCGCCTGGCACGGCCCGGCCTTCCTGCCCGTGGTGGATGAGTTGGGCGGCTCGTAGCGGATCTGAGGACTCTTGTCAGTCGCCCCCCCCGGCACGACAGTCGCCGACGCTCTGTCAGATGCGTACGGGGGAAGAGAAGGCCGGCCGCGTCGGTGCCCGGCCGGCAGACGTCTTCGGGGCGAGGGTCGACCGAAACACGGTCCGACCGGGCAGGGTGCGAAGCCGTCGCAGGACCGCGGCCCCGGAACCGGCCACAGCGGCCGGCCTTGGATCGCCGATGCGGCTACCCGAGCGCCTTCCGGACGTCTCGTGAGCGAGAGACCCCCGGTGGGGGGTATGTCGTCTCGCACGAGATGACCTCGGGACCCGTGAGGAGAACAGCGTGTACGCAGCAGTGCGGCGGTACGAAGGGGTGACCGATCCTGCCGAGGCGGGACGCCGAGTGGCCGAGGGATTCGTGCCCCTCCTTCGCCAGGTCCCCGGATTCGTGGCCTATTACTGGGTTGACGCCGGGGATGGAGTGATGGTCTCCACCAGCGTGTTCGAAGACCAATCCGGGGCCGAGAAGTCGATCGAGACGGCGGCGGACTTCGCGCGGAGCAACCTCGCGTCACTGCTCCCCAACCCTCCCCAGATCACGGCCGGCCAGGTCGTGGCTGCCGGGTAGCGGCCTCCGCAGCGGCCCTTCACAGACCTCCGGTCGTCGCCCCCTGGTGGTACCCGTCCCGGCCGATCACCTGGCAGCGCGGCTACTCCGTGCGGAGGCGGCCGGGCGGGCACGCCGTGCGGGCACGCCGCGCGGAGGCGGCCGGGTGGTGCACGGGCAAGGGGGAAGCCAGTGCACCGCCGTCCTGCGGCCGGCAGGTACCCGTCTGACGAGTCCGCCAGCCCAGACAGATCACCCCAAACCGTCATAAACCGTGAGCCCGCTCACACCTGAACGAGCTCAACGACGGGCGATAGTGGCCGCGCCCGGCGCCGCGAGCGACCCCCGATCGCGGCGTTTGCGCAGCTCAGCGGCGTTGGCGCGGCCACGCGGCCCGCCCTTCGGATCAGCGGCGGCCCACCCTGGATACGACGGCGGATCGTAACAAGGGGGTCTTGTCGGCAGCCGATCCCGCCTGGCAACAATTGCTCCACCCAGCCACACCGGCACCTGTCCCGCCGGATGCGGCTCACTGCCGAAACACGCCCCACGACCACTCGGCCCCTGCCCGGCCACGGTCCAGGCGGGGCGTGACACCGGCCCAACCCGATTGAGGTCTTGTTCGCTATGCCCAGCTTCAAGCTTCGTATGCGCACTTCTGCTGCTGTTCTCGCCGGCGCCGCCGGTCTGACCGCCCTGGGCGCAGGCGTTCTGCCCGCCACCGCGAACGCAGCGACCCTGTCCCCGAAGGCCATCGCCGCCCAGATCGTCCCGGCGAACCAGCTGGCCTCGTTCAGCCAGATCATCTTCCACGAGTCCAGCTGGAACGTGCACGCGACCAACCCGAGCTCGGGCGCCTACGGCCTGGGCCAGGCGCTGCCGGCCTCCAAGATGGCCTCCGCGGGTAAGGACTGGAAGACCAACCCGCGCACCCAGATCAAGTGGGCGCTGAACTACATGAACACCCGCTACGGCAGCCCGAACGCCGCCTGGGCCTTCTGGCAGACCCACCACTGGTACTAAGCCGACCGACCACCGGCGTACCGGCTTCCACCCGTCTCCTGACCACTCTCCCCTCACCCCGGGGGCCGGACAGGGACCACCGGGGTGACCCGAGAGGGCCCGGGCCCGCGCGATCCGCGTGGCCCGGGCCCTCTCGCGTTCGTGCTGCCCGCTCTGCACCGTCCTGCCTTGCTCGACCCGGGACGAATGGGCGGCGCGGTCCTGGCGCGCTCCGGGTCCGAGCTCCTCGTCAAGGCGCTGACAGCGATCACGCGCTACCTCGACACCACGGTGGGCTGAGGCGGGCGGCAAGCCAGCACGCCATCAGCCATGGTGCCGTACCCGGTCACGGGTGTCCTGCTGGTTCAGCGCCTGTACGCCTTGCGGCAGATCTCGACCAGGCTCGGCGGTAGGCCGACCTTGCCGCTCTCCGCGCAGACGTCGACCGGCGCCGTCGGCTGCGGCCCGGCGGGCGACGGCTGCCCGGCGGACCGCGCGGGCCGGACCGGCGGCTGAGAGTGCACGCCGGCCGGGGTCCGCGCAGGCCCCGGCCGGGACGGGACGGCCGGGACTGCCGACCGGCCGGGCGGGCGAACAGGCGCCTCGTCGGCGCCCGCGCCGTCGGGCTCCCGGTCCTGCTCCGGCGGCCGGCCGGACGGCTGGGCCGGGGAGGGCTCCGGCAGCCGGCCGGGCGACGGGGCCGAAGAGGGCTCCGGCGCCCGGGCTGCGGCAGGAGAGACAGACGCGGCGCTCGGCGTCCCGGCCAGGGCCTGCAGCACCGGGGCTGTGTCGAGTTCCACCCGCTCGGCGGCGGGCGCGGGCCGGGGCCGCTCCTCGGCCGCCAGCTCCACCGCCCAGCAGGACAACACCCCTGCGACCGCCGCCACCACCGCGCACCGGCGTGCGACCCGGCCGGACAGCAGAGCGGTGGCCCGTGATCGCGCGGTAGGCCGGCCGGCGGCGGCCTGCCCTGCGAGCGCCCAGCACGCGCGGGCGTTGATGATCGCCGGCCGGACAGCGCCGGCGCCGGTGAAGGCCCACGCCGCAGCCGTCCGCTCGTAGAGGTCGGCGGCACCCCGGTGGTCCCCGGCGCGGTGGGCCAGATAGGCCCGGACCTCCTGAACGGCCGGGGCGTCGGAGTGCTCGGCGCCCTCGGTGTCCAGCACCGCCTGGTGCAGCTCAGCGGCGAACCGCCCGGCCTCGGCGAACTCGCCGCCGACGGCCGCCGCCCTGATCCGGCGCAAGGCCGCGGAGCGCTCGGGTGAGAGCACCCCCGCGTCGGCACTGATCAGACACAACGGCACCGACACGGCCGTGCCGGGCTCCTCCGTACGGGCCATCGGGCCACCTCCCTTCACGGATCAACGATGGCAGGGCAGAGGGCCGCGAGGCCGCAGCGCCACGGTGTTCACCAGCCGCGCCCCGGTACCCCACAGGATCTCCGGCGGCTGCCGGCCCGGCTCCACGGTCGGTCGGCCCGTTCCGGGCAACCGCGATGACCGCAAGGCGTGGACGGAGTCGGGTACCGCCGCGGCGGTCGGCAAGACGACCACCATCGCCCACGGCGGCTACCGAGACACAGCGGGGCAGTAGCCCACAAACCACACGTCACGCCGAAGAATCGGACTTCACAGCCCGGCTGACGTTCCGGGGGCCTGGGACCCTCGGCCGCCACCGTTCACCTGTTCGAGGGAGGCGCCGCGCCAGCGATGGCACCGCCGGCCCTTGCCGCCTAGCTTGTTTACGGATCACTGAGGGTGGCCGCCGGTTACACCACGCCACCGGACGTGACCGACTGGGAGATAGCAAACGACGCAGAAAGGAGCCTGCCATGCCGCAGCCCTGGACCGAGGACCGCCGGTACAAACCCGGGGAGCAGGTCGAGTTCGACGGAGTCGTCTACAAGGCCAACAGACCCATCCCTCCTGGCGAACTGCCCGGCGAGGACCGCCAGTTCTGGACGCCGGTCGGTAATGCCGACGACGAGTGACGATGTGCTCAGGACCCGGGCCCGAGTACGGCGGCTGGTCGTCGATCCCTGAGGGTCGGATCAGCCCCTCGCGGGCCGGGCGAGCGTTCCGTCCTTGTGCCGCGACGTAGTCCTGGACGACGGGTGACCACATGCTGTGGCCGCGACCTCGGCGCCGGTTACCCGTCTTCCGGGGCCGTCGCGGTCATTCCTGTCAGGGGGAGCCCGCGCTGCGAGCTCCCCCTGACGGCCGGTCATCCCCGACGGCCTGCTGCGCTGCGTCGCCCGCGACCGCCGGGGCCACCGGCTGCTACACCGGCTCAGCCTCGGCCGGTGAGGGCCAGGGGCTGGTAGTCCGGGGACTTGGGCGTGCCGCCGGCGCCCAAGGCGGTGAGACGGCCACCCGGAGCGGCGACGACGGCCAGGTAGGAGACGTTCTCGTAACCGGTCACCGAGAGGTCCAGGGTCTGCCAGCGGCCATCGGTGTAGCGGAAACCGAGCGGGCGGTCCTGATCGCTACCCGGGTCCCAGCCGACGGCGGCCATACCGCCGGGGACGGCGCTGACCGACCACAGCCGGCCCGCGACGCCTTCGGGGGCGGGGACGGTCGTCCAGGCGCGGCCGTCGAAGTGGGCCACCAGCGGGTGGCCGCGGTCCTTGTCGGTGAGGACGGCACGGCCCACGACCCACACATCCTTCGGCCCGTGCGCGGCGACGCTCTGGTACTCGCCGGCGAGGCCGGCGAAGGCGGGGGCTCCGACGCGGCTCCAGGCCCGGCCGTCGTAGTGCAGGAGCACCGGCTTGTCGTCGGGGGCTGCGGTGTTGCCCACCGCCCAGACGTCGTCGCGGGCGATCTCGGTGACGGAGTTGAGCAACCAGTTGCCGTCGATCCCGTCGGCGCTCATGCGGTGCCAGGCCGTGCCGTCCCAATGCTCGATCAGCCCGGTGGTGCGGGTCTCGATGCTCGTGCCGCCGTTGGGGCCAGGTGTGCGGCCGGTGACGACGGTCGCGCCGCCGACGGTCCAGGCGCTGTCGGGGCGCGGTGCCGAGGACCCGAGGAGGTAGGCGTTGTAAAGCTCACCGGGCGGCTGCTCGATCGAGGTGGACGTCCAGGCGGCGCCGTCCCAGTGCTCGGCGAGGAACCGACCGGTGGTGGGCTCGCGGTCGCCGAACAGCCAGGCGTCGTGCGTCGAGCTGCCGGCGACCGTGTTGGCGCGGAGCCGGAAGCCGGGTGCAGGGGTGGGCAGTTCGGTCCACTGCGGACCCCGACGGTCGTCGTGACCCACGACCACGGGCTCGAAGCTCAGGCGCGGCCCGCTTCGGTGGATCCGGTAGCCCGCGGCCCACGTGGTGTGGCGGTCCAGCTGCACCCCGGAACTCAACACCGCCCCCGACACGGGGAGTTTGGCGGGAGTGAAGCCGCCGGCGACGACCGCCCCGGAGGCGTCCGGTGCGGCCGGTGCGGCCGCGGCCAGGGCCGGCGGGGCCCCCAGTACCGTCACCGCGGCAACCACCAGTGTCCCTGCCGCCCGGCGCAGTATCCGCTTCATCGTTCGGTCCACCTCGCATCTCTTCGGAGTCGACGGACCGTCACCCGGCCCGCCACAAAGGGAGATGAGGCGGACCGGGCCTTCTGTTACGCGAGGTGTGACGGGCCGACCCGGATGGCCGGAGCGACTCCTGCCGGTCACCGGGCTCGTGACTGCTCGGCGCGCGCCCGGGGCCGAGGACCAGGAGCCGGTCGCCGCCGAGACCGCCGCTGAGGTTCGGGCCTGTGGCGGTTGTCTTCTCCCGATGGGGGTCCGGGGCGGACGGCTGTGCGCCGTCCGCCCAGGGCGTCACCCGTGGCGGTGGTGGTCGCAGCAGTCGGAGAGCTGGAAGGAGGCGATACGGGTGTTCCAGTTTCCGGTGCCGTCGGCCGGCTGGTACTGGTTGGTGTACCAGAACGTACAGTCGTCCACCGGGTCGATCGCCATGGAGGTGTAGTCACCCCAGCGGTTGCTCCCGGTCTGGGAGCCCGTGCCGGTCCACACGGTGGTCTCTCGGAATGTCATCTCGTTCCGCGGGTCGTGCGCCAGGCGTCCGGTGACGCGGATCGACGGATGGTCCTGGGAGGACGACGCCGAGTATCCCAGCGCGATGTCGCCGTCCTTGTCCTGGGCCGCGGAGCCCATCCACCGGTACGAGGGCCCCGGAGCGTAGGTGCTCTGCTGGTGGACGACCGGTCGGCCGCGGTCCAGCCGCAGTTCGTACCAGCGCACCCCCACGCTGCCGGGCACGTCGACCGCGTGGTTGACGACCAGGGACTGGTGGTCGCCGAAGTTGCGGTAGGCGAGCCGGTACATGGCGGAGTAGGAGAGCGAGTCCAGTTTCTGGGTGGTTCCGGCCTGGGGGACGCATCGGGTGGGATCGGTACGTACGCAGGCCGGGTTGTAGGGGGCCACCCGTAGCTCCCCGGGGCCAGTGACGGCGGTGCGGGTCTGGTCGGCCCAGTCGGCGTGGAACCGCCAGTACTGCAGGCTGTTGCTGGCGGGGTTGAGGGCCATCAGGAGGTTGGGCTCGCCCTGCGGGGGTGGGGTCGTGCCGTCGAGGTCCGAGCCGAGCGGGATGGTCGGTGACGCGATGGTGTAGCACTGCTGGTCAGCGTCGGCTCCGCGCAGCATCCTTTGCCGGTCCCAGGCGCACGCCTCGAAGAACGCCCCGCCGGTGAAGGCCGCGTAGTAGGCGTCCGGCCACACCGAGACCTTCGGGTGGTCGATGAAGTGCTGGTACCCGAAGTCGTACCGGTAGTACTCGCCGGTGGCGTCTTCGGTGGTGGAGACGGCCACGCACAGTCGATTCGTGGTGCCCGTCTCGTCGAGGGCGAACTGGTTGATGATCCAGCGGTGGGCCAGGGAGTCCCAGCGGACCACGGGATCGCCGATGTCGACGTTCTGAGAGGTCTCGCACGGTCCGCCGAACCCGCTGAACAGGGTTTGGGTCCTCAGCGGCCCCAGCAGCGTGGCACCTGTCTTGGAGTACACCGCGAGGTCGTAGTTGGTGATCTCCACGATCTGGCTGGAGCCCACCGAGGCGTTGGGGTCGGGGGGGACGCCCCCGGCTTCCCGGATGCCGTCGAAACTGACGTCCAAGTGGATCTGGTCCCGGTTGCCGTCGCGGTCCTGCACCACCCGATCCGGACGGGCGCCCTTGGTGAGGGACGGGTGCGGCGCGTTGCCGGGGCGCGTGACGCCGGCGGTGGACCGGTGCTGTCCGGATGTCTGCCCCAGTTCACGCAGCGGTGGCGAGGTGTCGTGGTGCAGTGCGGGTCCGGAGTCATCGGACCGAGGAGCCTGCCCGTGGACGGCCGACTTGAGTACGGCTCCGGCGGCGGGCGGGGCGGCCCACGCCGGGGCGGCCACCAGCGTGGCTCCCATCGAGGCGACGGCGACGATCGAACGCATGGCACGGGATAGGTGCATCAATCCTCCGAGCGGGTCGGTGAGCCAACCCGATCGGCCGTCTGGCGACGGCATCGTCCGAGGCAGCCCCCACCCGCGTGCGGCGGCTGTCACGACCTCCCGGCGCCCCGGGCACGCCGGGGACGTTTCCAGGCCACGGTGTGAGGGCGGGCGACTCATCTGCGGGTGTGGCAGAACCCAGTTATCCACCTCGTCCGCCCGACGCCGGGGTGATCGGTGCCGTGTCGGGCGCGGCTCAGCCGTATGGCGCTGCCTCCATGACGGCCGTTCGAGAACTCACCGCTGTATCACATATCGTCATAATTAGGCTAATCTCGCCGCGAGTTGAGGAAGTGTCAGGCTGCTGTCCCCAAGCCCAGGAACAGCGCGGAGTACGCCCCATGGCTGAACGCGTCACCACCGTGCCCACGGACCTGGCGGCCTCGCCTCGCGCTCGGAGAGAAGGCGTATCCCCCGCCACGGGTCGAGGAGGGCTGTTACAGAGGACGGCCACCTCTCGCATGACCTCCGCGTGTGGGTGCTCGAAGGAGAGCGGGCGATAGGAGAACTGCATGGTGCGGCTCCGCCCGATCCGGATACGGGTATCGCTTGCGGCACAGACCCGTCAGTCGCGGGCACGGAGACTGGCGTCCTCGAGGTCGAGTTCGCGCTGGATCCGGCGCCGGGTGGCGTTGCTGATCGTGTTCGCCTCGTAGAGGCGCTGGAGCTCGGCCGCCTCGATGCCGATGAGTGTCCGGCGTATCTCGCGGTAGGCGTCGGCGGGACGGGCGTCCGGGTCGCTGTAGTGGGCGTCTTCCGCTTGGTGGATGCGCGCTTCCAGATCGCGACGAGCCTGTTTCAAGGCGGCCTCAGCGGCGGCGCCCAGTTCGGCGAGCTCATCCAGATCGCCAAGCTGTTTGAGCTCTTCGAGAGCGGTGTGGGCGATGTGTCGGCGGGTCCGGGCCTCCTCGCGGGCGGTGTGCTCCGGTTCCAGAGCGATGCCCGAGCGGCGGACGACAGGAGCGAGGGTGAAGCCCTGGAAGACGACGGTGAGCGCGACGGTCCCGGTGGTGAGCGTGAGGATGAGCGCCCGGTGCGGCAGCGGCGCCCCTGTGTGGGTGACCAGGGGGATGGAGAGCGCGGCGGCCAGCGGCATGACGCCTCGGGTGCCCGCCCAGGACAGGACGGCCGGAACGCGCCAGGAGAGGCGGCTGTCGCCCTCCTTGTGCCGGTAGTGGATCAGGGCGGACAGCGGGAAGATCCACAGCAGGCGGATCGCCAGCACAGTGAAGGCGATCACCGGCACCCACAGCGGCCAGCCGTGCTCGTCGTGCGCGAGGTGACGGACGGCGGAGGGGAGCTCGAGACCGATGAGGGCGAAGACGACGCTCTCCAGCAGGAAGGTCAGGGTGTCGTAGACGGCGTGGATCTGGAGACGGATGGGGGCGTTGCTGAGCTTGTGGCCGGTGCTGCCGAGGACCACCCCGGCCACGATGACGGCGGTCACGCCGGAGGCGTGCGAGTCCTCCGCGATGACGTACGACGCGTACGGAGTGACCAAGGCGATGACGGTCTCCAGCACGGGGTCCTCGGTCCGTCTGCGGATGAGGGTCACCACCGCGGCGACCGCCGCGCCGATGAGGGCTCCCCCGCCCGCGAGGATCAGGAACTGCTCGACGGTCCCGGACACGGTGATGGCGCTGCCGGAAACCGCGGTCGCCACGGCGACCTTGTACAGAACCAGCGACGTGGCGTCGTTGAACAGGCTTTCCGCCTGCACCATGGCCTGCACCCGCGGTGGGAGGGACAGGCGCCGGCCGAGTGCGGTGACGGCCACGGGGTCGGTGCTGGCCAGGACAGCGCCAAGGATGAACGCGGTCGCGGTGGTGAGCGGGGTGATCGCTCGGGCGACGTACCCGACGGCGACGGCCGAGGCCAGGACCAGACCGAAGACCAGGCCGGTCACGGGCCGCCACACGCTGCGCAGGTCGCGGACAGAGATTTCCCCGGCCGAGGCGTAGAGCAGTGGCGGCAGCACCAACACGCTGATCACGTGAGGCGGCAGGCGGACCTCGGGAACCCACGGTATGAGCCCGACGACCAGACCGGCGATGACGAGGAGCGAGGGAGCGGGCAGGCGCCAGCGCCGGGCGCCGGTCGCCACGGCCGTGGCCAGGACCACGAGCAGCAGGATGACGGTCAGGCCAGTCATGCAGCGCCCCCGGTGGGTTACGGCTTGTTACCCCCCTCTGACCAGGTGCTCTTATCAACGTAACCGGATTACAGACCGCCAGCCCACCGCCAACGGCGGCCTCGGCGACAAGGACCGGCTCCCTGGGCGGCGTACGGTGAAAAACGGCTACCCGAATCTCCCCGAGAGGCGGCACGCCATGTCGACTTTCATGCGTCGGGCACTGGTCACCGTCATCGCCGCGCCCTTCCTGGCCTCAGCCGCCATGGTGTCGCAGGCCGCCGCCGCGCCGCCCGCCCCCAAGGCAGTGACGACCGCCACCGCGCACCCCGACGTTCCGGCGTACTCCTGCGCCACGCTCAAGAATTGGCTGGACAACCACAAAGCGAACACGCCGGAGTGGCACAAGGTTTCCCTCATGTGGTCGGAGCAGTGCTGACAGTCACCTGCCCGCACCCGACGGAGCACATCGCCGGAGGGACCTGGCCGCTGTGAGGAGCCGATCGCCCCGGCGCCTGGTGACTTCCGCCCCGCCGGAACTCCCCCAGCGCGGGTCACAACGGCGGCCTGTAACCACGAGAGGGCCCGTGCCGCGCGGATCGCGCGGGCGCGGGCCCTGTCGGGTCATCCCAGTGGTCCCTGTCCGGCCCCCGGGGTGAGGGGGAGGGTGGTCAAGGTCGCGGGTGTGGTGCTGGGGCCGAGGGGTCGGCTTAGTACCAGTGGTGG
>NZ_JBIRFA010000064.1:0-30037 GCF_044327205.1 Kitasatospora sp. NPDC018058 | reverse complement strand
GGGATCCCGGCCTCCTTCAGGATCTCCCACACCGTGGACGCGGCCACCTTGACGCCGAGAACGAGCAGCTCACCGTGCAGGCGCCGGTACCCCCATCCTGGATTCTCTGCGGCCAGGCGCAGGACCAGGGCACGGATGGAGCGCACGGTGCGCGGTCGCCCTGGGCGCTTCGGACGGGACCGGGCGGCATGGCGGCAGGCGGCCAGGTCGCGGTGCCAGCGCAGCACGGTGTCCGGCCGCACCGGCAACCGCACCCGACGCAGCACCTGCATCGGCAGCCCCTGCAGCAGTGCGGCCAAGAACGCCCGGTCGCTCGCTCCGAAACGGACCCGCCGTCCGCTCAGCTGCCGCTCCAGCACGGTGATCTGATGACGCAGGGCCAGAATCTCCACGTCCTTCTCGCGGTCGCTCATCGGCAGCAGCCGCAGCATCGCAAACGCGTTCGTCACACCCAGGTACGCCAGTCGCAGAAGCACGGTCGATCATCCTGCCGCGGAGCTCGTCGGCTCTGCCAGAGCACCCACCCGACCGACGAGGTCGGCACTTGTGCACCCTCACACAGTGCCTCCCACCAGGGCGGATGAGGTTCCCGGCATGGGCACCATGGGTCGCTGCCGTCAGGCCCGCTACTCGCCCCCTCCTGCCCCATGGGCGGGTGCGGCGTTGGTGGCGGCCACCGCACGGTGCAGGGCCCGCGCGATCTTCACGGCGTCGCCGACGGCCCAGACGTGGATGAAGAACATGCGGGGCGAGTCGACCAAGCCGTGATTGTGCAGTTCGACGATCCCGATCCCGTCGCGCTGGAGTACGCCCAGCACATGCTGCACCTCCCCGGCCAGCACGGCGACATCCCCGCTGAGCGCAGCGCGGCCTCGCCCCACCGGCTGGAAGCTGAAGGCCGTGGTCGCCCCGGAACCGGGCGGCAGGACATAGCCGCCGTCGGTGATCGTCTCGCGGCGCAGGAAGGCGGACTTGTAGACACTGCCGTAGACGGTGCCTGTGGTGCCCAGGGCGGCGTCGATGCCCGCCGTGTCCAGCTCCAGCTTCTTCGGGTGAGTCGTCGAGGACTTGGTGGGCGGCGTGCCCGTGTGGGCGAACGCGGCACGCAGGCCGCGGGCCAGGGCCAGGGCGTTCGGACCGTGTCCGTGCGTATGGATCCACACGAGACGGGGAGTGTGAGCGGGCAGGTGGTTGTGAATGGCCACCTGCTCGATGCCGTGTGACTGCAGCGCGCCGATCACCGGGTGCAGTTCCGCCTCGGTGATGGCCAGTTCTCCCATGGTCAGGGTGGTGTTGTCGGCATACCGGATGAAGGACACGTGCGAGCCGACGGCGAGTTCCGGCGACACGGTGACGCCGTGGGAGACGACATGCAGGTCGGTGCGTGGGAAAGCCGTCCGGTAGATCAGCGTGCCCAACATGCTGCCCTTGCGGCCCAGTTCCGCCGCGACGTGAGTCCAGTCCCCCGCGGCGCTCTCGACCGGACGCACCAGCGCGCCGGCCTCCCTGCCGTCAGCGCCCGCCTCACCTCCGCGGGCGTGATCCGTGCCGCCGTGCGCCCCTTCGTGTAAGGCGTCCTGCCCGGCACCGACGGCCCGTCCCGGCAGTGCCGCGAATGCCGATCCCAGCACGGCCGTGGTCAGGACGCGGCGTCGTGATGCCCCTGCGTCTGTTCCGGTCGGTCCGGGCCTCGCTTCAGTAGCCACGTGTTCGCCTCCCAACGTGCCGCGTCGTGAAATCAAAACACCGTTCGCCGTACGGACGACGATTCGACACACACGGACCGACCGATCCGCCCCCGGATGGGGCGTGCCCAGGCCGACAGGCGGCCGGGTGGGTGCGCGAGCTCGCGCAGGCGGAGGAGCGGCACCGCACGGTGCTGGAGCGGGCCGCCGACGCCGTCGAGCGGGCCGCCAGCCGAGAGGTCGTCCCCGACGGCGAGGGGCAGCTGGAAGAGGAGCCGGCGAACGTACCCGGCGCGGGCCTCCGGCACGCCCGTCTTCACGCGGTCAGCTGGCCGGTCCCGGTAGTCGTCGGCGCGGGCGCGGTGCGCAGCCGGGCGGGTGGCGGCGTAGGTGCCGGTGGCCGGGATGGTGGGAGGTACTGCGGGCTGACGGCGGCCGGGCCCCTCAGCGGCTTCCAAGAGGAGAGGGTCGGCGTGGGGCTGCTCCCGGAGGGCCTGGGCGAGGTGGAGCGCGCTCTCCAGGACAGCGGCCGGGACGCGGACGCGGCGCAGCGCGGCCGATGGCGTCGACGTCTTGCTCGGCAGGGCGTTGGGCGGGCTGTGGGGCGTCCGGGTGCGCCGGTGGGGCCGGGACGGCGGGTCTCGGGGAGGGTCAGCCGGCGACGGTCTCGGCGTGCCGGTGGAGCGCGTCCAGGAGCGCGGTCTGCTGCTCGGTCAGCTTCCCGTCGGTGCGGGCCCCGCCTGCTCGCGCAGCCAGGTGCCGGGCCGGAACGCCGGATCGGCCTCACCGCCGGTGCGTTTGGCGGGGCCGTCCAGCGTTCCGCCGGCGGCGTGCGGCGCGCGTGGCCCTTCTTCGATAGCTGCGGCCCTCGCCGTCTGCGAAGCGGCTGGAGCGGTGCCGAGCGACGCGTAGTGCCCGCGTCCGCTGCGTGGGGTGCGGCAGCGGACGCGGGCACTACGGACTATCCGGGGGTGGGATGCCCGGCCGGGTGGGTCACAGGGTGCTGCACTGCCCCCCGCGGGCGCCGGCGACGGTGTTGGGGTGGCCGTCGTTGGTGGGCGGCGGGGTGTTGCCCGAGCAGGACAGGGAACCTCCGATGGTGTTGCCCTCGATCTCGGGGCGGTTGTCCTCGGGGAAGGGCCCGGTGCCGCTGTTGCCGGAGACCAGCATGGATACGCCGATGTGGTTGCCGACGACCTCCAGACCGCCGGTGTTGTTGCTCGGCTGTACCGACAACCGGATCTGGTCGGCGGCGCAGTGGTCGTCGCCGGGGTCGCCGATGACGACGAACCTGCTCGCCCCGGTAACGGCGAGGGAGCCGGTGACGGTGGTGCCGCACACCCCGACCAGGGTGGAGCCGGAGGAGGAGACGCTGCCCTGGACGGTGGAGTTGCCGATGAACAGGGCGGTGCCCGCCCCGGCCGAGACGCTGCCGGAGATGGTGGCGTTGAGGATGCAGGTGCTCTCACCGGTGGCGACGACGCTGGCCACGGAGCCGGTGACGGTGCGCGTGCAGTTGACCGTCTGGGTGGTGCTTTCCACGGCGGGGGCCGCGTAGGTGGCGTCGCCGCTGTACTGGGCGGTCAGGGTGTGGCTGCCGGGCAGCAGGTTCGACCAGGTCAGCTGGGCCTGGGCGCAGTGGTCGCCTCCACCCGGGGTCAGCGGGGCGGTGCCCAGGGTGGCGCCGGCGTCGGTGAAGGTGACGGTGCCGGTCGGGATCGCGGTGGAGTTGGGGCAGACGGTGTCGGTGAGCGTGACCGGGTGCCCGAACAGCGACGGGGTCGGCGAGGCCGTTTGTGCTTCCGCGGGTGGGCTCGCGAATACCACACGACGGTGATCGTCGCGAGCGCACAGAGTCGACAACCACAGCTGGTGGGCGAGTGGTGTGCCGAGGTCGGAGCGCCGGCGAGGATGGCGCCGGCGCAGAAGGAGCGGTGACGCGCTTGATGAGGACCGCCATGCGTCGCTCACGGAGCAGATCAGCCGGCCACGCTGGGCGGGGCTTGGTTGGAGTGGTCATCGGCGGCGCCGGAGGAACTTGGAGAGTGGAACGCATAGAGCGGTGAGGGCGAGGGCCGAAAGCCCGGCGACCGCAAGGGTGGGGAAGTGCCCTTGCTGGGCGGACGACACGGCGACCGCTCCGGCGCTACCGGGAGTCGTTGGGAAGGTGATGGTGGCGCGGGTGGTGTGCTCGACCAGGCCGCTTCTGAGCGTGAGCTCCATGGCCCACGGGCCGTTCGGCAACGGCGCGTCCAGCGGGACGACCGCCTCCGCACGGTCGCCCGGAGCCAGTGTGGTGCCCGTCTTGGCGGCCGGGAACGGTCCAGCGTGCTGTCCGCCCGGCCCGTCGGAGAGGGAGAGTGCCCCGCTGATGTCCAGGGCACGGCCCCCCGTGTTGTGGATCCGGGCGCGAACCTCTTCCCGCCCGTCGCGAGCTCGGGTCGGATAGAGCCGCTCGATCCTGAAGTCCGAGGGGGGCTCATCACCGGGACCGACGTCGATGTACATGCGGACGCCCACCCGGCCCAGCACCGTCAGATTGTGCGAGCGGTCCGTGGGGGCGCTCGTCTGCGCCCAGATGACGCCGTATCGCTCCCCGGCGGCGGCGTCCCTGGGCACCTGGATGGTGGTGCGTACCCGCGCCGTTTCGGAGGCCGCCAGCTCAAGGTCCCCCGTATCGAGTGATGTCCAGCCGGACAGCTCGTTGGGGGTGTGCTCCGGCGCGAAGGTGAACTCGCCCTTCGCGATGGTGGCTGCCGCGGCGTAGACGTTGACGTGCATCGGTGTGGACGACTTGTTGGTGATTTCCACCCGCCGCTCGACGGTCGAGCCGGGTGCGACGTGGTCGACGATGTAGGCATGCGCTCTGGGATCGGCACGGCGGTTCTCCGGAGCGTCGAGCAACTTGATGCCGATGGTCCTGCCCGCAGCCGGGTCCTGGGGGGAGGACGGCCCGGGCGCCCCGTGCCCCGCCGCCGGTATCACCCCGGCGGCCTGTACGAAGGCCAGCATCAGCAGGAGAACCCAGTACCGGCGCGCGCCCTTCATTCCGTCAGGCAACGGATTGGGTCAGCGTTCCGGTGTACGTTCCGGCGACGGCGCTGGCGGGCACGTTGACGGCGACTGTCGGGTCCCAGCTCGCGGTGTTGTCTCCGACACCGCCGCTCCCGGTGAGTACCGTCTGCGCGGCGTTGCTCAGCGTCACGTTCGTTGGAGTGACGGTAATGGTACCGGTCGTCGTTACCGTCCCGGCCGAGTAGGTGGCGTTGGTGGCGGGAATCGTCGACGCACCGTTCGCGAAGTTCGTCTCCGCCGCCATTACCGTCCAGGAGGCCGAGGCGAGGGCGCGATCGTCGATGACGGTACAGGGACCGATCGGCGCGCTGATCGTGGTGCCGGGCGCTCCCGAGCCGAGGGTGGCACTGGCCGGTACCGACAGCGTCAATGCGCCGGACGTGACGGTGAACGTGACCGTGGTGCTGGGGTCGTCCGCCGCGACGGCGAGGCTTGGCTGGACCAGGACGAGAGCAGCGGCTGCGGCCGCGACAGGCAGGATCCGTGTACGCATGATGACTCCCGAAGTAGCCGCCCGTCAGCGGACATCCCGGCTGACGGCGGACATGTCGGTCGACGTGACTCGGACAATCGGGCGCGGGCTGTTCACACAAGCCGACGGCCGAAGGCGCGGTGGGGCCGGGGAAGGGCGGGGTGTTCAAGCTCGGAGCGAGCGTCTACGTGCCCTGACCTCGACAACGTCTCGTCCCGCGCCAGTCGGCGGTAGGGCAACGGCATCGGGCTGTGGCGGCCCCGGGGGACGTGCGGGTCACGCGGCGAGGCTGAAGTCCCCGTTGAGCGGTGCGCTGATGAAGGTCAGGTGGCTGTTGGCGCCGACCACGGTGACGGGGGTGGGGTGGTCGGCGGTGGCGCCGTCGCCGAGCTGGCCGGAGCCGTTGCCGCCCCAGGCCCGTACGGTGCCGTCGCTCGGCACTGCGTAGGTGGAGTAGCTGCCGGCGGCAAGGGAGCGGGCGCCGGCGAGGTTCTGGACGTTGACGGGGGTGTTGCGGTTGGTGATGGTGCCGTCGCCGAGCTGGCCGGAGCCGTTGCGTCCCCAGGAATCCACACCCAGCTGGTAGGTGGCGTTGCCTCCCCGGCCCTTCCCCCGGCTGTCCTGGGCGGTGGCGCTCGTCGGCAGCGCCAGTACCGTGAGCGAGGTCGCGCCCACCAGGAGGGCGGTCGGGAGCCGGCGCGAAACACCAGTGAGGTCGACACGCAACGGCTTCATGTGATCGGCCGCTTTCGCCATGGCCCGCGTACGGGGGCCGCTCGAAGATCCAGGCCGGTAGCGCCGCATCCGCGTGGCTGAAGCCGGGCCACCGATCAGAAGGTTCGCCAACGCATAATCTGCAGGCAAGGAAAACAACCCAGAGTTCACCCGCATGGCGGGCGCCCATGCAGCGCAACGTGGCGCACCGCGGCCCGCGTTGCGCCCCTGCCCGACCGGGCGGGCGGGGTCAGCGCCAGTCGAGTCCGAGTTCGGCGAGGGCGGCCAGGACGTCGTCGCGCACGGGGCCCCAGGAGCTGTGCAGGTGGCGGCCGCCCCGGCGGAAGTGCACCCGGCCGGGCCGGACCTGCTGCTGCTCCTGACGCCCTGCCGGGGCTTCCGCGCGGCTGGAAGCCCAGCACGTCCGGCGGAGGGCATTGACACCGCCGACCGGCCCCAGGATGTTCAGCAGCGGCGGCAGCATCTGCCGGTAGTACGAGCGACGGCCGCCGTCGACAAACCCGACGAGTCGCACTGCGGGACGCGGCCCGCCGCCGCGAGGATCCCCTCCTTGCCGCGGACCTTCTTCAGCTCGGCGGTGAGCTGCTTCTCCACCCCTCGCTCAGCGCGGGCGTTGATCTCGTCGGCCAGAGCGACCAGCAGGTCGACCAGGGCGTCGGCGATCTCCGCCCGGCGGGACGAGCACCGCGCGGCGAGCAGGGTGATCCGTACGTCCTCGCTCGTGTCGCGGAAGTCCGAGGGGTACATCTCGATCGCCCGCGCCCGCCAGGCGGCCACCAGCTTCTCCGAGCAGTCCGCGAACAGCCCGTCGGGCGGCCCGAGCTTGCGTGGAAGGCGTGGCGGGTCAGCGGCAGGGTTAGACAGGCCTTAGGTGCTCCACCGGTGCCGCGTCCGTCACACCTGGAATCGCACCGGCAGACTCGTCAGCCCCCTCAACATGGTGCTCGGCCGCCACACGAGGTCCGCCAGGTCGGCGTCGAGGGCGAGATGGGGGCGACGCTCGATCAGGACGCGGAGAGCGATGGCGGCTTCGGCCCGGGCGAGGGGAGCGCCGAGGCAGTGGTGGATGCCGTGGCCGAATGCGAGGTGGCCGCCTGGCTTGCGGTGGATGTCGAACCGGTCCGGGTCGGGGAAGTGGCGCGGGTCGCGCGAGGCTGCGGCCAGGGAGACGAGGACGCTGTCACCTGCCGGGATGGTGGTGTCGCCGATCTGTACCGGTTCGGTGGCGAAGCGGAAGGCCGCAGACTCCACCGGGCCGTCGTGACGGAGAGTCTCCTCGATCGCGCTGTCGATGAGGCCGGGATCGGCGCGCAGGGCGGTGAGCTGCTCGGGGTGGGCGAGCAGGGAGAGGACCGTACCCGAGATGAGGTTCACGGTGGTCTCGTGGCCCGCGACGAGAAGGAGGAACGCCATCCCGAGCAGTTCCTCGGCAGAGAGCCCGTCGGCAGGCGGGGTGACGAGCGCGCTGAGCAGGTCACGGCGTGGGCTGGCCCGGCGTTCCTCGATGAGAGCTGTGAGGTGGCCGGTCATGGCGCCGACCGCCGCGCCAGCGGCCTCCGGCGAGCTGGGCGCGACCAGCTCGGTGGACCAGGCGTGGAAGCTACCGCGGTCCGCCGCCGGTACGCCGAGCAATTCGCAGATGACGGTCATCGGTAGCGGCAGCGCATAAGAGGCGACAAGGTCGACGGAACCTGCGCCGGACAGCGCGTCGAGCAGTCTGCCGGCGATCTCCTGTATGCGGGGGCGCAGCGCCCGGATCCGGCTGGCCGTGAACTCTCTGGCGACCAGCTCGCGCAGCCGGGTGTGCTGAGGTGCGTCGCTCTGGAGCATGTTGACCCCGAGCGCGTGGCCGCCGTCGTCGGCCCATGAGGAGGAGTACCGGATGTCGTTGCTCAGCCGGGGATCGGTGAGAGCGGCGCGGGCCTCGTCACGGGCGACGACCAGCCACGCCTCGCCGGATCCCGGGACGAGCACCCGGTGAACCGGCCCTTTCTCACGGAGTGCTGCGTAGACCGGGTACGGGTCGATGGTGACGTCAAGACCCGAGGAAGACAGTTCCTGAAGCGTCGGAGCAGGCATGCGCTTTCCCCCCTGAAAAACGGGGAGCACTCCCCGATGATGGTCTGACCCTACCAAAACGGGGAAGCTCCCCCACTTTGCCTGCGTCGCTGGACACGCTGGCCGGTGTCCCGTGACCGGCTGCTCGGGGCCTTAGGGGTGAGCGGCCGCCGGCGACCGCCGTATACGCCCTGAGCAACCAGGTTGCCCAGCTGCGCCGCTTCCTCGGACCGGACGGCGTGGACCGTCTGCGCACCGTTTCGTCGGGATACCTGCAGCGGATCGGCGAGAGCGAGTTGGACACGGAGGACTTCACCGACCGGCTTGCCGCCGCAGGCACCTCACGCGGACGGGGCGACTGGCTCGGCGTCAGCGAGCACACCGCGGCCGCACTGACCTTGTGGCGCGGCGACCCGCTCGGTGATCTGCCGACGCTCGCCGAGCAGGAACTCCCCTACATCCACTCCCTGCAGGAAGCGCGGCTCCGGGCCGCCGAGTGGTACTTCGAGGCGGAGCTGCGCCTCGGACGGCATCAGAGCGCGATCTTCGAGCTCACCCGCTGGGCCGCTCAGCACCCCCTGCACGAGGCGTTCCACGTGCAGCTGGTCACCGCGCTCTACCGGAGCGGACGCCAGGCAGACGCCCTGGCCGCCTTCGAGGACATCCGCACCCGGCTGAGGGAAGAACTCGGAGTCGACCCCGGAGGCCCGGGCAGCTTCCGCTTGTCCGCACAGACCTCGTCAGCCGAAGAGCAGCTCGCGGTCGGCTCCGAGATGGCCGCGCAGCGTTGCCAGCGCGCGCGTGCCCTGCGACTTCACCACGGAGACGCTGACGCCGAGGATCTCCGCCGTGGTCTCCACACTGTGGTCCTCCCAGTGGCGCAGCAGCACGATCGCGCGGTCTCGTGGGGGCAGCAGAGCCAGGGCGTCCAGCAGGGTGAGGCGGACCTCGGCGGGGTCGCTGTCGCTTGGGCGGTCGGGGAGCCGGTCTACCGTCAGTTCGGTGTTGCGGCGCAGCCTGCGGTGGTCGAGGAGTGTGTTGAGGAGCACTTTGCGGGCGTAGGGGAAGGGGTCGGCGCCGTCGCGGCGGATGGCGCGGTTCCAGGAGAGGTACATCTTGGTGAGGGTGGTCTGGGTGAGGTCCTGGGCCAGGTGCCAGTCGCGGCACATCAGGTAGGCGATCTGGCGCAGCCGCATGGCGTTGGCGTCGGCGAAGGCCGTGAACTCTGCTTCACTGCGCATGAACTGGTGTCCTGCCCTGGTGTCGTCGGATACGGGAGGGGCCTCGCGGTCCCGGGCGGGGCCGCGAGGCGGAGTCAGCCCTCAGGATCGGTCGATGGGGGGAAGGTCGGGGGACCGGTCGGCTGCCGCCCGGACGAAGCCGGGGTCCATGTGCCGGCTGTGTGCGGGGTCTCCGGCGATGGCGACGGCCTGGTCCTCGGTCGGCGGGATCGTCCCGGGCGGGTGGGTGCTGCCCGTCTTCGTGGGGAAGTCGGGCATGGAGATCTGTACGGCCGTGCCGTCGGGGTGGTCGATGGGGGGCAGGGCGTGGAACTGGTCGGCTGCCGCCTGGACGAAGCCGGAGTCCATGCGCAGACTGAATGCGGGGTCTCCGGCGATGGCGACGGCCTGGTCCTCGGTCAGCGCGATCGTCCCGGGCGGGTGGGTGCCGCCCTTCTTCGCGAGGCAGTCGGGCATGGAGATATGTACGGCCGTGCCGTCAGGGTGGGTGACGGTCACCATGACGTACTGGGTGCAGGGGCCTTCGACTTGGCCGTAGGAGATCCTGACCTGTTGGCCGTGGCCGTCGCGGAAACACCGGCCGGGCGCGTTGACAGAGCCAGCGCTAGCGTCGCAGGGGTTCCCGGCCTCGGGGCTCAGGGAGACGGTGATTCTTCCGGTGCCGCGGTCATCAGTGAGGTCGGCCTCGGCCTTGGGGTATTCGCCCGAGTCCGCGGCGAAATGGCTGGCCTTCTCGGTCGGCGGCAGCGTCTTGAGCAGTACGGCCAGGAGCGCCGGGCCGGTCGTGGTGACGAGCCGGCCGGTGGGGGCGGCGGTGGCCGTCGTGGTCGGCGCCGCGGTCCCTGGAGCAGGTGCCGGGGCGGGGCTCGCCGCGGTACCCGGAGCACGGGCGCCGGCGGACGGCACGGAACCCTCCCTGTCCGGGGCCACCGCCTGCAGCTGCGCACGGCCCGTTCCCGGCACGCCGCACAGCAGCGCGGTCACGACGGCCACCACCGCGGCCGCGGCGGCGACGGCCCGTTTACGGCGCACCCGTCGTCCCTGCCGGGTGGCGGCCGCGACCAGATCACCCAACGGAGGAGCGGCGAGTCCTGACAGTTCGTCGCTCAGGGCGGTACGGAAGTCGTCCATGACGGTGGTGTCCTCTGCTGTCGGTCACACGGCCCCGGCTCGCAAGGGAGGCTCTGCCCACCAAGACGGATCAGACCGACGGTTCCGTCGCACACCAGACGGAATTTCTTTCGCGACGCCCCTGACCAGTGGAAACGGGCCCCCAAACCGACCACGTCAGTGCCATGTCGCCAGCCACCCGCGGCGCATGGGCCGTCTCGATCACCCCGAACCGGTCTTGCGCATCTGACGGATGCTCCGCATAGTTGCTCCACATCCCGCCGAACACATCCCGCGGGACCGGCTCACCCTGCCACATGTCATGGACATGACCTTGGCATTCTTCGCACCCGCTGCTCCCGACGCCCCATACCAGCGGCAGATCTCCACCCGCTGCCGCCCCCACCGGACGCCGCCTGCACGAGCAGCAGAACCATCGACCCCGAACAACAGACAAGGAGTTGACTTCACATGACCCGATCCGAGTGGACCTCTCGCGGCCGACGCAGCCTGCGGGCCGGCCTCGCCATGGCCGGCCTCGCCGCGGCCCTGCTCACCGCGACGCCCGCGACTTCGGCCTCCGCCGCTACGCCCGTCACGCCCAACGGGGGGCAGCACCACCTTTGGAACCTGAACTCGGGCCTGTGCCTGAATGTTTCGGGCTACAGCACGCAGGCCAGCGCCAACACCGAGATCTGGAACTGCCTCAACCAGCCTGCGGAGCAGTGGCAGTTCCAGCCCGACGGCACGATCTACAACCCGAACTCGGGCTTCTGCCTCAACGTCAAGGGCGACTCCACCGGCGCCGGCGCCCCCACCGAAGTCTGGTCCTGCGACACTACGGTCAACCCCTCGGAGAAGTGGCAGCTGCGCGACGACGGCTCGATCTACAACCCGAACTCGCAGCTCTGCCTCAACGTCAAAGCCGACGCGATCGGCACCAGCAGCCCCACCGAAATCTGGAACTGCGACGGCCGCACGTCAGAGAAGTGGACCCAGTTCGACATGCCCCAGGTGAAGGCTTCCTAGCCCAACCGCCCGGGCGCCGTACCCCACGACGGACCCGAGATGCAGCCCGCCCTCGCCGCGCGCACCGGCGAGGGCGGGCTGCACCCGGCGCACAATGCCGACCAGCAGAAACGGCACCAGCATGACGCCGAAAACCGCACCACGATGACGCCGGACCGACCGCTACCGCCTCTGACCAGGTATCAGCACACGAGACAACGCGACGAACCGCTGCAGCTCACCGCGAGAAACGAAGTGCAACTTCACACGCGGCCGGCACCGCCGGACGCAACAAGGAGAAGGGAGGGCCTCAGCGGCCCGGGAGCGCGCGAACCCCGCGCCCTCCCAGACCGCCCACCACACCACCAGCAACCAAGGGAGAGGGACGGACAGAGGGGTCGCCGGAATTTCCCGCCCTCCGAAAATACGGTTTGACCTGCGATGATGCGGGGCCGGGCTGGAGGACTGCGGACCCACGAGACGCTCCACCCGACGCCTCACCGAACGACCGACCGGACGCCCTACGGGACGACTCACGGGAGGCAGCCGGTCAGGTCGACTGCCGGGTTCCGGTGACGTCGATCAGGTGCCGGTTGGTCTGGCTCCATGCGAGGCGGGCCCGGAGTTCGTCCAGGTGCCCTTCGGCGACCCAGGTGGCTTGGGGCTCGTGGCCCTGTTCAGCCAGGCGCCGGACGGCATCGATGCCGTGCTCCTGAACGGTGAGCACGGCATCGACCAGGCCAGCCGTGTCACTGAGGCCGTAGGCGGCGGCGAATACCTCAAGGCGGTGACGCCGGTCGGGAGGCTGCGGGTAGCGCAGCCACCGTACGCACTCGCCATCGTCGCGGAACGGCACCGCGTATTCGAGTGCGTACGCCACGTCGTGCAGCCGTGGCGCCGGACGCGCGTGGTCCCAGTCGATGATTCCTATCGGCCGGGCGCCGCGCCACACGGTGTTCCAGGGACCGAAGTCGCCGTGACAGATCACTTCGTCGCCGACGGGTCCGGCGGTGGTGGACCAGCGTGTCGTGTCCGGAGGTTGGTATCCGGCCACGGCGTCGTGGTAGTCGCGCAGGAGGCCGGCGAAGGTGATCAGGCCTTGGTCGTCGACGACCTTGGCCCAACCGTCCGGACCGGATTCGCCGCTGATCCAGGTCAGTACCTCGCGGCCCTGCTCATCGAAGCCGAGCACGCGGGGTGCGTGTTCATAGCCGACGGCCTCCAGATGGCGGAGCAGGCCGTGAACCGCCGGGGTCCACGGTCCGGTCGGCCGGTGCACCGTGTTGCCGATGCGCTCGACCCGACCGAGATCTCGTGTAGTCACCTGGCAACCGTGACGAGGAAACCGCCGTGACGCAACTGGTTACTTTGCCGTTGCACTGGCCGCAGCCGACCGCGGCCAGATCGCCAAGGTCGTGAAGCACCGGCTCAAGCAGATCCAGTACCGCCCGGAGCTCGTCGACGACCGCCTGGTCGCCACCGGCCTGATCATGGACGGTTGACCGACATCACGAATTCAAGCTCAGTACGGGCGGTGTGGGCCGTCGTTATCCGGGGGTCGTGCGAGTACGTCGGCATGGCCCGCCGCTCGGGCCGCATTCCCTGGGACGCGATCCGCGACGACACCCGGATCGCCGTGGATGCGCCGCCCTCGTTCGCCGGGCCCGCCGCCCGAGTCCTCACGGGCGAACGCGGATGATCGTCTTCCCCTGGCGTCGCTCGGTCGGATTGAGGGCGGTGACGGCATCGTCGAGGGTCGCGACGTTGCCGAGGTTCGTGCGCAGTCGTCCGTCCCGCACCCGCTGGACGATCTCACCCAGTTGGCGCAGGGGCGGGGCGAAGACAGCCTGCTCCTGCGGGCGTCAGGTGACATCCGAAGCGGATGCCCGGGGAACTTCGCGGTCCGGATACGCGTGGAGGCGTACGGCGAGGGCCGCGATGTCGTCGTTCAGTCTTCCGCTGCTGTAGCGGAGGAGGTCCCGGTGGAGCCTGTCCAGCAGCTCGCGGGGCGGGGCTGCGCTCTGGTGCCGTAGCCAGTCGGATAGCGGGAAGAACTCGCCGGTGTGATCGCGGGTCTCGGTGACACCGTCGGTGTAGAGAAGCAGGTGGTCGCCGGGGTCGAAGGCGGAGGTGTCGATCCTGTAGTGGTTGCCGACGAGCGACGCGAGATTGAGCGGCGGCGAGGGGGCGGTCGGACTCAGGACGCGAAGCTCCCCGCGGTGCAGGAGCAGCGGCGGGGGATGCCCGCAGTTGAGGAGTCTGAGGTAGCCACCCTCGTTCGGGATCTCGACGAGGACGGCGGTGGCGAAACGCTCCGGCAGGTCCTGGGTGGGGTACGCAGCGCTGTGGCGGGTCATGCCGACCTCCAGACGGCGCGCGATGCCGCACAGGTCGGGTAGGTCGTAAGCGGCCTCTCTGAAGGAGTTGACCACCGCCGCGGCGGCCGACACCGCGGACAGCCCCTTGCCCCGCACATCGCCGATGAGCAGCCGAACCCCGTACGGTGTGTCGATCGCCTCGTAGAAGTCACCGCCGATGCGGGCTTGCGCTGCGGCCGCCAGATACAGCGACTCGATCTCGACGCATCCGAGGCGGCGCGGCAGGGGGCGCAACAGCACGCCCTGCGCGGCGTCTGCGACGAGCCGGACCTGCAGAAGGGCTTGCTCCCGCTTGAGCCGGACATAGCTTGCGTACGCGCCAACCACGGTGCCTGCGGCGATGGCCGCCACCGTCCACCATGTCCCCAGATCCGGGTAGACCAGGCCGAGGCCGACCATGATCAGAAGGCAGAGCATCCCCAGCAGGACGGTGGGAAGCACCGGCCACATGGAGGCGGCGACGGCAGGCACGATGGGCAGGAAGCGGCTGAAGGCGACCTCCCTCGGCGTAGTGAAGGCCAGGCTGGCGATGACCGCGGTGAGTACCACCGGCGACAGCAAGGCTTCCCACCGGCCAGCGGGAGAACGACGGCGCCGCAACCGCGCAATCACGACCACAATGCAAATCTATCGGTACAAAACTGCCATAGATCCCCATTGGGCCCGTATGTCGGCGGCAAACCACCGGCAAATGGCCGAAGACCCGAGAGCACCTCGTGATCTCCACCGCTTCTCGCCGGCGCGACGGCCCGTCATGACAGGCCGCGCGACAACCCGTCAGCCCCGCCAACCGCCACCAGGAGGCAGCGACCCGCGCGCCCGCCGCGGCACAACAGGCCGCCGACACAGGCCCGGGACGCCGGGCGCAGCAGGGCCAGGCACCCGGTTCGCCGTGCGTCGGCGCTGGTCATCGGCGAAGGCCGGGTCGCGCCCGCGGGCCGGAGGGGTGGCGTCTTGGAGCGTGCACGGAGTGGACGTCACCGCACACTGCCGGGTCCGGTGCCGACACCGCAGAGTCGCCGTGCCTCACACACCTGTCGAAACGGCGGGGTGACCGCGGGATTCCCTCGGCCGCCCCTCCGGTCGTGCTGCGTCAGTGCGAGTACACCGGGGTGATGATCGCACGGGCGAGCGTGTGGAAGGCGAGGTTGAAGCTGACGACGGCGGGCGAGGAGTCCGGGGTGACGTCCAGCTTCTCGACGTCCACCGCGTGCACCACGAAGTAGTAGCGGTGGACCTGGTCGCCCTGCGGCGGGGCCGCGCCGCCGTAGTTGGCGGTGCCGTAGTCGTTGCGGGTGTGGAACGCTCCGGCGGGAAGCGTGTCGTCGCCGACGCCCGCGCCGGTGGGCAGTTCGGCGACCGTGGCGGGGATGTTGACGGCCAGCCAGTGCCAGAACCCCGAGGGAGTGGGGGCGTCCGGGTCGAAGCAGGTCACCACGAAGCTCTTGGTCTCCGCGGGGAAACCCGTCCAGCTCAGCTGGCGGCGAGATGTTGTCGCCGCTGACGCCCATGGTGTTGAACACGTGGGCGTTGGGCTTCTGCCGGCCGTCCGTGACGTCCGTGGACGTCACCTCGAACGATCCGACCGCGGGCAGCAGCTCGTAGGGGTCGGGGGCGACCGGACGATCGAGACTCATGGTGTTACCTCCTGTAGGCGCAATGTTGTTCACGGGCCCCGCTCGGGCTTCAGCCTCAGACGGGGCTGAACGATGCGGATCGGGCGAGCCGGCGAGGAACCGGCGCGCCGGCGGTCGAGCCGGCCGCCGGCGAGGTTGTCGTCGGGGACATCGTCGCCGGGGCCATAGGCGTGGTGGAACCTCTCCCACGGCACCGCGTCGTAGCGCGGACCGTCCTTGACCTCGGCGGTCATCGCAGCCACGATCACCCGCACGTCCTCCGGCGTGCCCTCGTGGAACTCCAGCCCGCCCTCGTCGTACACGGCGGGAACTCCCTTCCCGCCCTGCCATCTCTCAGCGGCTCTGCCTTCCCGGTCGTTGTCTCCCCAGGTCCAGGTCCGGCGGCCGAAATCGAAAGTGCCCATGACCGCGCACCGTAACGCCCGCCTCCGACACCTCACCGTGCAACAGAACTCCTTCGAAGACAGCACGGTTGGAATGACGCTCCCCGCCAATCGGCGCCGACACGTGGGACACGCCCACCCGGAAGCGTTTTGCCAACGACTTGGACCACAGCCGACTCCTCGCGGTGTCCTCGTCGTCCAACCGGAGCAAGGGCGACCAGTCCCCGGACCAGTGGTCCCCGCCGAACGTCGACTTCTGGTGCACCTATGCCGAGTCGTGGACCAGCGTGAAGTTCCTGTACGGGCTGAACGTGACCCGGCGGAGAAGGACAAACCGGCCGGCATGCTGAGCACCTGCGACCGATGCCCGTCCGCCTCCGCGACGAGGTGATCGCCGGGCCGGGCGGGGCCATGACGGACGAGGTCGGCGTCATCACTGGTGACCTCACCGTCACCACCACCGCCCGCCCCGACGGACTCGCCGACATCCGGGCCGAGTACACCGGCGCCGAGCAGACCTACACCCTCACCGGCGGGCCCGTCACGGTCCTGACCGCCGGCCTCGGCAAGAGCTACCTCCCTCCCCAGACGACCAGGAAAAGCACGAGGGGGACCAGACTCAGCAGAGCACCGACCACTTTGCCGCTTGGACCGCCATTCCTCCGGCCTGCGAGCAGCAGCACGACGCCGGACGGGAAGAAGGCCACGAGATACGGCAGCGGGATCAGCAGCCACGGGAGGGAGAGCCCGATCTCGATGCCGAACTGCAGCCAGCCGACGACAAGACAGGCCACACGAAAGCCCCGATGCCCCGGCACCCCCAGGGGAATCAAGGTGCTGAAGCCGGCCAGACACCACCTGACGAGGGTTTCTCCGTCGGCTCCTGCATAACCTGCCACATACGCGACCGCGTATATCAGCCACGAGGCACCCGCCCACGCCGCGAGCCCCCATGGCCGAGGCTCGGCGTAGCGCGACGACAACGATCCCACCATCATCCACCCCAAGGATGCTTTGAACGCGTTCAAGGCACTTTGAACGCGTTCAAAGTAGCACCGTCATCCACCTCCTGAAGACCCAGCCCTCCCTCTTCGACGAGAACTTCGCGGCCACCCGCTCCGACGCCATGGTCGAGCGGTCGACCTCCACCACCAGCACCGGCACCCCGACCTCCGCCGCCTGCCACACACCGTCCGGACGCACCGGCCGGGTCGCCGTCTTCGAACCACACCTCGCCCTCGCTGCCACACGGGCGTGTGTGATGTACTTGTATAACAACCTCGTCCAACAACTCGCACGCCCTCCGGAGCACGCCCTCATGCCCCAGCACCCCGCCCTCACCGACGAACTCCTGCGCACCCTGCCGAAGGTCTCCCTGCACGACCACCTCGACGGCAGCCTCCGCGCCGAGACCGTCATCGAGCTGTCCCAGGCCCTCGCTCTGCCCCTGCCCACCACCGACCCCGACGCCCTGCGCGCCTGGTTCCTCGGGCAGTCCAACTCCGGCTCCCTCGTCTCCTACCTGGAGTCCTTCGCGCTGACCGGCGCCGTACTCCAGCACGCCGAGCACCTGCACCGCGTCGCCCGGGAGTACGTCCTCGACCTCGCCGCCGACGGCGTCGTCTACGCCGAGGTCCGCTGGGCGCCGGAGAAGCACACCGAGGCCGGGCTGACCATGGACGAGGCCGTCGACGCCGTCCGCGCGGGCCTGCGCGACGGCATGGCCGAGGCCGCCGCGACCGGGACGCCCATCGAGGTCCAGCAGCTCATCGCCGGCATGCGCGGTTTCGACCGCACCCACGAGGTCGCCGAACTCGCCCTGCGCCACCACGGCGACGGCGTCGTGGGCTTCGACCTCGCCGGCCCCGAGGCCGGCTTCCCCGCCAGCCGCTACCGCGAGGCCGTCGAGCTGATCGCCCGCCACCACATGCCCGCGACCATCCACGCCGGCGAGGCCGACGGCCTGGGCAGCATCACCTCCGCCCTCCTCGACGGCCGCGCCCTGCGCCTGGGCCACGGTGTGCGGATCATCGAGGACATCGACGCGCAGGGCGCGCTCGGCCCGCTGGCCCGCTGGGTCCGCGACCGCGGCATCGTCCTGGAGACCAGCCCCACCTCCAACCTCCACACCGGCGCGTTCACCGCCTGGGGCGAGTCCATGAGCGACCACCCCATCGCCACCCTCCACCGCCACAACTTCCGGGTTACCGTCAACACCGACAACCGGCTCATGAGCGGCACCACCCTCACGACCGAACTCGCCCTGCTGCAGCAGACGTTCGACTTCAGCCTCGACGACCTGGAGACCTTCCAGCTCAACGCCGCCCACGGCGCCTTCGTCGACCCCGCCCGCCGCGCCGAGCTCGCCAACACCATCCGCGAGGGCTTCGCCCGGGCCCGCGGCTGATCCGCACCTGAGCCCGCGGCCGTCTCGCCCACCCGCAGCCGATCTTCGACCGCGTAGCATGCGGCGAGACAGCCGCGGGCGGGCGAGACGGCCGCGACAACCGGAAACACCGTCGGAGGCCACCGTGGGCGACCGCCCGACCTTCCTGTCCCGGCCCCTGCCGCGCGACAGCGGAGTCCCGCTGCGCGTACAGGCGCACAGCCGCATCCTCGACGGCATCCGCTCCGGCACACTGCGCCCCGGCACGATGATCCCGACCGAGACCGAACTCGGCCGACTCCTCGGGGTCAGCCGCACCGTCGTCCGCGAAGCCCTCATGCTCCTGGAGGAAGACGGCTTCCTCGTCGCCCGGCGCGGCGTCGGCCGCTTCGTCGCCGACACCCCACCCCAGGCCGGCCTGCAACGGCTCGTCCCGATCGAGGAACTCCTCTCCACCCCCGCCACGCCCCTGCGGCTGCGGCGCAGCGAGGTGACCCGGCAGACCCCGGCCCCCACCTTCGTCACCGAGGAACTCGGCCTCGGCGCCGGGGAGTCCACCTGGTTCATCGAGACCGTCCTCCTGCGCGACGACGAACCGATCGCCTTGTGCCAGGAGCACCTCGCGGCCCCGGCGTCAGGCGACCCCGACTGGGGCGATGCGATGCGTCCGGAGGACGCCCCGGCCGACCACACCCTGCTCGCCCTGCTGATCCGCCACCACGGCCCGGCGCTCGGCCCGGCCACCGTCCGGATCACCGCCGGCACCCCCGGCCCCACCCGTGCCGCCGTACTGCGCACCGGCCCTGCCGAGCCCGCGATCGTCCTCACCCACGCGGCGGCGCTGGACGGCCGGCCGTTCTACCTCGCCAAGCACATCGTCCTCGCCGCCGCCGGACCGCTCACCCTCACGCAGAACGCGCTGTGATCACCCAGCGGGACAGTCCAGGACCGGCGGCGCGGGAGCGAGCGTCAGGTCCGTGACGATGCGACCCGCCGAGACGAGCTCTCGCTGAGCACCAGCTCGGCGCGACCCCGGTCGTCAGCGGGCCGACGCACACCACCCGCAGCCACCGGCCCGTACGGCCGGCGCGTCTGAACAGTCGAATGCTTCACCGGCATCCACACTCGCCCCCGACGAGCGTGGCCGCCGGCACATCGGGGCCGCTCACCGCGGACCACGCCTTGTCCCACCTTCGGCCTCCGCGCCGAGCGCTGCGACGCGGGTCCGTTACCGCCGGACAGGCACGCCTACTTCCCGGGTCGGCCGAGCTGGTGGACGCGCCAGCCCGCCGTGCGCCAGGGCTCGGGGTCGAGGGTGGTGCGGCAGTCGACGAGCACCGGGTTGGCGGGCAGTGCCACCAGGGCGTCGGGGTCCGCCTGCCGGTACTCGGACCATTCGGTCGCCAGGACGATCAGGTCGGCGCCGGTGAGCGCGGCGGACAGGTCGGAGTGTCGGCAACGCCGTTGATGTAGCTGATCTTGAGACCGAGGAAGGTGTTCGCCGCGCCCTTCGCCAGTTCGGCCGTCGCCGGGTCGCAGCCGAACAGCGGCACACCGGCATCCAGAATGCCGGCGTACACCGCGCGGATCGCCTTCTCGCCCTCGGCGCTGGTGACCCCGGCGATGATGCGGTCCGGGCGCAGCGTGTCGTCGACGGCGTGGCCCTCGCGCAGGAACTCGGGGTTCCAGACGACCTCGACGTTGGCGCCGGCGGGGGCCAGTCGCTGGGCGAGGGCGGTCACTTCAGCGGTGGTGCCGACGGTGACGGTGCTCTTGCCGACGATCGTGCAGGCCTTGGTGAGGTGGGGGGCGAGCTGGCGGATGGCGCCGAAGACCTGGCCGTTGTCGTAGGACCGGCCGTCGGCGTCGATCGGGGTGCCGACGCCGACGAAGTGCAGCTCGGCGAAGTCGGCGGCTTCGGCGATGTCGGTGGTGAAACGCAGGCGGGCGCTTCGGGTGTGGCGGGCCAGGAGTTCGGGCAGGCCGGGCTCGTAGATAGGGCATTCGCCGGCGTTGAGCCGCTCGACCTTGTCGCGGAGGACGTCCACGCCGATGACCGGGGTATCGGCGCGGGGATCCTCGCCGCCGCGGGGGGGGCGTGCACCTGGCTCAGTGCGTCCTGTACGGCGCCGGCGCCTTCGGCGTCGGCGTGCCTTTCGTCAACCAGCTCGTCGCCAGCCCCGAGAAGGAGCAAGCGGAGAACGAATCAGCTTCCTGACCCCGGTACGGCCCGGGTGCTCCGGTTCCCGGGCCGCGACCGGTCCGAGACTGCAAGGATGGTGGCGTTGTGGAGACCTATGAGACACCGGGGGGTGACCGGGTGGGGAACCTGCAGCCACTGAACCCTGACCTGAACAAGGAGTGCCGCGCCTTCGCCGAGGCCCTGCGCAGCCTGTTCGCGGGATTACGGCCCGCCGTGTCGGTGCGCCGATACAGCTCGCGCCGGCATCTGAGCCCGGGAGCGCTTTCCCGCTACCTGTCCGGGCAACGGATCCCGTCCTGGCAGTTCGTTCAAGACCTGCTCACCGACGTCGGCGCCGACCGGGGCAACGTCGCCACCCTTGAGACGATCGAGCTTCTCCGTTCCCTGCACGCCGCCGCCCAGCAGACCAGCGCCTCGGTCAACCATGCCGTCCAACAGCTGCAGTTCCAGCTCGCCGAGGCCGACCGACTCTCGCGACGCTCCGCCGCCCACAGCGACGTCCTGGGCGACGCCCTGCTCGACAAGAACCACCGCATCGCCGACCTGGAGCTGCGCCTCAACCAGTTGGAGAGCGACTGGGCACGGGAACGCGCCCGTGCGGACGAGATCGCCCTGTACACCGGCGACCGCGAGGACCTACTGCTCGAGAAGCAGGCCCTGGAGAAGGAGGTCGCGCGGCTGGAGGCCGAACTGGGGGAGGCGCTCCGACGTCAACTCGCCGCCGAAGCCCGCTGCGAGCTGCTGGAACGCCAACTGATCGTCGCCGAGCAGCAGGCCGGCGAGGACCCGCTCCGGATCGAAGCGCCCGCCCCCGCCCCGACCACCACCAGCAGGCCCAGGGTCCTCATCGTCGACGACCAACCCGCGAACCTGGTCGCCCTCGAGGCCGTCCTCGCGGCCGCCGACTGGGACGTCCTGGCCGTCCCGTCCGGCCCGGACGCCCTGAAAGCACTGCTCCAGCACAACGACATCGCCGTCATCATCCTGGACGTGCAGATGCCCGACATGGACGGCTACGCAACCGCCGCCCAGATCAAGAGCCGCGCACAGACCCGCGACATCCCGATCATCTTCGTCACCGCGATCGGGTCCGACCCGGAGAACACCCTGCGCGGTTACGACGTCGGAGCGGTCGACTTCATCATCAAACCGTTCGACCCGTGGCTCCTGCGCGCCAAAGTCACCGTCCTGACCGGCATGTACCTGAACTACCGCGGCACCCCCCGCGCCATGCCCCCGGAACAGCCCGCGAGCACCACCACCGACTGGCTCCTGCCCACCACCCACCACCCGCACCAACCGTCCTGACCACCACGCCACCCCCAGGCGACGGCACGCCACGAAGAACCCTCCTCGGCAGTCCATGGAGCGACGGCGCGGTGCACGGGGCCGTGCCCCAGGAGCGGCCGGTGGTGGTGTCCGTGGCCGAGCAGGCCGGCAGCGGCAAGGCGCTGGTCGTGTGCCCCGGCTCGGACCGGGACGGCCTCGCACTCGGCCCGACAAGGTCCGCACGGACAAGCCGGCGGTCCGCTATGAGGCCACCGTGCTCATCTCGGCCATCAACGAGTGACTCTGAGCGGATCGAACAGCCAGCGTCAGGTGGTTGCCCTCACTGGAGGGCTTCCGCGGGCGCGGGCCACGGAGCCCACGGCAGGGCGTCCCGCCACCTTGGGCGCCCGAAGGCCCAGTCCTGGAGCACCCGGGCCACGGTCTCATGACCGTACAGATCGAAGGGTCCGTCCACTCGTGCCTGGAAGTGGAACTCCGGTCCGCCTTCCCGGAACTCGATCTGACAGCTCATGTCGTCGTTGAGATAGACCTGCATGTAGTGCTGGTCTGCGGGTTCCGCGTCCAGCCGTTCAACAATCACGTAGCGGTGGCGTAGGTTCATCTCGCTCAGCAGATCGAACAGTGCGTCCTCGGACGGGCTGTCCCAACAGTCTCCGCTCCAGGTCCTCGCTCGCAGCACCGGCTTCACCATGGGATGGCCCTAGCGGTGTTGATCCACTTCCGAAACAAGCCCTAGTGTGATCTTTGACCACTGGCCTCGAACGAGCCGTCGAACTTGATCACTCGTTCCGGTAACTGCCGTACGTAGAGGCGGCCTTCGTCTGATCCTGCGCTCCGACCAAGGAATGCGCGAACCATGACGAGCGTGCACGCTGACGATCACCCGGCGCACGGGCCTCGGGATGCCCGTCGGCGGTCTTCGACCACTTCGGCCAGGTGCGGGCGAGGGCGGTCCGCAGCAGGTCCTCGGCCCGGCACCGGTCACCGGTTTCGGCCTTCACGACCTGGTCGTGGTCGTGAAGGCCGACGTCGCACATGGCTCCGGATCAACCGGCAGAGCCACTCCGGTACCGGTCCCGGCGGCTGCCGTAGGGTCAGTCGCCGGATCGGGGTGCGGGGGCGAGGGTGGTGTCGAGCCAGTCGAAGGTGATCTGGTTGAAGCGAGCCATGGCTCCCATGTGGCAGTGCTCGCCGGCACCTTCGGCCTCAGGCAGGGTGATCAGAGTGTGGGGGCAGGTCAGCGCGGCCTGGACGAGCTGAGGCTGACCGCGGAAGAACTGGTCGTTCTCGGCGTCCAGGATGAGGGTGGGACAGGCGATCAGCTCAGCGACACCGTCCAGGGTGTATTCGGCGGTACGGCGGATGTAGTCCGCGGGCGAGGCGGCGCCGAACGCCCACACCCCGTTGCGCAGGGCCCAGCGGAGCTGGGTGCTGCCGTTCATGAGCAGGCCCGCGACGGGGTTGGCGAGGTCGTCCTGTCCGGTCTCGACCCACTCGCGCAGGAACGGCGGCATCACCCGGGTGTGCGCCTGGTAGTAGTCGTAGAGGCCGTCGTCCAGGACCAGGGCGGCCAGGCGGTGCTCGTACGCAGCGGCGCGGGCGGTGAGGTAGCCGCCGAGGCTGTAGCCCATCAGGATCAGCCGGTCGGCGGCGACCTCGGGGCGGGTCAGCGCATAGTCGACCACCGGGGTGACCACGGCCTCCCAGTCAGGGCGGAAGAACAGGTGCTGTTCGCGCAGCGCCGCCCCCTGGCCCGGGCCGTCGTAGGCGAGCACGTTGTAGCCGCGGCGTAGCGCGGCCGCGGCGACGACGAAGTACGCCTCCTCCAGGGTGGAGTCGAAGCCGCTGGTGAAGATGACGGTGGGGCGGGGGGTGCCCGAGTCGTCCACGAGGAAGAGGTAGCCGGGCAGGCTGCCGTCCTCGTAGGGGATACGGACGGTTTCGACGGGGGTGTCCATCAGGTCCGCCGCGGTGGCGAAGGTCTCCCGGGAGAGCGCGGACAGACGCTTGGCCTCGGGGTCGTTGGCGGGGTCGTCACGGCGGTAGAACTCGGCGGTGCGGTAGTAACTGGAGGCGCGCAGCAGAGCCTCACGGGCGCTGACCCGGTGCCCGGCGCTCAGAGCGCGGGTGCCTATCGCATGGACCCGCTCCGCGGTCCTCGTCCACTCCCTCAGCCACGCCTCCTCGTCCCCCTCGGCGATATTGCGGGCAGTGGCCACGACCTCACCCAGGTCGGCGCCGCCGTAGTTGGCGAACCCGGCCGCGCGCAGCGTCTCGAAGGAGAACGACTCGTCCTCGAACAGGAACCGCATGAAATACCCCAACCCTAGTCATCGAACATGTGACGAGACGGAACGGGTCCGTCTCGCTTACGAGATGGACAGTAGACCTCAACCAGTCGAGACGCAACCGTTCCGTCTCGTGGTAGCTTCTGGGGTATGCCTGGCTCACCCTCACAGCCCCCGCCCCCGAGCGCCGGCCCCCCTGAGGGCCCGTCCTCCAGGACTCGGTGACCCAGGCGATCTCGGCCGCCTTCTTCGAGGAACTGGCCTCAACCGGCTACGCCCGGCTCTCCCTCGAAGCAGTCGCCAAACGGGCAGGTGCAGGCAAAGCCGCCATCTACCGCCGCTCGCCCTCCAAACTGGACATGACCGTCGCACTGGTCACCGCGGTCGCCGTGGACACGGCCGAGACTGCCGACACCGGCACCCTTCGCGGCGACGTACACGCATTCCGCGGCGAACTCCCCGCCGACGTGGACCGCGAACTCGCCCTCGACTTCCTCGCCGGCCCCCTTTACTGGCGCCTCAGCGTCGTCCACACCCCCACCGGACCGGACTACCTCAACCACCTCACCCACAAAGTCCTCACCGCCATCACCGCCTGAGAAGTTGTTGTCCTTCCGGGGTTGATAGCTGTGTTTCTGCTGGTCAGGAACAGGACCGGCGGTCCCGTGGTAGTGGTGACGTGTCATGTCGTCGCTCTGGTGGAGGGCGGGGATGCCGTCGGTCGTGGGGCTACCGGAACAACGTGAGCTCGCCGCTCGCCGTCCTGCGGATGATCTGCGGGAGGAGGCCGCCCGCATCCAGGCGGAGCCGGCCGTGGCCGAGCGGGAGTGGAATGAGTGGATCATCGCCCGCCCGCGCGTCGGCGAGGTACTGGCCCCGGACAACGGCCCCGCGGTCGACCCCGGCACCTCCGCGGGTCTGCCGGTTCCCGGTGGACAAACGGTGCAGCCCGAACCGGGGGAGGCGGCGAAGCCGAAATCGGTGGTCCGGGCGTGGCGGGCGGGGCTGACCTGGTCGGCGCTGTCGGCGACTACCGGCGCGTCCTGCAGGCCCTCGCGGAGTGAAACCAGCTGGGTCAAGGCCCGCCGGTCCGGTGCGCGCCTACGAGCTGGACGACGGCGGCGCGGTGGCGGGCGGCCAGGCCCCGCGTTCCAGGAGGGCGACGGGGCAGGCTCCGGCACCTCGACCGGCCCGCCCCCGGCGGCCACCAGCTCCGACTCGCCCGCCCCGCGCCGGGACCTACGCCGCCCCTGGGAACGACCGGCGGCCGAACCCCGCCGCCTCACCCCTGCCCGAGTACCGCGCGGGTTTCGCAACGTCCGCATGACGGCGGTCGGCCCGCCCTGCGACCGGGCCGAAACGGTCCCGGCCGGGCCCGGGACGACCTCCCGGCTCGAAGAACAAGCAGCGCGCCGGGCGCCACGACGTCGGCAAGGCGGTCAAACGGGCCGAGTCGATCAAGGAACACCAAACCCGCCGACCATAGACGTCAAGCTCAGGGGCCGACCCGTTCGTAGCGCAGGGACATGCGACCGCTGGCGTCGGAGTAGATCTGGGCGATGGTCGCCGCCCCGACCGCATTGTTTCGGATGCCCTGCAGCCGGATCGTGGTCGGCCGGTTCACCTGGACCCGCTCACTGATCGGCGCGGTCGCGTTGCCGCCGGCCTGGGCGGCGCCGGCGTTCAGGTCGATGATCTGGTTGACGAGCCGCTCGCTCTCCGCGACGGCGGTACCCGATGTGACGTCCCACAGCCGGGCGGTGATGAACGCATTGACCGGGGGTACGCCCGCGAGTCGGCCGCGGACATCCGCGTCGAGCTCATAGGTCCCGGCCCGGGGAAGAGTGACCTCCAGCGGGGTATCGGTCCACACGCCGTTCGGCAGGTTGACCGGCGTGTTGAGGTGGGCGATTCCTCCCACCCGCTCGGGCGCTACCGTAGCCGCGGTGACGCTGCCCTGGGTCACCACGGTCGTAGCGCCCACGAGCACGGCAACGGTGACGGCGGTAAGACCAGTACGCAATGCTGGCATGATGCCTCCCATACGGATGCCAGTGGAATGTGCCACCGCCCCCCTAAGGGACCCTCACATAACGGACATGCCATCCAAAAGGGTGATGTCGGCCTGCGAACCGATGACCGTGAACCGGCGTACGCCGGAAGCCTTGGATCTGCTGGCCATCGCCGTTACACGAGGCACCAGGCCTCCCGAATGCCGACGACCACCAGTCGAGCGCGTCGAGGACCGCTCCGGGCAGTTGGAGCGCTGACGAGGACACCTTCCGGCTGAGCGTATTCTTCGACAGCTGCCGTGACGACTCCGAACCGGTGGAGGCGCTGCGCGACGCCGTCACGGACCAGTTCCCACCCGACGGCGAAGAGGGCCTGTTCGCGGCCATGGCACGCAAGGCCAGCCCGTACTCGGCCTTGGCCTACGCGCCCGGCCCCGACGCGGTGCTACAACTACCGGGTTGGTTCGGGGACTTCCTACTCGACGCCGAGCAAGTCCGCGCCCGGCTCCCTGCGGCCGAGGACGCCCTTGCCCTGACCGGAACCCAGCGGCGGGAAGCGGTCGAGCGGATCCGCACGTGGATGACCGACCTGGGCGACGATCCCGCCCACGACGCCGACGAACTCCTTGACGGCCCGCTACATGTTCTCCGCCACGCTGCCCGCACCGGCCAGGGCGCGGCTTGCCACGTCCGCTGATACCGACTGAGCCGGCGACGCCCCTGAGACCGAGCCGATGGAGTGGAACGTCCGTATGCATCTCCCGAGACCCGCGTGCCTCCCCGCTGGAAGGCACGCGCGCCCGCCGCAGCCCATCGGCCACCATGGTGATCATCAGCCGAGCTGAGCCGACGCTTCGCCCGGATCTACACCGTTATCGGCGTCCAAGACCCGCCCACCAGCACCTCTGCCGCCTTCGCGGAGCACGACTCCAGTGACCTGTTGTCGGCTGGCAGTCGATCTCGACCACGTACCGGGTGATTCGGCTCCTGCCACCTGATCTTGTTCGGTCCCGGCCAGGTTATTGCTGGTGAGTGACTGGTCGCGCGAGAGTGAGTCCGCTCCACCGTTCCAGTTCCTCCGCGTGGCTGCCGACCGCTGTTGCCCCAGCGACCGCTGCGGCTTCCTCCAGGGTTGGCTCACCATTGCGGGAGAACAGAGCCAGCGGCCAGACCGGGGTGCCCGGCTGTTCACCGTCGAGGGGGTACCAGTCCCAGGCCGCATCGAACCGCCAGGCGCGCCCGTTCCGGTCGGCGACCTCATCGCCTGGTTCGAGGAACGCGTATGGGCGGAAGAGCAGTTCGATGCGGATCGGTTCACCGCCCACCGGATCGAGCGCGTAAGTCTGATCCTCAAGTTCGGGGTCGTAGGTGTCACCTTGCCGCAGGAGGTCGAGGTATGACGCGGGCCGCGGCAGCATGCCGGTGACCTGGGGCGGATCGAAGTGATAGACCGCCTGGACGTGCACCACGGTCGGGGGGACTCCTACGAGGCATGTGTCACCCGGCTTCAGCGCGGCTTCTGCCGGTTCCGTTCGGAAGATCTCCCATTCGTGGGCCTCGGGCGTCGGAAGCGCCCTCTGGCCGTTCCATCTGATGTTTGTCGCCTGCGGGTCCACCTCCAACCACGGCCACCGCACGGAGACGTAGTAGCGGGAGACCTCAGTGACCGTGGTCTCGGTGAACGGACACTCCAGCATCAGCACATCACCGGACCGATAGTCGTAACTCATGGACGCATTCTGCATGCCCCCGCTGACACATGACCGAACGGGCATCCGATGTTCCGGGGCCCGGACGCTGCCCATCGCACAAGCTTCATTCCACGAGAGCCAACTCGTTCGGGAACAGCGCCCCACGCCATTCCCACATCACCCGGCAGCCCCGCAGGTCAGAGCCCCCACCAACTGCCAACTCAGACTAGATGGGACACCGCCAACCGGCGGATCTAGGAGTCGAAGCGATGGGCGAACGGGCGCCCGGGGCAGGTGCGGCACTCGAACAGGTACACCCCGCCCAGGCCTCCGAGACTCAGGCCCGCGCCCTCCCACCGGACGTCGCGGTCCTCGAGCGGAGTCCACGCCTGCCGAGGGTCGTACTCCTCGGTGCTCTCCACGGTCAGCAGGTGGTCCATCGGCATCCCGCAGGCCGGGCAGTGCGGCCACTGCGAGTCCTGGCTCCAGCCGGGGTAGCCGCCCAGCTTGGTACCCGGCGCGGTGGACAAGTGGTCCTGGTAGTTCCAGCCCGTCTCCTTCTCCACCTGCTCGAAGCGGGCGTCCAGGGCGTCCCAGAGCTCGTACGACAGATCCCAACTCGGGTACTCCGTCACCGACTCCGGATGTACGACACACGGCCGCGGCACCTGCCCGTACCCGGCATCCGCCGGCACCGCCGGGGCTTGCCGCACCTCCCCCACCTCCTCCGCAGACCGCCAGCAGACCTGCGGCACGACCCACTGGCCGTCATGGGGCCGCGGACACCAGAGCACCTGGAGCAGATCGCGCCCCTCCGGGAAGGGCACGATGTCCGGCACACCGGCCGGGCTTCATGCAACCTGTCTACGAACGCCGAAGGCGGCTGCGTGCTGTATGTGGGGGGCGGGGACATGGATCCCGTTCCAGTCCCGAGCCGGATGCCGGGGACCTTCCACACCGGCCCCCTGGCCGCGAGTCCCTCGCGATCTCCGTCCGTCACAAGAGCAGCGCCTCGAGCTCCGGAAGTCGGCCGAACAGGTCGGGGAGGCCGCGCACACCGTTGCGCACGGACTCGTGCGACAGCGCGAGGTCAGGGCCGGTGCTCGCCTCGACACCGGCGAGGCACCGGAGGATGTTCCACCTCGTGTGCCCCAGCCAGCCGCCGATCATGAACACGAACCAGCTTGGACCTGACGGCGGCAGCGCTCCGCCCCCCGCGACATAGCCGTCGAGGACCGAGCGGAAGATGGCGGGCTCGATGTCGTCGAAGCCAGGTCCCTTCGCGAGGCTCAGCGCGGTCGAGCCGAGCTCACTGGACAGGTCGAGGATCCCCGAGAGCTCCCAGTCGAGCACCACCGGCCGACCCTCTCGAGCCAGCAGGTTCCACGGTTGGATGTCCCTATGGGTCAGCACGACGGGGCCTGGCCGTTCGCAGGTGTCGACGAAGTGGGCAATCGCGAGGAACGTCTCGACGTGAGAGGCGAGTTCGTCGGCCCACGGCTGTCCGGTCGCCACCGCCCGCGCGGCGAGCTCGGGCCAGTCCCGTGACGTCGGGTCCTCGGCCGACACATGGCTCCACGCGACGTCGAGCCCGTGGATGCGCGCGAGGATCTCACCGATCTCAAACGCGTACGCCGCCGACACCGGCGCTTCGGGCACCTTTTCTCCCTCGACCCATCGGTGAACGAGCGTGTCGTGGTTGGCCGAGATCGGCTCCGGCATCGGGATACCGGCGGCGAAGGCCGACCGCTCGAACCTGAACACGTCCTCGACGCGATAGGTCCAGCGGCGGTCGACGAGGTTCAACTCCTTCACCGCGAACGACCCTTGGTCGGTGTCGAGCCGGTACATCCGGTTGGCGAACCCGCCGTGGACGCGGATCATCGGCCCGATCGGCACGCCGAGATGCGAAAGGTTCACCCACGCATGCTAGGGGCTGGCAGTTCATCGATGCACCGGACTTTCCCGTGATGCATGCTCACGATCACCGCCACGCCGACGAACGGCCACAGCCCGCCCGACCACTTACCGAACACGCCCTTGCCGCGGAGATACGCCGCAGTCACATCCACAACCTGCGCAGCCCAAGCCGCGCAGAGCGGCCAGGGCTTTTGCGCTACCTGGCCAGCCTGAGCGCGATTCATTGATGGAGCTCGATGAAGTCGGCCACCCCTACTCGGGGATGGTCGGACCTGCTCGGCTCGGCTCCCCACCGGAAGGCTGGTGGTCAGACCAGCAGGGTCCGCGCGGGCGGTGCGGGCGGTGCGGGCGGATATGCGGCAGACTTCCCCCGGAGTTCCGCAGCAGAGGTAGCGGCATAGTCGGTGAAAACGTGGCTTGAGCTGCGGAAACGCGGCATGGCCCGGTGACGGGGCGTGTCACTAG
>NZ_JBIRFA010000063.1:0-32681 GCF_044327205.1 Kitasatospora sp. NPDC018058 | reverse complement strand
CCCCTTCAACCAAAAAGCGGACACAAGGCGGGCCTTCACACCCCCCACCACCCCACGCACCCAAAAAAACCGACCGCCCTCAGCACCTGCGGGCGGGAACAGACAGGTGCGGCATGCCGATCGTAGGCACTGGTCCGCAGACACAGGGGCACACGGGGCGCACACAGGAGCGCCCGGGTAAGGGCCGGGGACGCGGACGGTGGCACACGGCACCGGCACGAAACGCCCCGGCCCCACCCCCGGGCAAGAGCACCGAGCAGGCCGCACAGCAAGCACCCATCCCCGGCACCAGTGCTCACCTCCCCTCAGCAGGAGAGGCAAGCCCGGCACCCACCCCTCAAGCGCGGCAGCGCAGCAGCTCCAACGGCGGACTCGCCAGCAGATCCGCCCAGAAGTCCTCGCCGAACTCCCGGACACCCGCGTCGGACACCTGCAGCGGGACCCACTCCAGCCCACTGAACCCGGCCGCCCGCAGACACCCCTCGTAGACCTCGCGTCGCGGGGCCGCACTGGCGATGCTGATCGGCTGGGGATCGAGGAGCGCCGTGATCCGCACCCGCGGACCGGTCTCGGTCTCCTCACCGGTCAACTCGCAGCGGAAGCCGTACTTCTCCAGAGACTCGCAGTCGAACCCGTAATCGGGCTTCTGCGCGAGCACGAAGAACTCCCCACCCGGTACCAGACTCCGCTGGATGTTGCGACACATCCGCTCCATCGCCGCGATGTCCTGCGCGTAGTTGAGGCACTGCACTCCCAACGCGACGTTGAAACTCCGGCCCAGCGGCTCCAACTCGGCCACGTCACCGACCTCGTAGCGCACACCCAACGGATCCCGCCGCTCGAACTCCCGCGCAGCGGCGATCATCCCACTGGAGATGTCGACGCCGAAGACGTCCGTGGCACCACGCCGCTTGAACTCCCGACTGTAGAAACCGGTACCGCACGCCAGGTCGAGAACCGACTTGCCACTCACGTCCCCAACCAGGCCCAGGAAGCTCGGCACCTCCCCGTAACGGATCAACGGCAGAGATTTGAAACCCTCGAACACCTCGCCGATCCCGTCATACTGCTGCACGCCCATGTGCCGCCCCCTTCTCTGCGTCGTCCTCCGCTCGGCCGCACCGGCCCTCCGGATCCGGAGGGCCGCCCGCGTTCTGCCGTGGCGGAAAGTCTCTCCCGCCCCGCCTGAGCCGCCGTACTGGCGGATGAAACAAAGAAGTTGACCGGTCGACAGGGAACTCGCCCTCGTATCGCCCAAGCGGGTCGCCAGACGGGGGTGTTACTCAGCCCAGGCGGAGCCCTTGATGACCTCGACGAAGTCGCCGCGCTCGAAGCCGGGGACGAAGTGGGCCAGGACGTCGGCCTTGACGTTGCCGAAGGTGGTGTCGGGACGGTCCTTGATGCCGTCGGTGAACGCGGCGAGGATGCGGTTCTTGAAGTCGGGCCGGGAGTGCGCGGCGACCACCGCGGCGCGCTGTCGGGCGGTGACGGCGTGGTAGCCGATGCCCAGGACGTCCAGCTCCACGCCGCGGGTGACCAGGGCGATCTCGGGCGCCATGTGCAGGGGGATCTCCGGGGTGGTGTGCAGGGCGATGGCGGTCCAGACCCGCTGGACCGGCTCGCCGCTGATGCCGTGGGCCTCCAGGAAGCGGCGGGCCTCGTCGGCGCCGTCGATCTCGAACCGCTGGTCGGTGCGGGCGAAGCGGCTGGTGAGGCCGAGATCGTGGAACATCGCCCCCACGTAGAGCAGTTCCGGGTCGAAGTCCGTCCCCTGCTCGGCGCCGCGCAGTGCCCCCGAACAGGAACACCCGGCGCGAGTGGTCGAACAACAGCGGGGAGGCCGCCTCACGCACCAGCTCCGTCGCCTCGCGCGCCAGGGCGCTGTCCGGGATCCGTACGCCGGCGATCGTCTCGTTGGTCATGTGACTACCTGTTCTTCGGGAGTTGATCGGTGGACTCCTCCACCCTCGCCCGGCGGCGTAGGCTGGTGCCATGTCCGTACTGACAGCTACACCTCGGATGCGGACATGACGCGGCGGGTCGCGTTCCTCGTGTTCGACGGGGTCACCCTGCTCGACGTCAGCGGTCCGATGGAGGTCTTCCACCAGGCCGGCCGGCTCGGCCACCGCTATCCGACCACCCTGGTCTCGCCCGGGGGCGGCACCGTGACCACCGCCAACGGCGTGGCTTTGGCCGCCACCGCCACGCCGGGCGGCACCGGGCCGCTCGCCACGCTCGTGGTCGCCGGCGCCGATCACCTCGCGGCCCAGGGCCCCGACGAGCAGCTCCTCACCGCGGCGGCGAGCCTCGCCGGGCGGGCGCAGCGGGTCGCCTCGGTGTGCAGCGGCGCCTTCGTCCTCGCCGCGCTCGGCCTGCTCGACGGCCGCCGTGCCACCCCACTGGCGCCACGCCCGTGCCCTTGCCCTCCGCCACCCCGGTGTCCACGTCGAGCCCGACGCCCTGCACATCCGCGACGGCCGCTACCACACCAGCGCGGGCATCAGCGCGGGCATCGACCTCGCCCTCGCCCTCGTCGAACACGACCACGGCGCCGAAGCCGCCCGGGACATCGCCCACGAACTCGTCGTCTTCATGCAGCGCCCCGGCGGCCAGTCGCAGTTCTCCACCACCCTGGCCACCCCGCCCGCCCGCAGCGACCTCCTGCGCACGCTCACCGACGCCGTCCTCGCCGACCCGGCCGCCGACCACAGCCTGCCCGCCATGGCCGCCTCCGCCGCCGTCAGTACCCGCCACCTGACCCGGCTCTTCCACGCCGAACTGCACACCACCCCCGCCCGCTGGGTCGAACGCGTCCGCCTCGACCGCGCCCGGCAGCTCCTCCTCGACGGGCACAGCGTCACCTCCGCCGCCCGCCACGGCGGCCTGGGAAGCGACGAGACCCTGCGTCGCGCCTTCGCCCGCCACCTGGGCACCACTCCCACCGAGTACCGCAGCCGGTTCACGACCACCGGCGAGTCGGCCCCCTGACCGCGCTCGGGCGGCAACGGCGCGGTCCCGCCCTGGGATGCCCCGGGGCGGGCCCGCCCAACTCGACAACGTGCCTATCGGGCCTTCGGCCCTGTTGTCGATGGCGCCGGTCGTATCCGGCGGCGCGGACGTAGCACTGTGCCCCGTGGAAGAGTCCGTTCAGCGACCCTCCACGTCGGACCCGGAGGTTCGAGCGGCGGCGTAGGGCCACTCCGGACTCAGGTACTGAACGGCGGTCCGGTCCGCGTGCGGGGCGAGTAGGCCCCGCAGTTCCCCGGCGGCGGCTCTGAGGAGATGGCCGTCGCGGGTGGCGTGAAGGGTTTCGAGGATGAAGGCGACATGGCGGGAGTCCGCGGTGACGCGGGTGCGGTGGGCGTCGCGGTGGTTCCAGTGGCGGGTCAGCACGTCGATGGTGTCCGCGTAGATGATCTCGCCGGGCTTGGGGTGTTCGACCGTGTCGGGTTCGCCGAGCGGGGTGAAGCGCTCGCCGCCGTCCGCGTGGCGGATGACGACGTCGCCGGTGACGTGGTCCAGGTCGAAGGCGCCGGCGGGCAGGCCGTGGCGCACGGAGACGGCGTTGTAGGAGTCGACGGCGGGATTGATGCGTGGCAGGGCGCCCTTTTTGGCGAGGCGTCGGCCGAGGGCGTCGACGCTGGGCCGGATGCGGCGGGGGTTGGTGCCGAAGGAGCGGTAGGCGGTGTGCCAGGCCTCGATCCGCGGGTCGGTCTCGTCGGCGGGCTGCCAGCTGCCGTCCGTGACCTGCCGCTCCAGTTCCGCCAGCGCGGCGTCGGTGCGGGGCCAGGCCTCACGGCCGCGCAGGCCCGTGGCGGTGACCAGGGCGATCAGGGTGTCGGGGAAGGCGTCGGCGACGGCGGGGTCGAGGCGGAAGCTGAGCATGGGCTGGTCCGTTTCCGGTAGCGGCGGGAGGTCGGTTGCTCAGGCGAGGGTGAGGAGGCTGACGGCGAGGGCGGCGGTGCCCAGGCCGAGGAGCTGGCCGCGGTGGATGCGTTCGGCGAGGACGCCGCGGGCGAGCAGCACGGTGCCGGCCGGATAGAGGGCGGTGACCACGGCGACGACGGTGAGGTCCCCGCTGCGGGCGGCGAGCAGGAACAGCAGGTTCGCCAGTGAGTCCAGGACACCGGCGGCGGCCGACGTCGCGTACGCGGGCCGCCGGGCTCCCAGTCTGCGGCGCATCAGCCCGGCCGCGGCCAGGGTGAGCACGGAGGAAACCGCCCGGCCGACGATCAGCGGGGCCACTCCGCTGTCGGTCGGTGCCTGGTGCAGGCAGACCAGTTGCAGCGCGATGGCGGCGCCCGCGCCGAACGCCAGCAGCAGCGCGGTGCGAGAGGGGCGCGCCGCACCGGCGCCGTGGCCGGCGCTGACCAACACGACCGCCGCGAGGGCGAGCGGCAGGCCGACCAGTCCGGCGGCGCCGAGGTGCTCGCCCTGCAGCAGTCCCACCGCGACGGGGAGCGCGGCGGACACCAGCGCGGTCACCGGGGACAGCACGTTCATCGGGCCGATCGCCAGGGTGCGGTAGAGCAGCGCGAACGCGACGGCCGAGGCGACGCCCGAGGCCGCGCCCCAGCCGAGGGCCCCCACGCCGAACGTGGCGCCGAGGACGGGCCACAGCAGCAGTTCGACCGCAAGGCTGGCCGGGGCGGCGATCAGCACGGTTCGCAGCACATGGGCCTTGCGGGCGCCGAGGCCGCCGAGGAAGTCGGCGCACCCGTAGGCGAGTGAGCTGCCGAGGGCCAGGAGCAGAGCGATCACGGCATTTCCCTTGCATCCCTTGCGGCTATCAGTAGAACGACCACAAGGTACAACAGATCGACCGGACTATGCCAATGAAGTGACCGGGTAGTGCATTAAAGTAGTCCACGTGAGGATGGTGATCAGGTGACCGAGACGGCCGAAGCCCTGCGGACGGTCGCGCACAACGTCCGGGCCGCCCGTACCCGCGCGGGCCTGTCCCTGGAGGAGCTCAGCCGACGCGCCCAGGTCAGCAAGGGCGCCCTGGTCGGACTGGAGAAGGCCCAGGGCAACCCCAACCTGGCGACCCTGGTCCGCCTCGCCGACACCCTCGGCATCTCGGTGTCCGCACTGATGCAGGGGCGCCCCGAGGGGCGCGTGCGCATCGTGGCAGCCGACGCCGTCGCACCGCTGTGGACCGGAGAGCGCGGCAGCGAGGCCCGGCTGATGCTCACGACCTCGGGCCCGGCCCCCGTCGAGGTCTGGCGCTGGCGACTGGAACCGGACGAGGAGTACCCCAGCCACCCCCACCAGGCCGGGGTCGTGGAGACCGTCAGTGTCACCTCCGGCCGGATGACCCTGGTCGTCGACGGCACCGAGCACCCCGTCGAGGCCGGCCAGACCGCCACCTTCGACGGCGACGCCCCCCACACCTACCGCGGCGCGGGAACCGAGACCTGCCACCTGGTCATGACCGTCCACCTGCCGCCCGGCCCCACCGCTACAGCCTGACCGACGCGGAAGGCGCGTCGATCCCGGCCACCCGGACCCTCCGCTCCCCCGCCCGGGTGACGGCGAGGGCCCAGCGGAACGGGCCGTCACCGAGGCCGCCCGCCTGGACTGCGGCCGGAAGTCAGGACGAGAGGCTGTTCCGGGCCTGGTCGTAGCCGGGGTCGACGGTGCCGAAGAGGCGGTCCCGGGCGGTGGTGTGGAAGCCCAGGTCGGCCTCAGGCGCGACTGACGTGAGCGGCGATGGCGCGCCCCGTGTGGACCCAGGTGCGCGTGTAGCGCAGGCGCGCGGTGAACTCCTGTCCCTCGAACGTCCCGGCGAGCGTGCCGAGGAACCAGGTGATGCCGGTCGTGCCCACGACCAGGACCGCGAGATCCTCCTCGTCGACCCGGGCGAGGTGCTGCCGGCCGCTCTTCTGGATCTCCAGGTCGTCGTTCTTCCCGTACAGGGCTCCGTCGGGCCCCGTGAAGACCAGGCGGTCGTTGAGCAGGGCGTCAAGTGCGTCGGCATCAGCGGCAAGCTGCGCGGCCTGAAGACGGCGTTCGGCGGAGCGATGCAGAACTCGCGCGTCTTGGTTCAGGCGTCGGCGAGGATGGTCGCCGCGTGCAGGAAGTCGTTGATGATGACCGGACGCATGGCGTTCAGTTCGAAGTTGCCCTGGGAGCCGGCGAAGGCGATGGCCGTGTCCTCGGACAGCACCTGGATACAGACCATGACCATCGCCTCGCACTGGGTCGGGTTGACCTTGCCAGGCATGATCGAGGAGCCCGGCTCGTTTGCCGGGAGGATGAGTTCGTCGAGGCCGCAGCGGGGTCCGGAGGACAGCCAGCGGGGCTCCGCGACGGACGTGCCCGGCCTGCTGCGCCGCTGCGCCGGGCCGGACCTGCAGGACGCCGGCGCCGCCGCCGGCGCGTTGGACAACGCCCTCTTCCACCAGGGCTGTCGGATCTGCTCCGCCGCGCGGCCGTTCCTCCCCCTGGCCGCCCGAACGGAGGTCCCGACCCGGGTCGACCTGCTGGAACCGATGACGGAACTGAGCACTGCGGCTCGGCACGTCGCGGCGAACCGGGCCGCCGTCACCGAGCTGGTCATCGCCGCGACACCCCCGACCGACCCCCGCGCCGCCCTGTAGCGGGCATCGCATGGAAAGGATTTCGAGAAATCCGTCCCGCCGTGTCGATCCGCGGTCCTCGCCGTTCGACCTAGGGCTGAGAGGGTCGAGAACCGACCCCCGATCAAGGAGACCGAAGATGGCGAAGTACATGCTGATCATGCGCGGCACGGACGAGTCCATGGAGAAGATGATGGGGACGCCCTTCGAGGAGATGCTCGAGACCATCGGCCGCTTCAACGACGAGATGATCCGGGCCGGCGTGCTCGTCGCCGCCGAGGGCCTGGACGACCCGTCCCAGGGCGTGGTGGTCGACTACAGCGGGGAGACCCCGGTGGTCACCGACGGGCCGTACGGTGAGACGAAGGAGCTGTTCGGCGGCTTCTACGTGATCGACGTCGCTTCCAAGGAGGAGGCCGTCGAGTGGGCCAAGCGGATCCCGGCGATCCCCGGCTCCAAGTGCGAGATCCGCCGGGTGCCGGGTATCGACGAGTTCCCGCAGGACAACGAGTGGGTCATCAAGGAGCGGGCGTGGCGCGAGCGGACCGGCCAGCTCTGATGTCCGCAGCCACGGACGGCCCGCCGAGCGCCGAGGCGGCTCGGCGGGCCGTCGAGGCCGTCTGGCGGATCGAGTCCGCGCGGATCGTCGGCGCGCTGGCCCGCTACACCGGGGACTTCACGCTCGCCGAGGATGTCGGCCAGGAGGCACTGGCGGAGGCCCTCGTCACCTGGTCGCGGGACGGCGCGCCGGCCAGCCCGGTGGGCTGGCTGCTGGCGACCGCACGGCGGCGGGCCATCGACGCCTTCCGCCGCAGGTCGGCGCTCGACGAGCGGTACGCCATGCTCGCCGGTCAACTGGCCGACGGCGAGTTCAGCGCGGGCGCGGCGGCCGCGCCCGACCGGCCGGACGATCTGCCGTGGGATCCCGACCGGGTCGACGACGACGTCCTCGCGCTCATGTTCACCGCCTGTCACCCGGTGCTCTCCCCCGAGGCCCGGGTGGCTCTCACCCTGCGCGTGGTGGGCGGCCTGTCCAGCGAGGAGATCGCCCGGGCCTTCCTCGTGCCCGCGCCGACCGTCCAGGCCAGGATTACCCGGGCGAAGAAGACGATCGCCGCCGCCCGGGTGCCCTTCGAGCTGCCGCCGCCAGAGGAACGGCGTGAGCGGCTCGGCGGTGTCCTGAGCGCCCTGTACGTGATCTTCACGGAGGGCTCGACGGCGACGACCGGCGATCACCTCCTGCGCCCCGATCTGGCGTACGAGGCCGTGCGGTTGGCCCGGATGCTGGCCGCATTGCTGCCCGCCGACCCGGAGGTGCACGGCCAGCTGGCGCTGTTCGAGCTCACCGCCGCACGCTTCCCGGCCCGCACCGGGCCGGACGGGGAGGGGGTGCTCCTGGAGGACCAGGACCGTCGCCTGTGGGACCGGTCGGCGATCCGACGCGGTCTGGCCGCGCTCGGCCGGGCCTCGGCGCTCGGGCGGGGCTTGGGACCGTACGGTCTGCAGGCCGCGATCGCCGCCTGCCACGCGACGGCGCTCTCGGTACGGGAGACCGACTGGGAACGGATCGTGCTCCTCTACGAGGCGCTCGGCCGGGTGGCCCCGTCACCCGTCGTCGAGCTCAACCGGGCCGTGGCCGTCGCGATGGCCAGCGGACCGCAGGAGGCGCTGTCCATGGTCGACGACCTGGTCGCCTCCGGCCGCCTGTCGGGCTCACACCTGCTCCCGAGCGTACGCGGCGAACTGCTGACCCGACTCGGCCGCACCACCGAGGCCCGGGCCGAAATGGAACTCGCCGCCCGGCTCTGCCGCAACGCCCGCGAGCGGTCGGTGCTGCTACGCAAGGCAGCCGCACTGGACTGACGGCCGCCCGCCTGGTGTGACTTCGGATCTACTCGCCGGAGAGGGCCGACCACGGATTCTCGAGGTCCACCAGCCGCCGTTCACTCGACGGCAGCCGGTGGACCGCCGGGTTGAACCACCGGTAGGCCTCCCGGTGAAACATCTGGCCCACACAGCACGCGAAGCCGCCGCCCTGCCACACGACCTCGGCCGGCCAGGGCACAACGTTCAGGCCACCGGCATCGGATTGGCCCGCGACACCACAGCCCCCGCGCACTACCCTCGGGCTGACAACCGATCAACGGAGAAGCCCCATGCACCCCGAACTCGCCGCCGACCTCGAACTGTTGCCCGCCCTCCTGGAGGAGACCCGGCAGCGGGCCGTCGCATTCCTCGCCGGCCTCGACGACCGCCCGGTGATCCCGCAGCACGCGAACCAGCCGACCTCGGCGGAACCGCTGCACGAGGACGCCGACGGTCTGCGGGCGGCGTTGGCGGAGTTCGGCGAACGCTGGCAGCCGCGGTTGTCGGCCAGCGCCGGGCCGCGCTACTTCGGGTTCGTGACGGGCGGCGCGACCCCGGCCGCGCTGGCGGGCGACTGGCTGACCTCCGCCGCCGACCAGAACTCCAACTCCTCGCTGGATCCGGCCGGTCAGCACCTGGAGCGGGAGACGGTCGGCTGGCTGCGCGAGCTGTTCGGCCTCTCCCCCGCGCACAGCGGCACCTTCGTCAGCGGCGCGACCATGTCCAACACCGTCGGCCTGGCGATCGCCCGGGAATGGCTGGGCGAGCGGCTCGGCGTGGACGTGGCCGAGGACGGGGTCGCCGCGCTCGGCCCGGTCAGCGTGCTGTCGGGCAGCGCGCACTCCAGTGTGTCCAAGGCGCTGAGCGTTCTCGGCCTGGGCCGCCGGGCGCTGACCACCGTGCCCACGCTGCCGGGCCGGGAAGCCGTGGACGTGGCCGCGCTGGAGCGGGCGCTCGCCGAGGCCGACGGCCCGTGCATCGTGGTGGCCAACGCGGGCACGGTGAACACCGTCGACTTCGACGACCTGCGCGCGATCGCCGAGCTCCGTGGGCGGTACGGGTTCTGGCTGCACGTGGACGCCGCCTTCGGCGCCTTCGCCGCCCTCTCTCCCGAGCACGCCGAGCTGACGGCCGGGCTGGACCTCGCCGACTCGGTCTGCATCGACCTGCACAAGTGGCTCAACGTGCCCTACGACAGTGCCGTGCAGTTCACCCGCCGCCGCGACCTGCAGGCGAGGGTCTTCCAGAACGCCGCCGCCTACCTCGGCCCGATCGGCGAGCACCCCGACCTGGTCCACCTCACGCCCGAGAACTCGCACCGACTGCGCGCCCTCGCCGCCTGGTTCACCCTGCGCGCCTACGGCCGGGCCGGCCACCGGGAGATCGTGGAGCGCTGCATCACCGGCGCCCGCGCGCTCGGCGAGGCGGTGGAGACGATCGACGGCCTGCGCCTGCTGGCCCCGGTCCGCCTCAACGTCGTCTGCTTCACCCTGGCCGCCGACCCCACCCCCGAACGGCTCGCCGCCCTCGCCACCGAACTCTCCGGCGAGACCTTCCTCACCCCCACCCGCTACGCCGGAGTGCCCGCCCTGCGCGCGGCGTTCAGCAGCTGGCGCACCACCGAGGAGGACGTGAACCGCACCGCAGCCGCGCTCGCCGAGGCGGTCCGCAAGCTGGGAGCCAGCTGACCTGCAAGGGGCTCCACGTGAAGCAGGAGGCCACCGCGTCCAGCGGGGTGTGTATCCCAGCAGGCGCCTCTGTCGCACGGCGCGACGGGCGTGTGACATAGCGTCAACCTCGCGACAGGAAGGGAGGCTTACGGGTGCGCCCGTCCCTGTACACACACCCCGCCGAGTCGGTCAGGCTCGCCATGAACTCCGCGTGGGCGAGGTTCATGAACTCCAGCGCACGCCAACGCGGCTTGCGGACGGGGTGGTCGCGGAACCGGTCGGCCGTCTCGCACAGCCGCTCCCACCACAGCATGATGTCCTGGCGCAGCCGCTGGGTCTGCCCGGGCTCGTCGCACCGACCCTCGACCATCACCTCCTCCCAGGCCCCGAGCAGCTCCGCCCGCTGCGACCGCCGCCATCGACGGATTCCGCAGATCCCCACCGCCCGCTCCGGGGCTGCCCACAGTGCAACAGGCCTGACCTTCACACCGATGTGAAACCCGATGATGCTGCCATGACCGCCACCGCTTACGACCCGTACGCGCTGCTCGCGCAGAGCCGCCTGGGCATCCTCGCCACCATCAAGGCCGACGGCCGGCCCCAGCTCTCCCCCGTCATGCCTCACTACGACCGCGAGGCGAACGCCATCCTGGTCTCCACCCGGGAAGGGCTGGCCAAGACCGCCAACCTGCGGCGGGACCTGCGGGTGAGCCTGGAGGTGACCGGATCGGACGGCCTTTCCTGGGCCACCGCCGAGGGCGTCGCCACCCTCACCGGGCCGGGCACCGACCCGCACGGACCCGAGGTCGAGGCGCTGGTCGACTACTACCGCCGGGCGGCCGGGGAGCACCCCGACTGGGCGGAGTACCGCGAGGCGATGGTCTCCGACCGCCGGGTGCTGCTCACCATCCCGGTCGACCGCGTGTACGGGACCAGGATCTGAGGACGCGGGATCGAAGGAGCGAGTTCCGACCACCCGTCCCGGCCACCGTCGCGGGGATGCGGTGGCCGGGACCTTCGTCGTTCACGACCGGGTCGCGATGACCACTGTGGCGTCCAGCTCCTCCTCCCGGCTCGCCACCGCTCTCAGAGCCGCCGCCCGCGCCACGGCCAGCGCGCCCGCCGCCTGCCTCTCACTGGTCTCGAACAGCAGTGACCCGCCCGCCGCCAGCCAGCCCGGCGCCTCGGAGGCCACCCGGCGCAGTACGTCCAACCCGTCCAACCCGCCGTCCAGCGCGGGCCGGGCCTCGTGCAGCCGGGCCTCCGGCGGCAGCAGCTCGATGTCTCCGGTCGGTACGTACGGCACGTTGGCGATCAGCACCTCCACCCGCCCGCGCAGCGTGTCGGGCAGGGCGGCGAACAGGTCACCCTCGAAGACCAGGGCGCCCGTTCCGGCCAGGTTGCGGCGGGCGCAGCGGACGGCCGCCGGGTCCAGGTCGGCCGCGTACAGCTCGACCGGGTGCCCGGCGGTGGCCGCGACGGCGGCGCCGAGTGCGCCGCTGCCGCAGCACAGGTCGACCACCAGCGCGCCGGGGCGGGTGAGTCGGGCGGCAGCGGCGGCCAGGAACCCGCTGCGCCGGCGCGGGACGAAGACTCCCGGGTCGACGGCGATCCGCAGTCCGGCGAACTCGGCCCAGCCGACGACGTGTTCGAGTGGCCTCCCCTCGGCGCGGGCGCGGACCATGGCGGCCAGCTCGGCGGGTGTGTCGGCGGCGGTGAGCAGGATCCGCGCCTCCTCCTCGGCGAACACGCAACCGGCGGCGCGCAGCCGGGAGACGACCGAGGAACGGAGAGCGGCGGAGGAGAAGACCGGCAAAGGGAACCCCTTGGGCAGGACGGGAGGAGAACGGAGGACTCCGTCAGGGCTCCCGCCAGGGCCGACGCCGCGTCGACGCTCCCGCGCTACGCGCGCGGAGCGCCCGCACGGCCGCGCTCCGGGAGCACCCGCTCGGACATACCGGTAATGGGTCTCACCTCCTGCATCGCGGTCGTATTCGGCGTCGGTCACCCTACCGCACCGGCGCCACCGGTGATCAAGCCGTTTTCCCCGGCCCGCCCTCGCCCGCCCGGCCCGCCACCACCCGCCACCGCCCGCCCGGGGCGGCTCAGGCCAGGAACTCGGCCACCAGCGCCGCGAACTCCTCCGGGGTGGCGATCGGCACGCCGAGCTCCTCCGCCTTGGCCCGCTTGGAGCCCGCCTTCTCGCCCGCGACCAACAGGGTGGTGCGCTTGGACACCGAGGAGGCGGCCTTGCCGCCCGCCCGCTCGATCAGCTCGTTCATCGCGTTGCGGGAGAGCTCGGCCAGGGCGCCGGTCATACTGCCGGTGACCACGACGCTCTGACCCACCAGCGGGCCCGCCGCCTCGCCCTCGGCCGTAGCGTCGGCAGCCGAAGCGGCTGCGGCCGGCTCGGTCACCTCGGTGCCCACGCCCTGCGCCGCCAGCCGATCCAACAGCGGTGCCACGTCGACGAGTTCGGCCAGAATCACGGCCGCCTTCTCCACGCCGATGCCGTCCACGGCCGCCAGCGCCCCGGCGTCGGCGGCGCGGATCGCGACCATGCTGCCGAAGTGGGCGGCGATCCGGCGGGACATGGTCCGACCGGTGCCGCGGATGCCGAGGGCGCAGAACACCCGGTTCAGCGGCCGGGTGTGGGCGGTCTCGATGGCGGCGAGCAGGTTGTCCGCGCTGGTGTCGCCCATCCGCTCCAGGGTGAGAAGTTGCTCCCGGGTGAGGGTGAACAGGTCGGCGAGGTCTGCGACCAGCCCGGCCTCGACCAGCTGGACGGCCCGGGTGCCGCCGAGGCCCTCGATGTCGAGCTGGTCCCGCCCGGCCGCGTAGATCACCGAGGCGACGGCCTGGCAGCCACGCCCGCGCACGCAACGCCAGCGCTGCTCGGAGGTGTCGATGGCGTCGCCGCAGCGCGGGCAGATCTCGGGGAAGGCGATCGGCTGCTCGGCGCCGGTGCGCTCGTCGACCAGCGGCGCCTCCACCCGGGGGATGACATCGCCGGCGCGGTAGACGAACACCTGGTCGCCGATCATCAGACCGCGGCGCTCGATGTCGGCGGGGTTGTGCAGGGTCGCGTAGGTGACGGTGACTCCGTCGATCACCACCGGTTCGAGCACCGCCCGGGGCGCGATGATCCCGGTGCGCCCGACGTTCCACTCCACCCCGAGCAGCCGGGTCACCTTGTGTTGGGCCTGCAGCTTGCGGGCCACCGCCCAGCGGGGCGCGCGGGAGCCTGAACCGGCCTCCTCCTGGTCGGCCACCGCGTCCGCCTTGACCACCACGCCGTCGATCCCGAAGGGCAGCGCGGCGCGCAGGGCGGCGATCTCCTCGATCCGCTGCTCCGCCTCGGCGAGCGTGGCACAGCGGCGTGGGGCGGCCTCGGTGCTGGCGGCGGTGTTGGCGCCGAGCCGGGCCAGATGCTCCAGCAGCGCGGCGTGGTCGAGCCCGGGCAGGCCGAGGGCGTCGTAGGCGAAGAAGGTGAGCTCGACCCGGTACGGGCGGTCCTTGGCGCGCAGGGTGCCGGCGGCGCCGCTGCGCGGGTGGGCGAAGGGGGTGGCGCCGTGGGCCGTGCGGATGGTGTTGGCCTGCTCGAACTGCTCGCGGGTGAGCAGCACCTCGCCGCGCAGTTCGACGTCGAGCGGCTCGGCGAGCTGGGCGGGCAGGCCGAGCACGGTGTCGGCGGCGTGGCTGATGTCCTCCCCCGCCAGGCCGTCGCCCCGGGTGAGCAGCCGGGTGAGCCGGCCGGCTCGGTAGCGGGCGGCGACGGCCAGGCCGTCCAACTTGGGCTCGACGCACCAGGCGGCGACCGGGCGGCCGAGCCGGCGCTCCAACCCTGCAGCCCAGGACTCCAACTCCTCGGCCGAGAACACGTTGTCGAGCGAGAGCATCGGCGCGCTGTGCGGGACGTCGCCGACGGCCGCGCCACCGGCCACCTTGCCGGTGGGCGTCTCGGGCAGCACCTGGTCCGGATGCTCGCCCTCGTACGCCTCGATGGCCCGCACCAGGGCGTCGTACTCGTCGTCCCCGAGTGGGGTGGAGCCGTCTGCGTAGTAGGCAGCGGCGGCCCGTACGGCGGCGGCGACGGCCTCGGCGTAGGCCTCCGGGGAGGCGAGGGCTGCGGGGGAGGCCTTGGTGGCTGCGTCCTTCATACCGACATCATGGCGAGCCGCACTGACATTCGACCTTCCGCACGCCCGTGCCACCTTCACCGCAGCGCACGCCAGACCGGCTGCGGGGCCTGCGGCCCGGCCCGGCTCGGTGTGCGACGGAGGTGCCCGGCGGAACGAGGCAGGGCAGCAGCCCCTCAAGGCGCCGACCCGGCGGGCGTGTTCATCGATGGGGCAGCCGTCGGCGAAGACGACCTCCAGGCCGCAGGTCGCCCTCACCACCAGGCCGGCAGCCGCGGCGCCGCACGCAGCGTCGACAGTCCCAGCACCTGCCGGGGCTCGGGCGTCGACGGCTCCACCGATACCGCGCACACCCGGAGGTCCAGCGCCCCGCGCACCCGAATCTCCACGATGGCCACCCCCATCACGCGGAACACCACAGATCGATCCACGGCGGCCGGCATCCGGGGCGACACCGCTGGATCAACCGGCACCGGTCGAAAACAGGACGCGCGGTCTGTCCCCGCAAACCGAACACGCTGTTTGTTTCCATGGCATGGACGGCCGGCAGGACACGGGCCGCAGTGCAGGCGCCCTTCGCGGTGCGGTCGGCATGCGCGGTAGTCACCCCCGGGCATGCGCGAAGGCGGCGCCGGGTTCCCCTCGATCCCGCGCCGCCGTCGAATCGGCCGCGCCGCCATCGCGCCCCACACGGACACGAGGCCACTGTCAACTCCGGCCAGGACAACGCGACTTCGCCCGGCTCCAGAGCGCTCACGCCGTTCCCGTCAGCTCACGCCGACTCCGTTCGCGACCGCCTCGGCGGCCCCGACCCGCGGCTCCGTCGACCCCTCGCCGGCCTCCTCCGCCGCGCGGGCCGCCGCGACCTCGGCGACCACCCGGGCGCCGCGGTCCGGCCCCATCTGCAGCGAGCCGAGCACGCCGGGCACCGCGACGCTCGGCATCAGGTGCTGGAACAGCCCGGACACCCGCTGCTCCAGGTCGGCGCGCCCGGAGAGCTTCTGCGACTGGATCTGGACACCCGTCCAGGCCGCGGTGACCAGCCACGCGGTGTCGGCCGGGACGATGTGCGGGAGCAGCTCGCCGCGCTCGCCGGCCGTGGTCAGCAGCGCCTCCATCCGGCTTATCCAGCCGGGGATCGCACCGCCGCCGAGGTCGTCGAAGACGTCCTGGCCCAGCGAGAGCCGGGCACCCGCGCTGAGCAGCGGATTACGCGGCATCAAATGCGCGACGACCATCCCGGTGTCCACGAACTCCTGGAGCTTGCAGCTGCGTTCCGGCACGCCGTCCTGGACGAACTGTTCCTCCACGACGCCTTGCGCGAGATCCCGCTTCGAGGCGAAGTGGAAATACACCGCACCCCGCGTCACCCCCGCCCGGGAGACCACCTCCCCGATGGTGGCACCCTCGTAGCCGAACTCGTCGAAGACCGACGCTGCGGCCTCCAGGATCAGCCGACGCGTCCGAAGCGCCCGCTCCTGCCGTACCACCGCAACCACCCCGCCCTGAGCTCCCGCAAAACAAAACCAAACACCCCGTATCTTAGCTACGGGCGATCTACAGGCGACACGACGATGACGGGGAATCGACTCAACCTCCCCCACTTCCCCCACCCACCCCCTCACTTCTCCCCCACGGACCGTCAGATCCCTACGGGGCAAGCGGAAACGGTGCCACCCCGTCGATCGGCGACGACTCCTCCGTTCGCGCCCTATGGCCATGATGAAACTGAACGATCGGTTCCTTTCGATCGACCGCCGGCCGAGAGTCCAACCCGCACCCCTTCCGCGACCAAGAGGTTGAATACGCCGGAGTACCGTTTTTCTCAACCAGTCGGTCGAGGATGAACAGAGGTGTGCGGTGGCCGTCGACCAGCTCTCCCGCGCGTTCGTCGCCCTGGCCGATCCGACCCGGCGCGACATCGTCGCCCGTCTCTCGGCCCGGAACGCCACGGTCGGTGAACTGGCGGAGTCCTACCCGATGTCCATGCAGGCCGTCTCCAAGCACCTCAAGGTGCTGGAGGAGGCCGGACCGGTCAGCCGCAGCCGGGGCGCCCCGCGCCGGCCGTGCCACCTGGAGCCGCAGGTGCTCGACTTGATGACGAGCCGGATCGAGCGCTACCGCCACCAGACCGAGGAGCGTTTCAGCCGCCTGGACGCCGTCCTCGCGGCCATGGACTCCACCGACGTCAACACCGACACCGCCACCGAAACCGACAGCCCCGACACCAAGGCCGACGAACCCCGCCCCACCCGAGCCGAGAAGAACGAAGGAGCCCCGCCATGACCTCCGCCACCGGCCACGAGACCCGGATCGAAGCGGACCCGACGCTGCCCACCATCCGGATCGTCCGCGAGTTCGACGCCTCGCAGGAGCGGGTTTTCCGGGCCTGGATCGAGCCCCACCTGGTCGCCCAGTGGCTCGGCCCCCAGGACCTCGACATGAAGATCGACACCTGGGAGGCCCGCACCGGCGGCCACTACCGCTACTCGATGCACCGCGAGGGCCAGGAGGTCGCCGCCTTCTACGGCTCCTTCCACGAAGTCCGGCCGGCCACCAGGCTCGTTCAGACCTTCACCTTCGAGGGCGTGCCGGACGGCGTCTCGCTGGACACCGCCGTCTTCGAACCCGCGGGTGAGAACCGCACCCGCGTCACCGTGCTGTCGGTGGTCGACAACCTGGTGGCCCGGGACGCCATCCTGGCCAGCGGCATGGAGCGCGGCGTGGTCGAGGGCTACCGGAAGCTGGACGCCCTGCTCGCCGCTTCCTGAACCCGAGCACCCCGGCGGCACGTCACGGCGTCACGGCAGAACGGCCACCGCCTCCACCTCCACCAGCTGGTCGTGGTAGCCCAGCACCGAGACGCCGAGCAGCGTGCTGGGGGCATCGTGCTCCCCCATGTACTCCCGGTACACGTTCCACACCTTGACCAGGTCCGCCTGGTCACCGGAGGCCACGTAGACGGTGGTCCGCGCGATGTCGGCGAGCCCCGCGCCCGTGTCCTCCAGCACGGTTATCAGATTGCGCATCACCTGGTGGGCCTGACCCCCGTAGTCACCGACGGCGACCGTACGCCCCTCCTCGTCCAGCGGGCAGGCCCCGGCGAGCCAGAGCGAGCGGGCCGGGGCGTCGACGACCGCCGCGTAGGCGTAGTCGACGGCCGGGGTCAGGCGCGTGTTGCGGACCAGCTTGACGGCGCTGTGCACGAGGTCCTCCGATGGTCGTGGCCGAACGTTCGCGCTCATCGTTGGCCCCTCACGAACAGGGGTCAAACGGATTTACGGCGAACTCCCAGCCGCGCCAAGGCCAGTGTGCCCACGATTCACCGTTGCGGGTGATGGCGCGCGGGCCCGCCGGACCGCGATCCTGGTGCCCGTCCGCGTGCCCGTCCGAAACGAGCACCGCCGCGCCCGACCGTGCCCGCTCACGCGGCCCCACCCGGACGCCCGCACGGACGTCCACACCAACACCGCAGCAGCCCCGGGGAGTCGACCGATGGAGTCCCAACCGCCCAGCCGCGACCAGGCCTTCGGAGTCGGACGGCGCCGGGTGCTCGGCCTCGCCCTCGGGGCGGGCCTCGCCCCCGCCCTCACCCCGGCTGCCCAAGCGGCCGCCCACGCCACACCCCCGGCCGAGCCCGCCGCCGCCCTCGGCCGACGGGTCGCCGCCGTGGCCGAGGCCCAGATCGGCATCCCGTACGCCTGGGGCGGCGGCGACCGGCTGGGTCCCGGCCTCGGCTTCTGCGACGACGAGAACGGCTACCTCAACGGCAAATGCCTGGGCGAGACCACGGCCGGCTTCGACTGCAGCGGCCTGTCGCTCTACTGCTGGTACCGGGCCAGCCAGGGCACCGTCGAGCTCGGGCACTACACCGTCGCCCAGTTCCACCTCAGCGCCCCGGTCGAGCGCGACGCCCTGGCCCCCGGCGACCTGCTGTTCTTCTCCCGCCCCGACGCGCCGCTGCACCACGTCGGCATCTACGCGGGCGACGGCGCCATGATCCACGCCGAACGCACCGGCACGCTGATCGCCCGGGTCGAGAAGGTACTCGACATCCCGCGCTGGGCGGGCGAGTTCGCCGGCGCCCGCCGCCCCGGACCGCCGAACGCCTGAGCTCACACGGCGCCGCGCCGCTCCTCCATCCCGTGGTGCACCCGAAGCAGCAGCTGCCGCAGCACCTGCCGCTCCCCCGCGTCCAGCGGCGCCAGCACCTCGTCCTGCACCGCCCTCGCCTGCGCCTCCAACTCGGCCAGCAGCGCCCGCCCGGTCGCGGTGACCGACACCGACACCCGCCGCCGGTCCCGCTGGTCCCGGGCGCGTTCGACGTACCCGGCCGCGCCGAGCTGGTCGGCGACCTTCGCCAGGTCGCTCGGGTCGATGCCCAGCCGCTGCACCAGGTCCCGCTGTGCCTGCGGCCCGAAGTCGGCGAGCACGGCCAGCACCGTCAAGTCCCAGAGCCGCAGATCGCGTTCGGCCAGCTGCTCGGCGAGTCGGCCGCGCGCGGACCGACCGATCCGGGCGAGCAGGAAGGTGCTGAGGTCCAGCAGGGTCGGCGGAAGCCCGCTGGACGGGGCGGGGGTCTCGGAGGCCATGGCGACATTCTAGGTCTTTCCCTATAGTGGGTGGAGACCCACTAATTGTGCCGACCGGTTCCGACCCTCAGGAGTTCCAGCCGTGGACGCCCTGTACCCCCGCCTACTCGTCACCCGCTTCGCCGAGTGCTTCGACTTCTACCGTGCGGTCCTCCCCGCGCTCACCGGCGCCACCCTCATCAAGGGCACGTCCGAAGGCCCGTACGCCAACTGGGACGTCGAGGCCCAGGCCGTCCTGGTGCTCTACGACCGCTCCGCGATGGCAACCGCCCTCGGCACCGCCGACCTGCCCGCCCACCCCGCCGCCCCCGCCCAGGACTCCGCGATGCTGGTCTTCCGGGTGGACGACGTGGCCAAGGCGCTCGCCCTCTGCCTCGACCACGGCGGCACCCTCGCCGTCCCGGCCACCGACCGCCCGGAATGGGGCCCGAACCTGCGCAACGCCCACCTGCGCGACCCGGAGGGCCACCTGATCGAGCTACAGTCCTACTGACCGCTCGTTACTGAACCCCCAGGGCCCGTCGAGTCCTGGCCGCCGAACGTGGTGCAGGGCAACGGCCACGACGACCGCCGGATCACCGTCCGCCGACTGCTCCGGCGCACCATCGGCAGCACCGCCGACGGCAGGTGAAGCGCGGTGATCTCCATGTCCGAGGCCCGCGGCGACAGCCCGCAGCACGTCTTCGACCGGAAGAACGCGGCCGGCACCTTGATCGACCATGCGCTGCCCGCAGGAGGCCCCAACACCCCGTGAGCGCCGCCGTCGTCGTGGCACGGGCCCTGACCGCCGGTGGCCGGGCCGCCCCCGACGGTCAGTGGCCGACCCGCTCAGCCGTGGAAGACCTGCAACTCCCGCACCGCGTCGTCGACGTCCGGCCCCAGGCAGCCGGCCGGCCCAGCGTCTCCTCCTCGCCGAGCGTCGACCACGGGTGGACGGTGTCGCCGTTGTTGCAGCCCCTCATCGAGGACACGCTCAGCGCGACGTCGAAGTAGTCGACCAGGTGGTATCGGTGGCGTCGCGGCCGCCGGCGTCCCCGTAGAAGGAGTGGACGACGTCGCCGCCGCGGTCGACGCCCTTGTACTCCTCCGATAGCAGCGTACGGTCGGCCGGCTGCTCCGCCGCACGGCTCCGGCCGTAGGCCAGGGCGAGCACGTCGGTGCGGGAGTCCGCCGAACAGGCCCGGCCGAGCACCGGGGAGGCGCCCTCGGCCTCGGGCAAACGCCCGAGGACGGCAGCGCAGTACCGGCCGTCCGGGCCGCCCGGTACGGGCAGCGGGCGGAGCTCGGCCGGGCCGGCCGGGGCGGCGGCCACCGCCCCGGCGAGCGTGACGCAGGCGGTGAGCAGGGGCGCGACGAACCTGCGCGGACTGCGCATGGGTACCTCCGGAACCGTGGGTACAGCGGTGGCCGCGGACTCGGCCGCCGCGCCCATTCGACGGGCGGCCGAAACCCCCGGCCTCGCCGACACACCGCGCACCGCACTAGTCGTACGTATGCCGCCGGTTCACCGGGCGGGCTCGTCCTCCCACAGTTCGGCGCGACACCCGGCCACCAGCGCGCCGATCCGCGCCCAGGCCTCCTCGGCCGCCATCGGCTCCAGTCGGCGGCCGTCCCGCAGCCGTAGCGCGACCCGGTCGTCCACGGTCTCCTTCGCCCCGATCACCGCCTGGTAGGGCACCAGCCGGGCCTCGCGGATCCGGGCGCCGAGGGTGCCGTGCTCGGGCCCGGCGACCTCGACGCGCAGTCCGAGGTCCAGGCAGCGCTGGCGCAGCCGTTCGGCCTGCGGGACCTCGGCGTCGGAGATCGGCAGCAGCACGACCTGGGCCGGCGCGAGCCAGGCCGGGAACGCCCCGCCGTACAGCTCGATCAGGTGGGCGACCACCCGCTCGACGCTGCCGATGACACTGCGGTGCACCATCACCGGGCGGTGCTTGGCGCCGTCCGGGCCGATGTAGTGCAGGTTGAAGCGCTCGGGCTGGTGGAAGTCGATCTGGACGGTGGAGAGGGTGAACTCGCGCCCGGCGCCATCGGCGATCTGTACGTCGATCTTCGGCCCGTAGAACGCGGCCTCGCCCTCCGCCGCCTCGAACGGCACCCCGGAACGCTCCAGCACATCGGTCAGCAGCGCGATGGCACGCTCCCAAAGCGCGGGGTCCGCCACGTACTTGCCGCCCTCACCGGGCAATGAGAGCCGGTAGCGGACCGGCACGATGCCGAGCGCGCGGTGCGCCTCGCGGATCAACTCCAGTGCGGCGACGGCCTCGTCGGCGGCCTGCTCGGGGGTGCAGAAGACGTGCGCGTCGTTCAGCTGGATCGCCCGGACCCTGGTCAGCCCGCCGAGCACGCCGGACAGCTCGGAGCGGTACATGCCACCCAACTCTGCCATTCGCAGCGGGAGTTCCCGGTAGCTGCGGGAGCGGGAGCGGAAGATCAGCGCGTGGTGCGGACAGAGGCTCGGGCGCAGCACCATCTCCTCCGAGCCGAGTTCCATGGGTGGGAACATGTCCTCGCGGTAGTGGTCCCAGTGGCCGGAGATCTCGTACAGCTCCCGCTTGCCGAGCACCGGCGAGTACACGTGGCGGTAGCCGGCCCGACGCTCGCGGCCGCGGATGAACTCCTCCAGGGTGTGTCGGATCGCGGCGCCGCCGGGCAGCCAGTACGGCAGGCCGGAGCCCATCAGCGGGTCGGTGTCGAACAGGTCGAGCTCGCGGCCGAGCTTGCGGTGGTCGTGCATCGACTGGTCGTGCAGGGGCTGGTTGTTCATGAGGGTGGTCTCCACTCTGGTTCCGTGGGCGAGTGGATCCGGAAACGGCGAAGCCCCGGGGCACTCGCCCCGGGGCTTCGGACTAGGTCAGCAGTCAGCGCGCCGGGACTCTTTCCGGCGTCGTCGTGACGAGTGCAGCGCGCTTCATGTCCTCCACGGTAGCAGGTCTTCGGCGCTCTTGTTGATCTTTTCCCGGCCTCACCTCTGCGGCCGCACGCTCTCCGGCCGCACCGGAACCGGGCTCAGAACAGCACGACGCACCCGCGCGCAGCGAACGCCTCCAGCAGCCGGCCCGAGGGCCGTACCCCGTTCCACCGCAGGTCGAGCTTCTCCAGCGCGGGAAGCGCGTCCGGATCGGCCAGCCAGTCGGGCAGTTCGGCGATCCGGTTTCCACGAAGGTCCACCCGGCGCAGCAGCGGAAGGCCGGCCAGCACGGCCGGGAACTCGGTGAAGGCGTTCTCCCGGAGCTCCAGCTCGCGCAGCTCGGCGAGTCGGGCTACGGCCTCCGGCAGGGAGCTCAACTCATTGCCGCGCAGCCAGAGTTCGCGCAGCGCGCCGAGGCCGCCGATCGACTCCGGCAGATCGGTGAGCCGGTTCAGCTGCGCGCGCAGCTCCACCAGGCTGGCCATCTCGCCTATGGTGGCCGGCAGTTCGGCGAGTCGGTTCTCGCCGACGTTGAGGTAGCGCAGCGCGGTGAGTCGCCCGAGCGCCTCGGGCAGCACGGTCAGGACGTTGTCGTGCAGGTACAGGAAGTCCCGGATCCCGATCAGATCACCCAGCTCATCAGGCACCGCGGTGAGCTGGTTGTGCCCGAGGTCAAGGGTCCGCAGCCGGGTCAACCGGCTGATTCCGGGCGGGAGTTCGGAGATCCCGGTCTCAGCGAGGATGAGCACGGTCAGCTCGGTGCGGTCCCACACGTCCGCCGGCACCTCGCCGAGCGGCTGCTTCCAGAGATTGAGCGTCGCCTCTGTCACGTCTGCCATATCTGCCATATCTGCCATACCTGTCACATCCGGCTCATCTGCCATGCCTGCCATTCTCCGCCGGTCCGCCGGCCCTCCTTCTCCGTCGTGGTCGGCACACACCGCACCACGGCCCGGGCCAACGTCCGGCCGGAGCCACCGGCCGTAGGCCGCCGCACCGAGCGGCGTCAGCCGGCCGAGCGCGGCACGGCCCTCCGCCCTCGTCGCCGGCAGCGCCGCTCGGTGTGAGGACGGGCGCCGGGGGTCAGCGGTGCGTCAGCCGAGCTTCAGCTGCGCATTGCCCGCGCCCTGCCGGTTGCCACAGAAGACCTCCTCCAGGAAGCCGCCCTCCGCCGTGAGCTGCGCGACTTGCTGCGCCTGGCCGCCCCGGGTGGTGACGGACATCGCGACCTGCCGCCCGCCGGAGCTCCACAGCTGCGAGCTGTAGCCGGGCACCCCACCGTCGTGCCCGTAGACCGGTCCGCAGGACAGCTGCAGTCGGGCCAGCCCCAGGCCGTAATCCAGGCGCGTGGGTTGGCCGTTGACCTCCACCGGAATGGTCGTCCTCATCTCCCGCAGCAGCCCGTCCGACAGCAACCGGCCGCCCAGCAGCGCCTTCTCGAAGCGGTTCAGGTCGTCCAGGGTGGATATCAGCTCGCCCGCCGAGTTCGCCCAGGACACACTGGCCACCGTCACGTCCCGGTCGCTGCGGTCCTGCGGGCCGGGGCCCTCGACCAGGGTCAGGTAGCCGTGGGCGTGCGGGCCCCGGATGTCGGTGGCCGTGCCGGGGAAGTACGTTCCGTTCATCCCCAGCGGCCGCAGGATGCGAGCGGTTATCTCCTGGGCGTAGCCGCGCCCCGTCACCCGCTCGATGAGCATGCCGAGCAGGGTGTAGTTGACGTTGGAGTAGGCGAACTTCTCTCCCGGCGGGAAGTTGAGCGCGTGCGCCACCGAGGCGGCCACCACCTGCGCCGGGGTGATCGTGCGGGTCATGCCGCCCCGGTCGAGCCAGTTCCGGACGGCGTCGAGGTCTGTCGAGTCGGGGAACAGCCCGCCCTTCTCATTGGTCGGGTCCCACAGACCCGAGCTGTGGTTGAGCAGCTGACGGACGGTGATGTGCTCTCCGTTCGGGACCGTCCCGGGCAGGTAGCGCTCGATCGGATCGTCCAGGCCGACCCGCCCCTCCCCCACCAACTGGAGCACGGTGGTGGAGGTGAACATCTTGGTGATACTGCCGGCGCGGAAGCGCCCGTCCGTCCGTACGGGTGCGCCGGTGGCCAGGTCGGCGACGCCGGTGCCCGCGCGCCAGACCCCGTTCTCGTCCCTGACCTGGGCGATCGCCGCGACCGCACCGGCCGCGGTCACCGCCTTCAGGGCCTCCACCCGGCGGCTCGCCGATTCCTTGACCACGGCGTTCGGTTCCGCGGCGGCCGCCGAGGCGGCCGGTGCGGCCAACGCCAGACAGACCGTCGACACCAGAACGGAAACCCCACGACGAGCCATTCGTCCCCCTTCGTCCGCAGCGGGCCCCGCCCGCCTCTGACGCCCCAGCTTCGTCGCCGCACTGATACTCCGTCATCCTCCACCGGGAGGAATCAGTCGTACGCCCATCAAAGTAGGGCGTACGCCGACCGGGGGAGGCCGCCCGAGTAGGCCGGCCCCCGGCCCCTACCGCCCCGAGGCCGGACGGACCGGGTGCTTGCTCATGATCGACACCCGGTTGAAGGAGTTGATGGCGATCGCGACCCAGATCACCGCCGAGATCTCCTCCTCGGTCAGCGTCTCGCGCGCGACCCCGTACGCGGCCTCCTGCAGGGCCGCGTCCGCCGGGGTCGTGGTCGCCTCGGCCAGCGCCAGCGCGGCGCGCTCCCGGGCGCTGAACACCTCGGTGTCCCGCCAGGCCGGGAGCACGCCCAGCCGCTGGGAGGTCTCACCCTCACGCAGCGCTGCCCGGGTGTGCACGTGCAGGCAGTAGGCACAGCCGTTGATCTGCGACACCCGCAGGTTGACCAGCTCCACCAGCCGCCGGTCCAGCCCGGCCTCCGCCGCGACTTCCCGCGCCGCCTCGGCGGCCGCGAGCTGGGCCCGATAGGCCTTGGGGCTCTGCTTGTCGATGAAGACCCGCTGCTCCGCCGGGACCACCGTCACGTCACTCACCTGAACTCCTCCACCGACTCGCTGTTGCCCGCCACTCTGCCATGAGATAATAGTTGAATCCAGAACTATCTCGCAGCTTTTTCCACCATGGGAGGGACCACCACCGTGAGCACCGCCGAGACCGAGCCGCGCCCCGCCGCACAGCCGCAGGGACCGCAGGTGGAGGTCCTGTCCGCCCGCGACGTCCCGCTCGGCGGCCCCCGCGCGATGACCGTACGCCGCACCCTGCCGCACCGTGCTCGGCGGTTGATCGGAGCCTGGTGCTTCGTCGACCACTACGGCCCCGACGACGTCGCCCGCACCGGCGGAATGGACGTCGCCCCGCACCCCCACACCGGCCTGCAGACGGTGAGCTGGCTGTTCACCGGCGAGATCGAGCACCGCGACAGCCTCGGCGTCCACGCCTTCGTCCGCCCGGGCGAGCTGAACCTGATGACCTCCGGCCACGGCATCTGCCACTCCGAGGTCTCCACCCCCGCCACCACCGTCCTGCACGGCGTCCAACTCTGGGTCGCCCTGCCCGACGAACACCGCCACACCGCCCGCGACTTCCACCACCACATCCCCCAGCCGGTCCCCCTGGACGGCGGCGAGGCCCGCGTCTTCCTCGGCACCCTGGCCGGCGACACCTCCCCCATCCCGACTTCCACCCCCCTCCTCGGGGCCGAACTCACCCTCCGCCCACACGCCACCGTCAGCCTCGCCGTCGACCCCGCCTTCGAACACGGCCTCCTCGTCGACCGCGGCCAAGTCCGCCTCGCCGAAACCCTGTTGAACTCCGCCGACCTCGGCTACCTCGCCCCCGGTCCCACCACCCTGACCCTCACCAACACCACCGACACGGAGGCCCGCCTCATCCTCCTCGGCGGCACACCCTTCGAGGAGCAGATCATCATGTGGTGGAACTTCATCGGCCGATCCGGTGAGGAGATCGTACAGGCGCGGAACGACTGGGAGTCGAGCTCGCGATTCGGCGAGGTGCACGGCTACGACGGCGCCCGGTTGCGGGCCCCAGAGCTCCCGTCGATCCCCCTGAAGCCTCGCGGGCGGGCGCGCTGACCTGCGAAGGCGCCGTTCGTGGGACTATGCCTGGTGCTTGCTGGCCGGTGCGCTCCGGGTGCCCCTCAGGCCCTGGCATGAGGGGCACCCCAGCGCCGTGCGGGCCGCTCTGGAGGTTCGAAATGAGGGCCTGCCGAATCTCATGTTTGGCCACGTGTGACAGCGCCTAATCGGATCGATGCTGACCTTTTGCTGACTTATCTGACGGTAAGTCAGTCAATTGGTCTTGACCAATGTCCCCAGTGCTGCGTCTCGCCGCCAGCTGTCTTCCCGAGCCTCAACGCCCGCTGGGACCTACGCCGACAGACGGCTGTCACCGGATTGCGGGAGCCTGGGCAGCGCTCGGTGCGCGGCGCTGGGCTGCGTCCACCGCCTGGGAGGCTTGGTCTCGTAGCGGCGCGTACGTGATCAAGGCAACGGCGCCGGTCTACGGCCGTGGAAGCTGTATGCGGACGGCGGCCAGGCCGCCGTCCGCATGTGGTTAATGGCTTCACCGCCGAGCGCTGCTGAAAGTCAGCTGCCGAGGACCAGTGAGGTCGTAGCTGTCCTCGCCCAGCTGTGCCGGGTCGTCGCGCTCAATGTCCAGCCGCAGCCACCGCACCCCTTCGATGCGGCCGTGCTCGGCCCGGGCCCGCTCCACCGCGCTGGCGGCGCCCGACCTCCCCGCCCCCGGCTCGGGGACGGTCATCCTGTTGGCCGGACTCGCCACCGGCCCGTCCTCGCTGGCAGCACCAGGCCGTCCGCCTGCTCGCCGACTGCGGTTCCCACGGGACGGTGCTCGACCCGCTCGTCCTCGATGATCCGTACGCCGCGTGGCGCACCAACTGGCTGGACCGAGCGGAAACCTACGCCGACCTGATCCTGGCGTGGCTTCCACTCGGGCAGGACGTCGACACGAAGGAGATCGTCCCGAGGTTGTACACCTCGTCGGGGTTGGATCCTGTCGACCGCCGATACCAGGCTGCTCTGGTCCATCAGGTCGCTGTCGACGAAGCGCAGCTCCGGGATCAACCGGCTGACCCGGTCCTTCCGCGGATTCGCCTGTCCCCTGGCGAGGCCCCACACCTGGTACCCCATGGAGATCAGGTGCTCGGCCAGGTAAGACCCGTCCTGGCCGAGCACCCCGGTGATCAGTGCACGCTTGGACATCCGTTCCCCTTCAGCCACTGCTCGCGGACCGCTCTCGGCACAGCCAGCGAACCATCGACGCGGCTAAGGAATGTGCGAGACTTCCCGCCCGCTCGGCCGGCGGGGCCGGACGAGGCCTCCGGGCCCCGTCACCCGTCCTCGGGTCGGAGCACGGCGGTCACCGCCCGTACGCACCCGAGCAGCGAGTCCGCCGAGTCCCACCCGCCGGAGCGCCAGAGCAGCAGGTCCGTGCCGTCCACGCGCCAGCTGAACAGCTCCGGCGCGGCCGACAGTTCACGCACGCCCTGGGCCGAGAGCACCCGCCGGGCCTGGTCCGGATCGGCCGCGTAGCTCCGGTATCGGCGGTCGAACTCCGTCTCCCCACTGCTGATCCGGCCCTCGGGCACCGGCTCTACGACGAGGACGGAGTGGAAGACGCGTTCGTGCCGCACCTCGATCCCGTCGACCGAGGACGGCAGAGACACCACCGCGATCCCGTAGACGTGGGTCGCGCCGTTGTACCGGCAGCTGTACCCCGCCACGGTGAGCGGCAGGCCGTCGACCACGCCGCCCACCTGGTCGGCGAGCCGCTGCGCGGCGCCGTAGTGGAAGGGCGGACCGGCCACCGGAAGCCGGGAGACGGTGAACTCCGGCCTCGGCACGAAGCTGTGACTTTTCATCAGATCATTCGCGAGCACCCCCGCCCGGCGTCGCCCGCGGAGCGCGTCGAGGCGCGGCGCGGTGAGCACCAGGGAGACCAGGGCGAGGAAGAACACGAGCGGAACGACGACGTCCATGGCGCGCTCCAGTGATCGGGACCACGTCGACAGCGCCACCCGACCGCACGGAGGCGCGCGCGACCTTCACGCCGACCAGACTTCCCGGCACACCGCTACCGACTGTACGCGACCGGACACCGAGCACAAGAGGCCCCCGCCCCCACCCAGCCCGAGCTCACCCAACGGGAACGGCGGCTGCCGCTGCCGGAGGCTTCGTGGGTGACCGCGTGCACGGCGAGGAGGCCCCCTCCTTCGGTCCGGGCGGCGATCCGGGCGGCCCGGCGGATCAGCGTCTCGCCTCGGGCCAGCCGGTGAGCGCCACCACCACCCGCTCCCCGGTCTCCCGGACCCCGTTGATGCCGTGCTCCGCACGACGGATCGTTCGTCTCCCCGACCACCGACCGGGGGAACGAACTGCGGCGTCGCGCTCGCGCGAGGATGTCAGCTGCGGTCGACGACCTGGGCGACGGTGAACCGGTCCAGGCTGTCGGGGCTCAACCGGTGGCCCTCCACGATCAGGTACCGCTCACCCGCGTGCCGGTGACAGGGAACCGTCAGGGTCGGCCGCCGCGCCGCCAAGCTTCCGTCAACGACCAGCCCCGGTCTCCTCCTACCCTCCTCGCTGGGAACATGCTCCTCAACGCCGCCTTGCCGTCTACCGAGTGGTTCAGCCCCGAGCGCCCTGGGGCCACTGTTCTCCCCGCCCACGTCCAGCGCAGTTCCCATGGGGGCTGGAGGGCTGACGACCCCTCGGACGTCCGCGCGCTCGCCGCGAGCGGCTTCGCCTGGGGTGCCTTCCTCGGCCCGTACCTCGCCGCGGTCGCCTGCGGCTACCTGGTCGGACGCGAGCACATCGACCTCGCTGTCGCCACCGACCCGGCCTTCCGCCGCCTCGATCCGGCGCTCGCCTGCGTCCAGGCCGCCACCGCCGCCGCGCACACACGGCCTCGTCCCGACGTGGTCGGCGCCGGAGAGCAACCACGCGAGCCGGGCCCTGGCCGCGGCCGCCGGCTTCCAGCCCCTCCGGTGCGAGGTGGTGTACTGGGCCGGCCCCGCCCTCACCCGGTGAGCGGGCCGGTCGTCACCGGGAACCGCGCACGTCAGAGGTCCGTCAGGAACCCGCGGCCGGGCGTCATGATGTCGTCAGCGGCCGTCCGCCCTGCCCGCGTGGCGCGTTCACTGAACGCAGTGAACCATCCTCTGACGGAGGCGAGCGGCCATGACCGGAACTACCCGTGTGATCGTCGGGCTGAGTGGCTCGTTGAGCAGTCTCGCCGCGTTGAGACGTGCCGTGGACGAGGCGGCCCGGCGCGGGGCCACGCTGGTGCCGGTCGTCGCGTGGGTTCCTTCCGACGGCACCGACCGCGACCACCTGCGCCCGCTGTCCGAGCTGGAGCACGCCGCCCGCAAGCGCGTCGACACCGCCTTCGAGCAGGCATTCGGCGGCTACCCGGCCGACCTGGTCATCCACCCACTGGTAGTCAGGGGCCACGCCGGAGCGGCCCTGGTCCGCGCCGTCACCGCGCCGACCGATCTGCTCGTCGTCGGCACCGGGAGGCACGGCCGCCTCGACCACCTGCTGCACGGCTCCATCCTGCACTACTGCCACACCTACGCGACCTGCCCGATCATCGCCGTCTCCCCGGACGAGCTGCTCCAGCAGTTGGACGTCGCCGCCCGCAGCGGAGAGCCGCTCCCCCTCGTCACGGGCGGCCGGTACGCCCCGACCGCCGGTCTGCGCTGACGATCGGCCGACTGCGCGCGGCAGACCGACGCCGCAGGCCCGGATCGGCCAGGGCCCGCGGCGGCTCCTCGGCGACCGGCGCCGGCTCCCGCAGCGCACCCAGGTTGCCAGCCCGGGAAATTGTTCCCGCCGCCAACGACCACTTTCCGACGCACCGCGCCGGCCCCGGACCCGTACGAACACCGATGCCCTTGGCCACTACCGCCAAGGGCATCCGCATGCGCCGCCCCAGAACCCGTTCACACAACCGGCCGTTCGGGGAGCGGCGACGCACGCCTCCCGACGATCGCACGGCGGGATCGGTATCGTCCGCCAGGATGCCCCTGGTCTGCGGCCCAGCAGCCCCCGCACGGAGGAGGTCCACCATGGCCGAGAGCGGCTCCCCGGCGCGGCAGCCGGACGTTCCTCGTCAAGGCGTGCACGACTCCGTGCGTCTGGCGGTGGTGATCGCCGCGCTCGGGGTGGTCTTCGGTGACATCGGGACCAGCCCCATCTACACCCGGGCACGCTCTCGATGCTCCACCCCACCCGGACCGAGGGGCCGTTGCAGCTCGACCAGGCGTCCTACTTCCTGTCCAAGATCGAGCTGCGGCGCGGGAAGGCCCCGACCATGGCCCCTGGCGCAAGCGGCTGTTCATCGCCACCTCATACATCACGGCGGACGCCGCCGAGCACTTCGGTCTTCCTCGTGACCGCACGGTCATCATGGGCGCGCGCATCGAGGTGTAGGCGCGTCTTCTGCCGTCCGTCGGGAGAGCGCACCGCGGTCCGGTGCGGTTCAGCGCATGAACCCGAAGTCCATGTGCTGAACCGTGCGCGCCTCCTGGACCGTGCCCGGCCCATTCCGCACCCGCCTACGCCCTCCAGGACCGACGGCGCGACCGCCGGGCAACCCGACCGGCTCCTCCTGGATTCCCTCGAATGACCGCCGTTGCGAGGCCGTCAGCCGTCTCCCGGACAGCGGGCCGGTGTCAGTCGACGATCTCCTGGTAGACCGTGGTCCAGAAGTCCTGGGCGAGCCGCGCCGCGTGCGGGACGGACATCCCGACCTGGGTGAGCAGAATGCCGACGAACCGGTTCTCCGGGTCAGCGTAGGTCGTGGTGCCGCTTCCGCCGTCCCAGCCGAACCACCGCGAGCGCGGCGAGGATCTTGAACAGGCCTACGACCACCCGCCACAGCGCCCGCAGCAGACGTCCCTCGCGCCAGCGCGCCGCCCGCCGGGGGGCTACCAGCTCGACGGCCTGCGCGACGCCGACTGGCCCGGCCAGCACGGTGGGCAGACCGGCCGAGATTCGGAAGCCGGTGTAGGCGACACCGACCCGATAGCAGTCGTCCTCGGACTCGACGTACTGCACGGGCAACCGGGCGCCGACCCGCAGACTGCCGTCATACGGGACCGGGCATGCCATGACGGTGCCCGAGTCGGAGATGCAGGAAAGGTGTTGACGGGCCTCCATCCAGTACGGCGTACCGCGATCACCTGACGTCGGCCCGTTGACGGAAGCCTGTCGGCGGTGCGCCGCCTCCTGACGAATCCTTGGCGAGGACACGAAGTACGCCTGTCCGCAACTGCGCACGGCACAGCCGCGATTGACACCTCCAGCAGGACCGGATGCGGTTGCGTCGTCAAGGACTCGTCGGCAGCACGTCATCACCGGCCTTGCCGCCGGGATGCCGAAACGATCGGGCCATACGTTGTGGAGCGGGGTGCCAGGCGACGGTGAGCGCAGGCCAGAGCGGCCAGCGCGGCGGCGTCCCCGCCGAGGCCAGGACGTATAGGGCGCTCAGCAACCCGCCGAGGGCGCTCGTGTCGGCGATCAGCAGAATTCCCACTGGAACCATGGTGTTGGGCAGGCGGCCGACCCGCCGGGTTCACCGATGTCGAGTCGGAAGGCAGCCGGGTCGGCGCCGCGGGCGATGAGCCAAGCAGCAGCGAGGTCGAACGTCGGTCGGCCTTCGCTGGTGATGGTAAAGGTGCGCTCGTCCGGGTTGAGTTGGATGTACGCGCACAGGACCCGGTTCATACCGGGATAGTCCCAATCGCTCCGTTGTCCGCGAAGAGCAGATACTCGTGGAGTTCGTCGGGGCTCGTGGTCCGGGCGAGGAAGTAGTACTTCCCGTTGGCGTAGCAGTAGTTGGCCTTCAGGAACTCCTACTGGTAGTACGCGCTGTCCTCGTCGGCAGACGCCCAGCCCTTTCCGGCGTCCGGATCAACCGCTTTGGCGTCTCTGACCTTCTCCGACAGCAGTCGGCTGTACTCACGAGCCTGCTCCGCCTCGGCGACAATGCGCATGCGGTCAGCGGGGACCTCGGTATCCAGCCGGTTGAGGTAGACGTACAGCCGGTGTCCTACCGGTGCTCAAGGGCGAGCGACAATTCGACCAGCGTATTCATCGGCCTGTCCGCGCACAGCACCGCGTCCGCCAGGTCGAAGCGCGTCGGCATGCGTGTACAGGCAGCCGTAGAACTCAACCCGAAAGCGGGGCGACATACCCAACGATTCGCCTGCGGGCCGGGCGAGGGGAGACTCATACGCAGCGACCGTTCTCTCATACTTCGTGACTCGACATCTCATGGCGTGGAGAACGACCGCCTCCGCTGACTCGGGAAGAAGCGTAGTTGTCGACAGTCGAGACCTCAAGGTCTCAGCTTTGTTGCTCAACTGCACTGGAGTCAAGGAATGTTGGTACGTTTTGCGGGCAGCTGTTGCGGCGAATGGCCAAGCCCCCGGTGACAAACCGTCAGAGTAAAGTTCGTACGTGGATGCCCGTTTTCGCCCATGGCGCTCATTAGAGGACCATCCCTTCTGCAGCCCTCTTCGGTAGGGTTGTGACCTCTCGGTCCCGGTGGGTGCATGGCCAGTCGCGCGAGCCGTTCGTCGGCCACGATGAGTTACGCCAGCCCCGCCGGGCCGAGGCCGTCTGATCGGCTTCAGGGACACGCCCCGCAGAGGGCCGATTAATGAGCTCCCGGCAGACGACCTCACGACCGGGCAGGTGCTCCGCCTTCGGCATGGGAGTACGACCTTCGTGTTCATCGGATGGGACTGGGCGACCGAGAGCCACGACGTCAGCGTCATGGACAACTCCGGTACGCGAGTGGACCGCTGGGAGTTGGCACACACCGAGCAGGGCATCGAGGCGACCATCAGGCGCCTGCGCCGCCACGGGAGTCCGGCCGACCTGCCGGTGGCGATCGAGACCACCCGCGGCGTGGTGGTGGACCGGCTGCTGGCGGCC
>NZ_JBIRFA010000062.1:0-32981 GCF_044327205.1 Kitasatospora sp. NPDC018058 | reverse complement strand
ATTGGTGGTGCTGGCCATGCTGAAGGGATCTCCTGTCTCGCCCATCCAGACTAACCCGACATTCCGGGCGTCTCAGTCGAGACTGTCAGAGAGGGAGCCAGGCCGCAGCGCCGGGCCGGATCGAGCTCCTCGACCACCTCATGAGCATCCCCCTGTGTGAACGTCTCGACAGTGCCCGGCCGGCCCTGGAAAGGGCGTGGAGCCGGGCGCTACCGCCGCTGGAGAACCTCGCCGACGCCTGGGCCGGCACCCGCCGGTAGGCCAACCCTGGGGGAGTGTCCGGGGTGCGTGCAGGCCCGTGCTGCACAGGACTTGGGCCCGCTGGTGTTGCCCGCGCCGACCAGGCGGGAGCTGGTGGCCGCGATGGTCTCCGCTCCGGACGATCCGTGGTGGGAGGCACGGGTGCTCCACGCGAAGCTCCACCCGGCGAAGGACCGGGGGGTGTGACCTCATCCCTGTGGCGGGTCGGTGGATCGCTGGTTGGTTGAGAAGTGCGGGGTGGGGGTTGGCTCGTGTCCAGGCGGGCCACTGCTGGTAGTACGTCCGTAGCGCGGCTGGTCGGCCTATTCGGTCGCCTTCGGCGGGGGCTGGGCGCCCGGGGCGGTCGCGGCCTGGTCGGGGCGCTGGTCGCAGCTGGCGAGCGCGGCCACCGTCGCCGCGGCGACGGCCAGCGCGGCGAGCTGGCGCAGGCCGGGACGCTGCCCAGAACGGGCGTGCGGGAGTCGGGTGTTGTCGGTGCGGTGGGTGAATCGGCGCATGGCTGTGAGGTCGTTTCGGGCCGGGTGGTCGGTGCGGACCGACCATGGCGTACGTGTCCTGAGGATTCGATGAGGGCGGCCGGCGCGGACTGCGGCTCAGTGCTGCCGGGCGGCTTCGGCCGCGATCACGTCGTGGAGCAGTCGGGCGAGCCGGGTCTCGTTGAGCCGCTGCGCCGGGTCGCGGATGAGCAGGGCGTCGACGACTGCGGCGAGGGGGCTCTGGAACGGGTGGTCCTGGATGCAGGAGTGGAGCAGCATGCCCAGGGCCCACAGGTCGGAGGCGGGCCCGGCTGCGCCGCCGTCGGACCGTTCCGGTGCCACGTTCCTTGGCTCGATGCCGAGTTCGGGCGGGCTGCTGAGGGTGGCGAGGTCGAAGCCGGTGAGCACGGCGGTGCCGTCCGGGCGGATCAGGACGTTGCCCGGTCCGACGTCCCGGTGCAGGACGCCGGCTGCGTGTGAGGCCCGCAGGGCCGCGAGCACGTCGAGGCCGACGTGGGCGGCGGCCGCGGGGGAGAGCGGGCAGTGGTCGACGACGTCCCGGAGGGATTCCCCGACGATCAGGTCCATCACCAGCCACGGGTGCGGCCGGTGGTTCAGGACTTCGCGGACGGTGGCGACGTTGGCGTGTTCGATCCGGGCCAGGCCGCGTGCTTCGCGGAGCAGCCGTTGGCGTGCCAGGTCGGTGGGGCCGGGGCCGGACGAAGTGGGGGAGCGCAGTTCCCTGAGGGCCACGCCGCGCTCCAGGGCCAGGTCGTGGGCCTTCCACACCGTCCCGGCGGCGTTGAGCCGTTTCAGGAGCGTGAACCGTCCGGCCACGAGATCCCCGACGGCGTTTGCGTTGTCCTCGGTCATGAACCTGTCCCTGCCGTGTCCTGCGATCCCCGTGGGCGGGGATCGCAGGACACCCCACGTGTCGACTTCCTGGGGAAGCGTGCCCGAGGCGACCTGAGGATTCGATGAGGGACGGCGGCGCTCGGCCGGCTCGGGCTACTTCTGCACGGGCAGGCGCAGGACGAAGCGGGCGCCGCCGCGGGCGCCGGTGGAGACGGTGAGCGCGCCGCCGTGGGCGTGGGCGACCCAGGCGGCGATGGACAGCCCGAGGCCGATGGATCCGGTGCCGCTGTGGAAGCGCTCGAACAGGGAGCCCGCGCTGACGACCACCGGGACCGGCCAGCTGACCGCGTGAAGACGGGCGTGTCGGCGTACTCGGTGAAGTGCTCAGGGAAGTATGGATGATCGTGCTCAGTCGTCAGGCGACTTTGCTGCCCCGCTCGATGGCCATGGGGGAAGTTCTTCAGCCTGTGGCTGGAGCCGTTGGCGCGGACGCCGACGCCACAGGAAGCGAGCCGAGCAGTGCGGCGGTGCATTCTTCGACGAGGTCCTCGGCGTGGGCGGGGAGGGGGTCGCCGGCCCGGAGGTGGCGGCGGACCATCGAGAGGGGCAGGTCGACCACGGCGAGCGCGACTCGCTCGGTGGCCTGCTGGCCTTCGGCGCCCAGGGCAGTGGCGAGGGAGGCGAGGGAGGCGCGCACGCGCTGGTCGCCGCGGTCCGCCCGCTGGAGGTGTTCCTCGGGCCAGTCGGCGCGCCCGAAGTCCTCGGCGCCGTAGAGGAGGAGAGCGGCCTCCTCCGGGTGGGCGCGACTCCAGGCGACGACATGGCGTGCCGCCGCACACCCCGCCTGCCGCGCGTCGACGCCTGCTTCGAGTGCCTTGAAGTAGCCCTCCTGGAAGCTCTCTACCGTCCGCAGCCACACCTCGGCGAGCAGCACGGCCCGTCCGGCGAACCGGTGGTACACCGAACCGCTCGGGGCGCCCACCTCCACGGCGACCGCGGACATCGTCACCGCGGCTGGGCCCCCTGCGGCGGACAGTCGCACGGCGGCGTCGAGGAGCTGCTTCACATCGAAGCGGGGTGGTCTTGCCATGAACTGGAGAGTACTCTCCACAATATTAGAGATGAACCTCTAAAAAGAACCCGAGGAGGACGCATGGGCGTCTACAACGTGCACGAGCGCCTGCTGGCCGTGAAGCGAAGCGAAGTGGGAGCGCTGATAGACACCCTGGCGAGCAGTGACGACAAGCTATGGCCGCAGGACAGCTGGCCGTCGATGGCGTTCGACCGCCCCCTGGCGGCCGGGGCGGCCGGCGGGCACGGCCCGGTCCGCTACACCGTCGCCGCACATGTCCCCTCGCAATGGGTGCGCTTCACCTTCAGCGGGCCGCGCGGCTTCCACGGATTCCACGAATACACCGCCCTGGCCGTCGACGAGGAGCACACGCTACTGCGCCACACCCTCGCCATGGCCGCCCGCGGCCCGGCCCGCCTCACCTGGCCGCTCATCTTCCGCCCCCTCCACGACGCCTGCCTGGAGGACAGCCTGGACCTCGCCGAACTGGCCTGTTCGGGCACGGTGACCCGCCCGGCTCACTGGAGCCGCTACGTACGGCTGCTGCGCGGCCTCATGCGCTGACCACCGGGCACCCGCGCCCACGTCCAGACCGCACCACAGAGGGGCGACACAGGCATGAGCGCGCTCCAAGGGGTCGCGGGCAGCCCGAGCGCGGTATTCAGCACATCAAGAAGTGAGTACGTTCATCCGTACGTGGCCGGGCACGTTCACCCGCCCGGAGTGGCATTCGGGTCGGGTGACCCCGAAGGCCGGGTTTCCATGCTGGGGAGCAATCCCCGCGAGCGCGGGGCCGACCCGCTGGCAGTACTCGATGGCGTCGCGCAGCTTGCTGCCGCCGGGTCACCCCGCGTCTACCCGGGTGCGGCATCGGCCGGGGCATCTTCGCGCGCAGGCGGAGCGGACCAGCCCGCCGAGCCCGAGACGTGGTTCGGGCTCTTTGGCGGGTTTTCGTCAATCGCTCCGCCGATGTGGCGGTAACCCAAGGTGGCACCTAGTAACGTTACTAAGTGCCCTGGCCCCCGCTCATACCGCTGCGTGCCAGGGCCGGCTCAGCACTCCGGCCGTGACAGCCGGACTACAGCCGACCCATACCAACTGTCACTGGTCCGTTCCGAGGACTGAGATCCGGACAGGAGAGCAGCAGGTGAGCACGGCGCATGCCAGCCCGGGTGACTACAGCCAAGTGCCTAATCCAGAGCAGGCGCTGAAGTACGCGATTCAGCACATTGCGGGTGACCGCGTCGAGATCGTCGAGGGAGTCATCACCCCCGTGTCACCGTCCTGGGCCCACGAGACCGCCGTGGATCTGATCCGTGAACAGATCGGGCCCCGTATGCGCGAACTCGGCCTGCGCGCTGGCTCCGGAAACCTCGACCTACCCGGCACAGAGAACTTTTACGTCCCCGACCTCGCTGTCGTACCCGCCGAGCTCGCGAAGACCGAAGGAGCCCTCCTACCCGACCAGACCGTACTCGTCGTCGAGGTGACCTCGCCGTCGAACGGCGACACCGACCGAACCTCCAAGCGCCGGCGCTACTCACAGTTCGGCGCCCCTGTGTACCTCCTGGTCGACCGACAGGAACGCACCTGTACCCTCTTCTCCCAGCCGGGCCAGCTCGGCTACACCCTGGTCGAAGGCCCCCACCCCTTCGGCACGCCGCTGCAGCTGCCGTCACCGTTGAACCTCGAACTCGATACAGCAGGTTTCTGAGCACCCGCGAGGGCAGGCTCAAGGAGCCTTTCATTTAGGGCAGAACACCAAAGGCTTAGCGCCTCCGCACGGGCGCAGCGGACAGGGCCGAGTACGGTTTCGGCGGCGACGTCGGTCACCTCCCGCACAGGCGGGCCGATGTCCCAGCAGTGGTGGCGCAACGAGGCGAGAGCGCTCCCCGCATGCGCGGCGCCGACTCCCACAGCCGTGCCTCGGTGGCGACGTAGCCGGAGCAATCCCCGCGAGTTCGGGGCCGACCCGGGCAGGTTGGACGAACTGCCCGCGTTCGGGGAGCAACCCCGCGAGCACGGCGGACAGGGCGCTCGGCGTACCGCTGAGCGATCTGGACGACGACAAGCACGACCCGCCGTGGTCGGACCTCCTCCAGCCGATCGTTCGCCTCGCCCAACAGCTGCCCTACGAGATCAGCGCCGCCCTGCAACATCGCGGTCGGCTGTGCGAGGTTCGAGCTGCACAAGCGCTTGGTCCGCCCAGCAAGCCGACTTGGCCACCGAAGAGCTCGAAGATGCCCGCTGCCACGAGTCGCATACGTGCCACCTATGGGTCGGAGTGGAACTGGCGGGACGAGGTGTTCGTCTCCTGGTGACATGAGTGACAACACGTTAGGACGGCGGGGACTCCTTCGGACGGCAGTTGCGGGGGCCACCTTCCTGCCGGTGGTCGGCGCCGCGTCCACGGCCGCGGCGGGCGAGCCACACCGGACAGGCGGCGGCAGCGAGACGGTGTTCCGCTGGCTCGGGAACAGTGGCTGGCGGATCGAGGGCAACGGGAAGACGGTGCTGTTCGACCCGTACATCACGCGGTTCCCGACCAACGGATTCGACGCGAGCACCCGGCTCACCATCGACACCGATCTGGTCGACCAGCACATCGGCAAGCCGGACCTGATCCTGGTCAGCCACAGTCACTGGGACCACTTCAACGATGTCCCCCACATCGCCAAAACCAAGAAGATCCCCGTCGTCGGGACCGCGACCACCTGCTACCTGCTCCAGGCGATGGGGGTGGAGGCCGCGCAGCTGATCACGGTCAAGGGTGGCGAGGTCCTCGACTTCGGCGGGTGCACCGTCGAGGTGGTGGCGAGTCTGCACAGCCGCAACGCCAAGCACAGCTACTGGGCGCCCGGCACGCTGACGGGTCCGCCGCCCAAGGCGCCGGAGACGATCGGCGAACTCCCGGAAGGCGACACGCTGGCCTTCCAGATCCGTCTCGGCGACGGACCGTCGACCTTCCTGACGGGCGCCAGCGACTTCGTAGAGCGCAACCTCGCCGGACTGAGGCCCGACATCGCGATGATCGCCGTCGAGAGCACCACCCGCACCACCTACCGGTACGTCCCGCGGCTGCTCAAGGCCCTCGACTTCCCGCGCACCATAGTCCCTGTGCACTGGGACAACTTCGAGACGCCGCTGACCGATCCGGCTGTCCAGGGGAGCAAGATGGACCTGGACGGACTCACCGCACAGGTTCGCGAACTCTCCCCACGTACCAACCTCATCCGCCCGGAACACCTGACGCCCCTGCGACTGCGCGCATAGCGATCAGCTCGCGACAGACGGGGATGTGCCCGCCGATGAAAGTGTTCACTGGCGGGCACGTCGTCGCAGCGGTCGAGTCGGCCAAGGGCCTCGGAAACGGCCGTGCTGAGCGCCCCGTTGATGCGGGGGCCGACAGCCCTCGGCACGCACCCCGAACTTCCGGCAAGCGTGACGAAAGATCACCCGATGGACGTGGATCTCAACGGTTACTCAGCGTGGACCCTCCACAGAACTCGTGCCAGAGCCTCATTCGACCTGCCGAAAACACCCTGGTGGAGTGGCTTGCCTGTGTTCCCTGTAGCGGTTGTGTCGGGCCCGCCGGCCGGGCGGTTCGCCGTGCTGGGGCGGGGCCGTCCCAGCCCTGTCCTACCCGCGTCTCAGGGTGTCCGTTTCCCGGCTTCCGGGAACCAGGGGGTGGACAGGCCGACGGCCAGGACGGGGCCGAGGATGAAGACGAGCTCGTCCACGACGGACTCGAACGAGTACGCCGTGTGCAGAAGTGGCGAACCCTGGTAGAGGTGCGCCCAGCGGGCCCGCACCATGGAGCCGATGGAGGGCATGAGGTCGACCAGGAGTGCGCAAACGAAGAGCGTCCAGTCGGGTGCGTCCAGGGCCGAGCAGAGCAGCAGCGTGCCCATGGCCGCCACGGTCACCCCGGTGGCGGGCAGGGCGATTCTGCTCTGGCCGTAGTGGTCGACCAGCCGGGCGATCTGTGGGCCGAGCAGCGCGGCGGAGAGTGCGACGGTCGGGGAGACGGCGCCGCCGAGTGCGTAGTCTCCTCGCAGCGAGGAGAGCATGGTGACCATGCCGATGCCGACCATCGAGATCGGCATGCGCGCAATGAATCCGGCAGCGGAGAACGCGAGGCTGCCGGGCGCGTCGGCGAAGATCCGGCGGTAGGTGGAGATCGCGGTCCCGGCGCCCGTTGCGTCCCGGGGAGACATCCCCGGCTACTCCGGCAGGCGGGGGCCAGCTGCGCGAGCTGGCGGACCGCCGCCTGGCCCAGCAGAGCACTCCCGCCCCCGCCCCGGCCACCGCGTCGAAGCCCGCGGAGGCCAAGGGAGTCGGCGGCGAGGCGGCCGAACTGGCGGCCCGGTTGGAGCAGGCCGCGGACCGGATCGGGCGCACCATCGTCCGGTTCTGGTCGACGGGGGACCCGGCGACCGCGCTGGTCAACGCCTCTACCTATCTGGAGGCCGTCGGCCACGTGGTGCTGGCCTGGAGCCGGTTGGAGCAGTTCCTCGCCCTCGGCGAGGGTGCGGACGCCTTCCGCGAGGGCAAGAGGCCGGCGGCCCGGTACTTCTTCCGCGGGGAACTCCCGTGCACCGGAGTGCAGTTCGACCTGCTCGACAGCCTGGACCGGACGGCGACGGACTGCCGGCCCTAGTGGTTCTGACCTGTGCGCTCGCGGTGGACGACGCCTGGGGTGCCGAGGGGCCGACGAGTCCTCGGCACCCCGTACGCGCAGTAGTGTCAGCGTGTCCGGCGGCCCCCACCGTTCAGGCGGCAGAGATGAACGGTGTCCCGTGGATCAGCGGGATACGAACGGTCGAGCCGCCAGCCCTGTTCGAGGGCCATCCGGAGGACGGCCCCGGCGCCCGCGCCCCGGAAGTGCCGGGTCCCGACGCTGACCCGGCGCAGGATTCGGCCCGTCGAGTCGGCCCGGTGGGCGTTCCTCCCGCGCTCGCGCGCCAACTCGGTCCGGAAGAGCTTCTTCAGGTGCTTGCGCAGGTGGCGCACGTACGCGTCCGGACTGCGGCGGAGTTCCAGGAAGCGCACCCGCGGCATGAGGACGAGGGTGAGCAGCGGAATCACCACACGGCAGCGCATCGGACCCCACGGCGAGCCGGTCGCGGGCGGCGGCCCGTACGGATCGGGAACGTCGACGTGCTCCGGGGGTGGAATGAGGCGGAAGAAGCGCAACTCTCCCTTCACCACCCTGCTCTTCGCCCAGTCCACCGACCAGCCGTGCCGCTCGGCCAGCTGCTCGACCCGTGTCGGGGCCAGGCCGCGGTGGTGATGGAGCCAGAGGTGCGTGACCGCCCGGCGCACGCCGCTGGGCGGCAGCTCGTGGGGCTCCCAGCCGCTCTTCCTCTCGGCCCCTGAGAATCGCTTCGTCAAAAGCCCTTCGGTGAAGGTCTCCCACTCCTCGGGCCTGCCGTTCCACTCGATGCGCAGGCGCCGCCAGGAGATCGCGCTCCCCGCCAACCCGCCGAGGATCTGGGCCAGATCCCCGAGATCACCTCCGGTACCGCCACCACCACCGCCGGTGGCAGCGGCCCAGAACGGCAGGGCCACGAACCCGATCGCCACCAGCATCCCCAGCGGAATGTAGACGAACTGCAGAACGAACTGTGCCGCCAGACCGAGCCGGGACCTTCGCGGAGCGGCGCGTTCGGCGGGAGTTCCCCGCGGCTCGACCGGGACGCCGGGCCCCGGCACGGCGCGTCTGTCCGGAGCGCCCGACAGCATGGCTGTGGGCATCAGATCCGTCCCCCTCGGTCCCGTGCTGCCTGCATCAGCTTTGCCCTCCGCGCCCAGCTCTAACCATCGTGTGTCACAACCGAGTTCCCGGCCGAGCACGGGCTGTCCGGATGACGTCGCAGCGTCCCGGCGGGAGGGCGGGAACGCTGGGAAAAGGGTGTGACTGGCCCACGGCCCGCTGGTGCGCGACGGCCGGAACGTGCAGACGACCTCCGACCGGCGGCTCGCCCACCCCGCCGTCCCGGACCACCGCATTGCTCGGGTTCTTGGACACGATCCGCCCGGCGCTCCACCACATCGGAACCACCACGAGGGCGGGATCGGCAGCGACCGCCGCTTCCCATTCCGCCGCCCTGATGTCCTGGCCCTCTTCATCCCACCAGTTCTCACGCCGTGTGATGTGCACGTCCTAGCCCATGGCCGGCCAGGGTAGACCGTGAGACCGACATGATCGCGAAGTCACACTGGAGTACTGAGCGTCACCGTGCCGGAGAAGGGCAAGCTGGGCGACATGCTGAACACCTGCGACTGAGCACAGGGCGGCGGCCGCGTGGTGGCGCGGCCGCCGCGTCGCTGTTCGCCCCGGCCCGCCCGCGTGTCCTAGAGTCCGGGCGTGGCGACTCTGATGATCGATAACGGCCCGACCACGGCAGACGCCCCGGCGACCCGCACCGGCGGGGTACCGCTCGCCCCACCCGGCACCGAGCGGCCCACCTGCTCATCGTGCGGCGGCGGGCGCGGCACGGGGTGCAACACGCTGGCCGCAGTCCCGGATCGCCGGGGGTTTTCGCAGGTCAGCTGTGCAGCGCGGTGGCCGCGCGGATCGGCGTGCAAACCCGACGATCACGGCCGTCCCAGCGCCCGAGCCGTACCGGGGTCACACCCGGGAGCGCTTCCATATAGGAGTCAGCCGTTTCACCTGCGGATGACGTCTTGCCCGCGTGAAAATCGGTGCGGGGGACATCCGCTGACGCCGCATGATGTTTGGGCTTCGTCGCGTCCGCATAGGAGCATCGGCTCAAGAACTCAGCGCATGGACACCGCGTCCACGTAGACGGACGACTGGCCGTTCGCCCTGGCGGCCGGGACGAAGTCGACGCCGAGTTCGCAGACCTTGGCGAGGTCGGGGACGCGGGCCAGGTTGAAGTACAGCTGGGTGCCGTTGGCGTCGACCGGGTAGGTGCCGCTGTCGTACCAGTCGCAGTTGGCACCGGCCTTCACGTACAGCTTGGCCTTGGTGCCCGCGGCCTGGTTGCCCCAGGGGGCGGTGCGGGCGGTCGCGGTGAGGGTGAGGTTGCCGGTCAGGTCGACCGGGGCGGCGTAGTGGCGCAGCAGGAAGGCCTCGCCGCTCTCCAGCTGGACGTCGGCCTTGAGGGAGTGGGTGCCCTGGGCGGCCCACTCGGTGACCGACCAGGGGCCGTTCTTGATCTGCCAGCCGCCCCAGCCGTCCAGTCCGGTCTCGAAGTCGCCGAGCGTGCTCGCCGGGGTGGTGGCGGTCAGGTTGTCGACGTACACCGAGCTCTGGCCGGAGGCACCCGGCGCGGGGGCGAAGCGGACCCCGATCTCCTCGACGTCGGTGAGGTCGGTCACGCCCGCGAGCGACATGGTCAGCACGGCGCCGTCCGGGCCGACCACGGTGGAACCGCTGTCGTACCAGGTCTTGTTGGCGCCGCTGCGCAGGTAGAGCTTGGCGGTCGTGCCGGCGGCCTGGTCACCCCAAGGGGCGGTGCGGGCGTCGACGGAGAGCGTGCTGTAGGAGCTGAGGTCCTGCCGCGCGACCTTGTTGAGGTAGATCTCCGGCTGGGTCAGGTCGACGTCGGCCTTGAGCGAGTAACTCTGCTGGGAGGCCCACTCGTTCACCGCCCAGGGGCCGTTCTTGATCTGCCAGCCACCCCAGCCGTCCAGCCCGTTCTCGAAGCCCTCGAGCACCGTGCCCGGCGCCGGCGGGCGCGGCGGCCCGGCCGGGTCGGTCTTGGCGGCCAGGTTGATCCCGCCCAGGTTGACCGTCCACCGGTCGTTCATCAGCGCCGAGGCGCCGAGCTGCACTGTGGGGCTCCACTTGTCGTTCCAGGCCAGGAAGTACGTGGTGGCCGGGAACCGGGTGCGGATCGCGTCGGCCCAGCGGCCGTAGTCGTAACTGGCGGGCGCGGGCACGTGGGTGGTGGCGTCGTTCGGCGGGCCGATCTCGGCGAAGGTGAACGGCTTGTGCAGCGCGGTCAGTTCGCCGTACCCCTGCGCGGCGGCCGGGTCGGTCGGGTAGCAGTCGAGACCGACCACGTCGGTGTACGCGTCGCCGGGGTAGTACGCGGCGCGGTCGCCGGTGCCGCAGAGCGGGGAGTAGACCCAGAGCAGGTTGTGCAGGCCCTTGGTCTGGGTGAGGTAGCGGTAGGTGTACTGCCAGACGGAGATGTACGTGGCCGGGTCCTGGCCGCTCCACCAGAAGGCGCCCGCGCCGGAGGTGTTCATCTCGTGGAACGGGCGGAACAGGACGGGGACACCGGCGCTGTTCAGGTCGGCCAGGCCGGTGGCGATCTGGTCGAGGGTCTGCCGCCAGGCGGCGCCGACGGTGGTGGTCGGGTCGGTGAGCTGCTGGAAGTTGTCCAGGTGGGTGTAGAGGCCTTGGATTCCCGGCTGGGCCGGGTTCGGCATGTGGACGCTGACAGAGACCAGACCGCCCTTGGCCGACCAGTTCTTCAGGTCGGCGTTGCAGGAGGAGTCGATGGTCGAGCTGCCGTTCGAGCCGTAGTCGCAGGCGATCAGCCCGGGGTACTGGCCGGTCTGGGTCTTCAGGTCCGCGGTCTGAGCGAGCGAGAAGGCGGACCCGCTGTAGCCGCCGAACAGGCCGGAGACCACCCGGTTGCCGGCCCGCCCCGGCAGGTGCGACAGCCAGTCGAGCACCCGGCCGGTGGCCGCAGTGGCCTGCGGATCGGATGGAGCGGCGGTGGCCGCCGCGGCGGCCGGGGCCGCTACGACCAGGGGAGCCAGCAGGAATGCCGATATCAGTGCGGCGCGAATTTTCTGAAACATGATCAGACCGTAACGTGCACGTGCTCTGCTTTCGCGGCCGCCACTGCGGCCGTGGCGCCACGCCCTCAGTGGCGGCAGGCGCTCCGGCGGCGCAGGTCGTACGCGAGGGTGGCGGCCCGAGGGCGGCACCCCGAATGATCCACAGGATGGTCGGGCCGTCTTCGCACCCCATCTGTCGGCGCTGAGGGGCGCCCGGGCCATCATCAGGCCGGTGAGGCGCAGGCGGCCGGGTCCCCCCGGGCGTCGGCCGCGGTCGCTTCACCGCGCAGCGCTGCGCGGGAGGCGATAGGGGAGGGGCGAACTCCCGGGCCGGCCGCGTCCGGCCCGTCAGCGGATCGTACTGTTCCCGGTCCGCTCACCGGTGAGAGTGCGGACGTCGACGATCTCCTGGTTGCCGATGCCGTGGGCGAGCCCCGGGTAGACCCGCTTGGTGAGGGTCGAGTGGGCGGGCAGCCACTTCTGCGTCCGAGGGGGTCTTCCCCGGCTCCGGTCGAGAGGCGCCGAGGAAGCCCTCTCAAAGGTGCGATTCGCCTGATCAGGGGAGCTGACCGAACACATGGGTCACCCAGCTGTCGAGCTGGACGCCGAACTCCCGAGCTGAAGCGATGCCCGAGGCCGGAAGGGCGCCGGCGTCGTCCATGCCGACGACGTAGTCGACATCGGCCCAGCCGCCACGGAACAGCATCACCGACAGCTCAGCCTCCGCCGGGCCCGAGATGAGCACACCAACCGAGTCAGGATCGTTCACCAGCGACCTGTCCGTCTCAAGTCGCTGAGGCCATGGCGCCGCTTCATCGCGCCAGGTCACCGGACCCACTGTCAGGCCTGTAGTCCGCCACCCCGGCGTCCGACCAGCTACTTCTGCAGCCGCCTCATCAAGATCAACGATTCGTTCCATGGACGGATCATGGCCCATGCCCGGCGTCCTCGGCCGCCTCGCCGACGTCCATCGCTTCGGTCGCTTCGGTCGCTTCGGTCGCTTCGGTCGCTGTTGCCCCGGCCGCCGGGGTCGGTGCCGGCCACGACCGGGGCCCGGACGGCGAGCCCGCCGTCCACCAGGCCATGCCGTGCAGCAGCGCGGGCGCCCTGTCGGCCACCGAATCGGCGGCCGCCCGCTCCGCCTCGGCGGCCGGCCCGGCCCCGGCTACCCCGGCGCCCGCCGCTGTCCCGGCCGCCGACGTCGACCAGGAGCCCGCCGTCCCCGTGGCTGCCGCGTCCCGTCCCCGCCCTCCCCCGTACCCGCCGCCGCGCCGATGTCCTGTTCGCCGTGCTTCGCGACGGCACCTTCTACGAACCCCGCGTCCCCCACATGGGTATGACACGCGGTGCCGACATCCGAGGCAGGTCAGGCGGGTGTGGTTGGCTCCGCACGGGTGAGTTCCACCCACCGGCTCACCTCGTCGGCGTGGCTGCCTGAGGCTGTTGCCTCCGCGACAGCCGCGACGGCCTCGGGCGTCGGCCCACCATCGCGGAAGAGCAGGGCAAGCGGCCAGGACGGAGTGCTCGGCTGTCCGCCGTCGAACGCGTTCCAGTACCAGGGAGCGTCGAACTTCCACGCGCGCCCGTCGCGGTCGACGACCTCGTCGCCGGTTTCCAGGAACGCGAAAGGGCGGAAGAGCAGTTCGAGCTGGAACGGCACACCGCCGACCGGGTCGATCTCGTAACCCTGCTCCTCGAGCCCGGCGTCATAGGACTCGCCCTGCCGCAGGACGTCGAGGTAGGTCGCAGGTCGCGGCAGCCATCCCGTCTCCAAGGGCGGATCGAAACGGTGGACCGCCAGGACGTGCACCACGGTCGCGGGGATCCCCACCAGACACCTGTCGCCGGCCTTCAGCGTGTCCTCCGCCGGCCTCGTCCGGAAGTACCCGCTCTTCCAGCCGTAGTCCGCCGGCGTCGGAAGAGCCACGTCGCCGTTCCACTCGATCCCGTCCGCCGCCGTGTCGATCTCCCACCACGGCCAGCGCACCGAGACATGGGACCGGGAGACCCCAGCGACCGTGACCTCGGTAAACGGGCATCCCATCCTCAACACGTCGCCCGAACGGTACCGAATGCCATCAACGCTGTGAGCGCCGGCCCCGGCTGATTCCACCTGACTGCCCACGGGGCCTCCCCGAGTTCGGGAAGCGATCATCACAGAGTCGGGAAGCGATCTTCAAAGGGCCGGAACGTCGCTGGCCAGCACCTCTCGTGAACACCCAAGCGTGAGCCCTCCGGCGGGCACCGGTCCGGCTCGCTGTTCAGCGGTTCGTGGGACTACGTGCCGGACTTCCTGACCCCGCAGCCGCAGGCCCCGGAGACCGCGGTGCAGGAGGAACTGCACACGGTCGCCACCACTTTCCGCCCGGCTGCGCTGGGAACTGCAGACCACGGCCCAAGGGGATAGCCAGGAGCGCCTGGCCGGCCGGGGTGTGGTCGGGTGGCCGCCAGGCCGCCGTGGAGGACGTCCAGGAGCCCGCCCTGCCGTCCCTGGTGGCCGTCCTGGCGTTGTCGAGTGGGCGGTCGCGCCTGCTGTCGTGTGGGGTGGTGTCGCGCCCTGTGACGTGGGTGGATGCCCGGGTGTCCCTCTCAGTGACGAAGCCCTTGCGCTGGCGAAATCCCTGGCCGCTCGCGCCGAGGCGGATCCGTCGGACGTGGATGGTCGGGCCCTCGACGGCTTTGACGACATCCGAAGTTTCCTCCGGCTGTGGTGAGGGTCCCCCAGCCACCCTCGCGGCCGTGGGCGGCGCGGCCGGCTCGGTGCCGATGGCGGCCCGGGGCGCCTCGGGCCGCTCTCGTGTGTGCGTTGGACCAGGCTCGCGAACAGGCACCCCGCACGTGGATCCGTGCGGGGTGCTCGCTCGTGCGCTGGAGGTCAGGCGGGGCGGATGTTCTCCGCCTGCGGGCCCTTCTGGCCTTGCACGACGTCGAAGGTCACCTTCTGGCCCTCCTGGAGTTCGCGGAAGCCCTGGGCCGCGATGTTCGAGTAGTGGGCGAAGACGTCGGGACCGCCGCCGTCCTGCTCGATGAAACCGAAGCCCTTTTCAGCGTTGAACCACTTCACAGTGCCGGTAGCCATGCGCTTCTCTCCCTCGGGGGAACTGATCGGGTCCCGCGATCGCGGGCCCGGAGGTGATCGCCTTGGTCCGGAGAGGCGCTGAACAGCAAAAACGCCCACGACATGTAACCGCGGGCGAGAACTTCGGCACCACGACTGCTTGATCAAAACGTTACACCGCAGGGAGCCCCACAGCCAGGGAGCCGAGAAGGACACGCAGCGGCGAGCCGCTGCGCCCACACACGCGCGTCGACCGACGTCGTGCCGCCAGCCGCTGTGCGCGGGGCTGAGACTCCATGGCCGGCTGCCATCGGGCGGGGCTCACCGGAGCTGGCGGTGGCCAGGGTGACTGCCACCTTGAGCGGGCCGGGCCGCGGGTCCGCGACCGCTTTTCCGTGATCACCACCGACCCGTCTGTGGGGTCTCCCTCCCCGTGACCGTCATTTGGCCGATGATGTGATCCGTCCCGTGACGGGGTGGCGAGCCCGGGTGTGGGGAAGGGGAGCGCGCATGGAGATGATCAGCAGGAGTGGGCTGCTCGGCCGGCCTTCCTTGGCCCGAGCTGATGCCCGACCACCGTCCGGCCCTGGTCATCCCGGCGGACCCCGGCCGCCGGCTGCTCCTCGAAGACGGCTGGGCCGGCCACGGCACCGCTCCCGCGCTGGCCGCCGCTCCTCAGCAGGCCTGGTCGGCCGTCCTGGCCGAGGTCCGTCTGACCGTCCGCCGCCCGGGCGGCCTGACCTGGTTCGATGGTGAGATCACCGCTACCCGCGAGTGGCGCCGCGCGGTCCGCGAGCACCGCACCCTGCTGCTGATCACCGGCCCGTTCACCAGCGTCTTCGACTTCCGAGCCACCGCCGCGGCCGGCCGGCTCCTCCTCCTCGCGACGCCGATCCGGCTCGCCGGCGGCATCTGATCCCGCCCTGTTCGATTCCTGGCCTGGGCAAACGTCGCCGGAACCTTGAGGAACAGCTCAAGGAGGACGGCCCGCGTCGCCACATTGAGCACGGCCGCCTCGCGATCCCGGCGACCGCGGATGACTGCCCTGGAGACACCACTCGATCTCGGTTCCGCCGCGACCCCGGAACGCCTGCTGGCCATCAACCCACCACGGTCATCCGCCAGGCCCTGCTCGTCGCACCGGTGATCACTGCACGACTTCTTCACTCTAGGCTGGTTGGGATGGCTAGGACCACCGAGGAGTCCTGCGCCAGGTCGGAGCCGTCTACCAGTTCCGCCACGCCCGGCTCCAAAGCCACCTCAGCTCCGCTTCCCATACCCCGGGACACGGCTGATCAGCTGCTCACGGTCCTTACCCAAGGGCTCAGGGCTGCTCGGGGCCGGAGGGCCGGGTGATCCTGGTGGTGCCCGCGGCGAGGTCGATGCCGGTGCGCTTCGGGGCGCCGTCGTGCTCGTCGTCGCGCAGCACCAGGGCGATCCGTCGTTCCTCCAGCTGTACCCGCTTGCCCGGGTAGAACAGGGCGTGCAGCTCCTCGGTGGCGGTCGCCCCGGCGCCGCGCGTCCCGGGACCGGCGTACACGGACAGCCGGCCGGGGAACAGCCCACGGCGCTGGGCGCGGGCGATGGCCGTCTTCAGGGCGGCGGCCAGGAAGAGCGGGACCACGATCAGCAGGACGGCGAACGGGCCGGTCAGCAAGCTCACCATGAGGGTGGAACGGTTCGGCGCAGGCGACTGTTCCATGACCCGTGCCGAAGCTGTCAGGAAACGCCGCTACGCTCCCGGAGGCGTAAAATCCGGCCAGCGCGGGTCGTCCCTACTGCCCTTGGTAGGCGGCAGGCCATAGGCGAGCCGCTGTTCGTGGGTGGGCAGCACCTGCTCGACGTGGGCCCGGCAGCCGGTGCGGGCCACGAAGGCGCGATTGACCTGCTCCCGAATGAACGGGCACCTGTTGTCGTCTCAGTCGACCTTTCGCGCCGGTCCCGCCCCCTGTGTTGCCGTCGGCGCGCACAGGGGCAGGATCTGCTCCGTCCCCGCGCCCCTTAAGGGCCCTGCCCGCCTCCGTGTCCGTACTCCCTAGGGCCGCCGTCAAACTCTGAGGTGACGTCAGGACGCCTCCGTGTTCTTAGCGTTGGTGACATGACCAGACTCCGTCGCACTGCCGTAGCCGCCGTACTCTTGATCGGCGGGAGAAGCTACGGCTGTTGCTGCGCTGGGCCCGCACGATGTCGGTCGGCTGTCAGCGGGGACAGCGACCTGTCGGTGGGATGTGAGCGGCCCCCGGGACCGTAGGAACCGGGCGTGGCCGGCTGGGAAGGTGCGGGCCCGCTCACCTTCAGACCACTCCGAGCTTCCGGGAGCCCGCCATGCCCGCCGTACCCCAGGTCCCGCAGTGGGACGTTCACCGACTTCCTCGCGCCGAGGGAAAGTGCTTCCTGGTCACCGGCGGCAACGCGGGCATCGGGTATTTCGTCGCCGAGCAGCTGGCCGGCACCGGGGCCACAGTCGTTCTCGGCAGCCGAGACAAGACGAAGGCCGAAGCCGCGATCGCTTCCATCGGCTCGCGCGTGCCCGGTGCCAAGGTGAAGCACGTGCCCCTGGACCTGGCCGACCTCGCTTCGCTCAAGGCGTCCGTGGACGCGCTCGGGCTGGACCGCCTCGACGCGGTCGTCCACAACGCCGGGGTGGCGCTCGACCATCCACCGCGCCGCGAAACCGCGGACGGCCACGAGCTGATGTTCGCGACCAACCACCTGGGGCACTTCGCGCTGACCCACCACCTGGCCCCCCTGCTCATGGCGACCCCGGGAAGCAGGATCGTCACCACCGGCAGCTTCGCCGCCAAGTCCGAACGCCTGGACCTCGACGATCTTCAGAGCACGCACGACTACCAGCCCAAGCGCGCCTATTCGCGCTCCAAGCTGGCCCAGATGCTCTTCGCTCTCGAACTCGACCGCCGCCTGCGCGCCGTCGGCAGCGCGACGCTGAGCGTGCTCGTCCATCCCGGTGGCGCGCTCGACTCCCTCACCCCTTCGCGCCCGCCGATCCACGTCCGGACCACCGGCAAGCGGCTGACCCACCTACCGCTCAGCCTGGTCGTCCAGGGCAAGGACGCTGCCGCATGGCCCGCAGTCCGGGCCGTACTCGACCCGAGCGCGAGCGGCGGCCAGATGCTGAGTCCCCGAGCGTTCGGACTGCGCGGTACGCCCAGGATCGAACCCCTCTGGAACCACCTCGTCGACACCACGACCGCGGCACGTCTCTGGGCGGCTAGCTGCGACTTGACCGGCAACGACCCGACGTTCACCGCACCGACAAGCTTCAGTGGAACAGAGGCCCCGGCGACTGGGCGCGGAGAAACAGACGCCTTAACCGAATGAGATCGGACCTGCGGTCAAGATCGTTTGGAAAACGGTCAAGATCTCGTGACACAGGACAGGGCCCGTCAGCCGGGCGGTTCGCCGGGTTGGTACGGGGCTGGTCCCAGCTCTGTCCTACCCGTGTCTCAGGGTGTCCGTTTCGGGTGTTCTGCTGGGACGGATCTGGGACGGTCCTAGCACTGTCCCACCCTGTTTCGCCTGGTGGGGGCTTCGCGGGGGTGCTGGGACAGGGTTGGGCCATCACGGCGGCTACCGGCCGGGTGGGGCGTCCTCGATGGCGGCGAGCAGGTGGGCGTGGACGGCGCCAGCGGCGTCCCGGGTGGCGGGGTCCGGGTCGTCCAGCTGCGGGGCGATCAGCTCGGCGGCCGCGGCGAGGACCGGCACCGGAACGGTTGCCTCGCGCAGGTGGAGGAGCTGGGAGGCGGCTTTCTCGGCGGGCGTCGTGGCGGGGGCGGTGGGGATCAGGGACGTGAGGCCCCGGGGGAGCTGCTGACTGCTGGTCATCCGGCCATTCTCCCGTGCGCGGACCGATGGTGATCACCACGGCCGGTCGGCGGTGGCCTTGGCGGGCAGGGCGCCGTGGTGGTGGCGGGCGCCGGCCTCGATCAGTGCCCGGCGGGCCTGGCGCCAGTGGACGTCCTCGGTGCGGTCGGCGTCGGCGGCCAGTGGATCTGGAAGACTGCTGCCTGGCCCGAACCGGTGTCGGTGTCGGGGTCGGGGAGCCGGAGGGTGGGAGAGCCGCTGTGGTACCGGTCTTAATCGTTCTGAGCGTTCTGGTGCTGTTCGTTTTCATTGCCCTGGTCAGAACGATCCGGATCGTTCCGGAGGCCAGCGCCGCCATCGTGGAGCGCTTTGGGCGCTACAGCCGCACGCTCAACCCCGGTCTGAACTTCGTCATTCCGTTCATCGACACCCTTCGCTTCCGGGTTGACCTGCGTGAACAGGTCATGGCGGTTCCGCGGCAGCAGGTGGTCACGCGGGACAACCGGCGCGTCGACATCGACATCGCCGTCTCCTACCAGGTGTCCGATGCGAGGGCCGCCACCTACGACGTCACCAGCTACGTCCAGGCGATCGAGCAGCTCGCTGTCGCTACGTTGCGCGGCACGGTCGACGGCATGGACGTGGAGCGGGCCCTGACCTCCCGCAGGGAGATCATCGCGGCCCTGCGTGGTGCGCTCGACCGGGACACTGCCCGCTGGGGTGTCCGGGTCCACCGCGTCGAGTGCAAGGTGGTCGCACCGCCCACCTCCATCCAGGGCCCGACGGCGAAGCAGGTCAGCGCCGACCGGCATGAAGGTCCCGTCGTCCCGGCCGGTGAAAACGGAGGGCCACGTGGCACACCGCAGTCGCCCGTGCGGGCCGGACTCGCCCCCGGGCACCGTCCGCTGCAACAGGAGGACCCTCGCCGTATCGGCCGCTACCGCCTGACGGCGGTGCTGGGGCAAGGCGGGATGGGCACGGTCTATCTCGGCCGGTCACCCGGACAGCGCCTGGTCGCGGTCAAGGTCATCCGGTCGGAGCTCGCCGAGGATTCGACCTTTCGCAGGCGGTTCGCCCGCGAGATCGAAGCCGCAAGCCTCGTCGGCGGGTTCCACACTGCGTCAGTGGTCGACGCCGATCCCCACGGCGACCCGCCCTGGATGGCCACCGAGTACATCCCCGGCCCGTCACTGCACGACGTCCTCAGACAGCAGGGCGCCCTGCCCCCGAGGACCCTGCACACCCTCGCGGTCGGCGTCGCCGAAGCACTCGAGCGCATCCATGCCTGCGGCATCATCCACCGCGACCTCAAACCAGGCAACATCATCATCTCCGGAGCAGGACCCCGCATCATCGACTTCGGCATCGCCCGAGCCCTCGACAGCACCGGGCTCACCGGTAGCAACTATGTCGTCGGCACCCAGGGGTTCCTCGCCCCGGAACAGCTCACCGGCGGATCGATCACGCATGCCGTAGATCTCTACGCCTTCGGCATGGTGCTGTGCCATGCCGCCGGAGCCGCACCGCTCCCGGACGGCGAATCCCTGGCGTCCGCCCTCAGCCTGCTGCCCTCCCGGTTCGTCGGCATCATCACCCTGTGCCTCGACCACGATCCCCGGCGCCGTCCGACCGCCACCGAGGTACTCGAACTGCTCTCCCGGAACCCGTCGACCGGCGACTGGTTGCCGCTCCCCGTACGCACGATGGTCGACCTGTACAACCCGGTGACCAGCTCGACATTCTGAGCGCTGCGGCTGGGACAGGGCTGGGTGCTGGCCACCCGGCTCATTCTCCCGCGCGCCGGGCGGTGGTGATCACCACGGCCGGTCGGCAGTGGCCTCGGCGGGCAGGGTGTCGTGGTGGTGGCGGGCGACGGCCTCCAGTAGCGCCTGGCGGGCCCGGCGCCAGCGGACGTCCTCGGTGCGGCCGGCGTCGGCGGCCCACCCGGGCAGCAGCTGGTCCTGCGCGGCTGCGGTGAGCTGGCGGCCGAGCTCGCCGATCGACTGCTTCCAGTCGGCGAGCTGTCCGAGCAGGCCGCGCACCAGCTCGTCGACGGCGCGGGCCGGGTCGGCGTTGAACGCCCGCGCTTCGGTAGCGGCCTCGGCGAGGACGTCCTCGTCCAGGTTCTCGGAGGCCTCGCGCCACGGAGCGGCCGCGGCTTCGAAGGCGTGCAGCGTGGCGTGCAGCTCGGCGTCGAGGGCGGCGGGTCACCACGGCAACGGGGGTGCGGGGCGTGCGGACGGTGGCGGACAGCACCCGGCGCCCGGGGCGAGCCCGCGCCGGGTGGTGCTGCTCATCCGGCTGGCATCTCGGTGGCGGCCCGGCCGGCGGCGGGGGCGGCCTGCAGCTCAGTGGTGAGCACCTCGAGTTCGCGGTTCAGGTCGCCGAGCACGTTATGTGAGGCGTCGGTGGCCCGCTGCCTGCCGCCATTCGGGTGAGCATGCCAGAGTGATCGGCGGCCAGGGGCCGGTTGGGGACGTCAGGTGGACGCGAACAAGCGGTTGCACCGCCGCCGCTGACTCAAGTGGCACCTCGGCGGTCACAACACCCAGTCGGCAGGCCGGTTCACCTGCTGTGAGCTACGTCGGGGACCTAACGTGGCGTCGAATCGTCGGGAACGGGTGGGGGCCGGCCCACGTTCCACGGCTCGGGCACGCCCACCCGCACATCGAGGTCCCACAGGACGCATTCCTCGCCGGGCCGGGCAACGAACGACCATGCCACGGCCGTCCGATGCAGCTGTTCCCGCATCGATCCCGCGCGTTTCGCATCCCGGGGAGCTCACCACCCTGGGGATGGTGATGCAGGAACTGCCCGTAGCTTGCCTGGCAGAAGGCCGCGTAGCGCGCGGTGCACAGAATCAGCCCATGCCACGCCTCATCCACAGAGAACGAGGGCATGCCGATGATCTGCTCGTCCAGCAGGCCCGCTCCGCAGCACCGTAACCACTGCCGCAGCCCAGTCCGCATTTCGGTTTCCTGAACTGCAGTCGCACCATCCGGACAGCCTTGGGGGCTTTCGGCTGGTGGCGCGGCTGGGTGAGGGCGGTATGGGACAGGTGTTTCTCGCCTTTTCCCCCGGCGGGCAGCCAGCGGCTGTGAAGGTGATCCGTAACGAGTTCGCCAGGGACGCGGAGTTCGGGCAGTGGTTCGCGCGCGAGGTGGGCGCCGCGCAGAAGGTACGCGGTGCCCACCTGTCACCGCTGCTGGGTCTGTTGCGGCGTACAGGGATGGGGACGGGTGGGGTCGTCGAGCACCCCATCGACGCCGATCCGGCGCCGGCACGGGGAACAGACCAATCGTCCATCGCCCGGCCCCGGCTACCTCGGCGCCTGCCGCTGTCCCGGCCGCCGACGTCGACCAGGAGCCCGCCGTCCCCGTGGCTGCTGCGTCCCGTCCCCGCCCTCCCCCGATCGCCGCGCTCATCCGGCGCCTCGCCACAAAGAATCCGGCCCGGGGGTACGTCAGGATCCAGGCCGAGCTGCGACGGCGCGGCCACCGAGTCGCCGCTGCCGCCATCCGCCGCATCCTGCGCCGCTCCGGTCTGTAGCCCCGCACCACAGCGCGCCTCCCGGCAGGCCGGGCGCACCTTCATCCCCGCACAGGCTCACTCGCTTCTCGCCTGCGACTTCCTGCACGTGGACACCGCCTTCTTCAAGCGCCTCCACGTCTTCTTCGTCATGGATATCAAGGCCCGGCGCGTCCACATCCTCGGTGTCACCGCCCATCCCACAGCAGCGTGGGTGGCCCAGCTCGCCTGGAACCTGCTGTGCGAGTAGCTCGTGCTTCAGCTCGCCGAGCACCGTGCGGGGCATCGCCGCGGCCAGCGCGATATGACATTCGACCGAGCGGGGCGGGTTGTCGGCCCCTGCGAGCACGGGCCATCCGTCCAGGTCGACAGCTAGAACGGATCAGGCGTCGCGGGAACCATTCCAGGGAACCTGGAGCCCGAATAGTTCGGGTAGAACCAACCACAGCTGGCGTAGGCCGTCATACGGTGCGAGGCACGCGTTATGTGGAGGCGAACCAGGTCCGCAGCTCCTCCGGAGATGCGGAGGTCAGCAGCCCGCGTAGTCGCCCGGCGCCAGCCAGCGCGAAATGCACGCGGCTATGCCTGTTCGGGAAACCTGTCTCCGGTGGGCAGTGCCTGGACGGCTTGGGCGATGTCGGAGCGGAGCTGGTCGAGGCTGTGGTCGGTGCCGAGGATCATGCGGCGGACCTGGGGCATGGCCAGGCTCCAGCCGACCAGGCCGAGTGTGAGGAACAGGCGCGTTTGAGGGTCGCCGTTGTCGTCGGGGGCTTGTGTGGCCTGGAGCTTGTCCTGGTAGTGGCGGGTTCGGGCTTCTTCGCCTGGCACGGGCTGGTCGCCGAGCTCGAGGGCTTCCCACATGAGCAGCCGCAGAGCCTCGGGATGGGCGCGGTGGTAGTCGAAGAGGCGCTCGGCGTAGGCGGACAGGTCGTCGTCGCCGGGCGGGACGGCCCGGGCGAGGTCGGCCATGAGGCGTTCGAGGACAGCGGCGAAGAGCTTGTTCTTGTCACCGAAGTAGTCGTAGATCGCCCGCTTGTTGGCCTGGGCCTGGGCGGCAATGCGGTCCACACGGGCACCGGCGACGCCGTGGGCGGCGAATTCGCTGGTCGCTGCCGTGAGGATCCGCTCCTTGGTTGCCGTCGAGTCGTATGCCATGGACCGATGGTAACGAACTGGTTCGTTTGACGATCCCGCAAGGGTCTGCAACTCTCTCATCGAGCTTCGAACCATCTAGTTCGTTCGGTTGGAGTTGTGATGCCCCGGATCAATCCGCCCGCCCCGCCCGCGCCTGCCGCACTGGGCCGGCGGGTGCCGCTGGTGATGGCGCTGGCGTGCGGCGTCAGCGTGGCGAACGTCTACTTCCCGCAGGCCCTCACCCCGCTCATCGCCGACGGGTTCGGCATCGCGCCGGGCACGGCGGCAAGCGTGGCCACGGTGACCCAGCTCGGCTACGCCGCCGGGATCTTCCTGCTGGTCCCACTCGGCGACCGGCTCCCACGCCGCCCGTTGATCACCGTGCTGCTGGCCGTGACGGGCTGCGCGCTCCTGGCCGCCGGGCTCGCCCCGGCCACCGACCTCCTGGCCGCCGCCGGCACCGTGGTCGGCCTGGCCACGGTGGTTCCCCAGCTGCTGCTGCCCCTGGCGGCGGGCCTGGTCGCGCCCGACCGGCGCGGCTCCGTGATCGGCACCCTGCAGGGCGGCCTGATCGGCGGGATCCTGCTGGCCCGCACCTTCGGCGGTGTGCTGGGCGAACACCTCGGCTGGCGTGCCCCGTACCTGGCTGCCGCCGCACTCACCGGACTGCTCGCGCTCGTTCTCGGCCTGGCCCTGCCCACCACCGGGCCGGCCGCCCGCATACGGTATCCGGTCCTGCTCGCCGACACCGTGCGGATGCTGCGCACCGAGCAGGGCCTACGTCGTTCCGCGCTCTACCAGGCCTCCCTCTTCGGCGGCTTCAGCGCGGCCTGGACCGCACTCGCCCTCCTGCTCACCGGCCCCCGCTACCGTATGGATGCCCAGGCGGTCGGCGTGCTGGCCCTGATCGGAGCGGCGAGCATGTTCTGCGCTCCGGCCGCCGGACGCCGGGTCGACCGGCACGGCCCGGATCGGGTGAACGGCTGGTGCATCGGGGCCACCCTCGCCGCGGCCGCGGTGCTCACTGCTGGCGCACTGGGCGGCCCCATCGGCCTGGCCGCCCTCACCGCCGGCCTCCTGCTGCTGGATGTGGCGGTGCAGTGCAGCCAGGTCGCCAACCAGGCCCGCATCTTCGCCCTGCGAGCCGAGGCCCGCAGCCGGCTGAACACCGCTTACATGACCTGCTCGTTCCTCGGCGGCAGCGCCGGATCCTGGCTCGGCATCCGCATCTACGCCCACCTCGGCTGGCCCGGGGTGTGTGCCCTCATCGGGTTTGCCGCAGCCGCCGCTCTCACCGCCCGTCTCGCCGACCGCCCACGTCACCGCGGTCGCAAGGACACGCCGTCCGCGCCGTCGGTCAGGCGATCGGCGGCCTCACCGAGGTGAACGGCGATCGCACTTCCACACGGGCGCCACCGTCGCTTTCATGCCCACCTCCCCGCCTCAAAGCCAGCATCCGTCTCGAAGGATCCTCCATGACATTCCCGGCCATGCCGCCTGCTGTCCTGCAGTTCTTCCGTGCTTCCCAGGAAGGCGACGCTGACACCTGGGCACAGGCTTTCGCCGAGGACGGCGTCTTCCACGACCCCATCGGCACGTCTCCGATCACCGGACGCACCGCGATCCGCGACTTCATCGCCTCCGTCCTGCCCAACTTCCAGCCCTTCCTAGGGCTCACGCCCATAGAGGCGCACACCATCGGCAACCACATCGCCGTCTCCTGGCGTGGCGCCGCCGTCGCCTTGGACGGCAAGCCGGTCAACTGGTCCGGCATCAACATCTATGAGCTGGATGACACCGGCCTCATCCGGGAGGCCAAGGCGTACTTCAACAGCGCCGTCTTCCAAGCCCAGCTCGCCAACTGAACCCGCTGAGAGGCGGCCGGTGCGGGCCGAGGGAACGCAAGCAGCTCGGCCCGCACCGGGAGCATCTGTGACTGAGCGTCTTATCCCGATTCTTGGCGCATCAGGTGAATCAGCAGCATCGTGCTTCACTGCAGTTGCGGAGCGGCGCCCTGTGGAGGGCCGCCGGGTGGGGCTGGAAGTCGCGCAGGACCAGGTCCGGCCGGGTGGCGGCGCGGGGGTCGGGGATCGTGGTGCGGTGGCGCCGTCTTCGGTGCCGGCCCTCGGTGCTGGCCTGGCGCATCAGGCGCGCGACCCTTCGCCGGCCGCACCGGTCTCCGTCGCGCTGCAGGACGGCGTGCACGCGCGGGGCGCCGTAGGTGCCGCGCGAGGTCGCGTGGACCTCGGTGCTCTTCTCGGTCAGCTCCGCGTCGCGTATGGCGCGGGGGCCGGGGGTGGTGGTTCGGCGGGCGTAGAAGGCGGCTCGGGAGACCTTGAGCAGTTCACACGCCCCCGGAAGACCCTCGACTTCGACACGCCTGCCGATAGGCTGGAGCCCCTGTTGCGCTGACGGGTTGAGTGCACCGGGGCCCGGCGGAGGATGTCCACGTCCTCACGCAGGCGGCGGTTCTCCCGCCGCAGCCTCGCCAGTTCCTCGCGCTCGTCGCTGGTCCGGCCGTCGCGCTCACCGGCGTCGACCCGGGCCTGCTTCACCCAGTCGCGCACCGCCGTCTCGGTCAGGTCGAAGTCCTTGGCGACCTGACCGACCGAGCGGTCGCCGCGTCGGCACAGCTCGACGATCTCGGCCTTGAACTCCGGCGTGAACGAGCGGCGAGGGCGTGGCTTCTTCTGCCCCATGCTCTCCATGATGGACATCATCCTTACCGGGGCCGAAGCCCCTGATCAGGGGTGGCCGTCAAAGCGAATCAAGTCCACGGAGTAGCCCAGGAGTTAGGCTCTGTTCGATCGGAATCTGGGGGATGATGATGGTGGACCAGTGGCCCGAGGGACCCGCCGCTGACCCGGAGATGGCCCGGGAGCGCTATGCCTCTGATATGCGGGCGAGGCGCAAGGCTCTGCGAGAGGTGATCAGGGCTGACCTGCCTGCCGCGCACGTCGGCCTTGGATTTGTCATCGTGGCGAGTGCGGTGGTGGGCCTGTTCGCGGGCCCCGTTGCTGGAGCCATCGTGGCTGGGGCCTTTGCCGCTCCGCAGTTCGTCCTCTCGGGGTCCCGTGTTGGCCACCTTGCGGTGGCTCCCCTTCAGCATGTCGCCTCTCACCATGTCGGCGGCGGCTGAACCGTGACCCACTTTGGTCGGTTGAGTTCTGACCCTTTTCGCGTCGTCGGTGGTCGTGTTCAGTCGTTGTCGGTGGTGGGAACGCGGCCGAGTTCGCGGCCGCGCATGCGGTAGGACTCTCCTTTGAGGCAGGGAGTGGACCTCGGCGTGGTGGACGAGTCGGTCGATCATGGCGGCGGCGACGGTTTCGTCGCCGAAGACCTCTCCCCAGCGCCCGAAGGGCTTGTTCGAGGTGACGATCACGCTCGCTCGTTCGTATCTGTTCGAGATCAGCTGGAAGAACAGGTTCGCGGCCTCCGGTTCGAAGGGGATGTAGCCCACTTCATCGACCACGATCAGCGGGTAGCGGCCGAGCTTGACCAGTTCGTCCTGGAGCCGGCCGGCCTGGTGGGCGGCGGCCAGGCGGTCGACCCACTGGGAGGCGGTGGCGAACGCGACCCGGTGTCCGGCCTGGCAGGCCCGGACGGCGAGTCCGGTGGCCAGATGGGTCTTGCCGGTGCCCGGCGGCCCCAGGAAGATCACGTTCTCCCGGGCGGCTATGAAGTCCAATGTTGCCAGGTGGGAGAGTTGTTGGCGCGTCAGGCCACGCAGGTGGGTGACGTCCAGTTCTTCGATGGTCTTGATCGCGGGGAAGCGGGCGGCTCGGATGCGGCCCTCGCCTCCGTGGCTGTCGCGGGCGGAGACCTCGCGCTGCAGGCAGGCGACCAGATACTCCAGGTGGGTCCAGGACTCGGCCTGAGCGCGTTCGGCGAGGCGTTCGGCGGCGGCCAGCAGGGCGGGGGCCTTCATGGCGCGTGCGTAGAAGGCCAGGTCGGCGGCAGTCTGTCGGCCGGTGCGGGCCGCCAGGCCGTCGGGCTTGACGGCGTCGGTCGTGGTGGTGCGGGCCATCAGGTGCCCTCCTCCTGTCCGGCGCCGCCCTCGATGAGGGTGAACATGCGGTCATAGGTGCCCAGTTCGCGTTGCTCGACCTCGATGCCGAGGCTGTCGGGGGCCAGGAGGGCGGCGCGGGCGGCGTGCACTCGGGCTGCCTGCTGGTGGATCACCTCGCCGCGCAGGACGCGGGCCGCGGCGGCGTGCTCGGGGTCGGTCAGGCTCTGGTGCTTGGCCCAGCAGCGCATGGCGGGCCACGACGTCGTTGCCGGCGATGACGGTGACCTCCTCGTTGTCCGCGCGGACCATCACGGTCTTGCCGATGGCCCGGGGGTGGACGGAGTAGTCGTTGGTGTCGACGCGGATGTAGTGGTCGCGGCCGATGCGGGTGTGGAAGCGCCACCAGTGGGGCGGGGAGACGGGCGGGATGGTGAGCATCTCGGCGCGGTCGGCCTCCCAGCGGTCCACCGGGCGGGCGTCGATCGAGCGGTGCCGGCGCCGGTTGGCGATCTGCAGCCAGCCGGCCAGCTGGGTGTTGAAGTCGGTCGGGCCGGTGAACGTGCGTCCGGGCAGGAAGCTGGTCTCCAGGTAGCCGTTCGCGCGCTCGACCAGACCCTTCGCCTCCGGATCGCGGGGCCGGCACAGATGGATCCTGACCGCGAGCAGGCCGGCGAACGCGGCGAACTCGCTGGTCAGCTTGCCTTTGCCGACACCGGCCTCGTTGTCCCAGACCAGCATTTTCGGAACGGCTCCCCAGCCGCCGGCGAGCAGGCGCCAATGGCCGTCGATCAGATCGCCGGTCTGCCTGGAGGGCAGCATCCGGGCAGTGATCACCCGCGAATACCCGGACACGATCACCAGGACCGGGGGCCGGCCGCTCTGACCGTAGCCGAGCGGGATGTCCACCGCCGGAAACCACAAGTCGCACTGGGCGAGCTCGCCCGGCTGGTAGACCGTGCGGGAGACCGGATCGACGGGAAGATAGGCCGGTCGCAGCTCACGCACGCGTTCCTTGAGGATCGTCAGCCCGCGCTGCCAGCCGATCCGCTCCGCGATCACCGTGGCCGGCATCGTCGGGGTCTGCTTGAGCAGCTCGCGGATGGCCGGCTCGACCGCGTCCACGGCCGAGCCTTTCAGCGGGCGCTGGTAGACCGGCGGCCGGTCGGTGGCCAGGGCCCGTTTCACCGTGTTCTTCGAGATGCCCAGGTGCCGGGCGATCGCCCGGATCGGCATCTCCTCAGCCCGATGCAGCCGGCGGATCTCAGCCCAGTCCTCCACGGGAATCACCACCCTCTCCTCCTGACCCTCGACGCGGATCAGGATGATCAGACGATCGCAAGAAGGGTCGGATTTGCTCCGGTGGGTCCTGTTTCATCCGCCGTTCAGCGGTCAGTTTTCAACCGTCGCTGAGACACCCGACCAGCCCAGGTGACACGTGCTCGGAGCAAGCGGGTGTGCCTGGGTGGCCAGCAGGCCGGGTGGGGCGTACGGGAGCATGCCACTGGCCTATGCCCTTGTCCTTGCGCGGGCCGCGCAAGGACAAGGCGTGAGCTGGCGCGTCGCAACCTGGTGCGCTTCGCGAGCCGCGTTCCACGCTCTCGTGCGTGCAGGAACGATCGCGGATCCTGAGGCCGGACGCCTCTCCCGCGGCCACCCTCCCCCGGTCCGGGGAGACCGCAGGTGCGCAGGTTCGGCGTTCCGGCTCCCGCCGTGTCCTTCGGAAAGGGGTCTCATGTCCCACCGTCCCGGCCGCCTCGGGCGGCTTCATCGCGCGCTCGTCGTTCTGGTCCTGACAGCCGCTGTCGCAGCGCCCGGCACCGTCGCCTTCGGCGACTCCCCGCGCCCCCGTCCCGGATCCCTGCGCCCGTGGGTGAAGTCCTGCGTCCAGTACCGGGGACCGGCGGGGCTCATCGGCTGCCTCCGGGGCAAACACCCCCAACCAAGGACGTCAAAGCCCCGCCAGAGCCCCACCATCAGCGAGTCGGCGACGCCCACCGCCAATGCGGCCCCGGTCGGCATCACCGCGGGGCCGGACAACGCCCTGTGGTTCACCGAGAACGCCGCCGACGCGATCGGGCGCGTCACCACGGGCGGCACCTTCACCGAATACTCGGTGCCCACCACCAACGCCGGGCCGGCCGAGATCGTCACCGGGCCGGACGGCGCCCTGTGGTTCACCGAATCGAACGTCGACAAGATCGGCCGCATCACGACCGGTGGCACGGTCACCGAGTACGCGCTGCCGACCTCGGGCGCGTACCCGTGGGGCATCACCGCGGGGCCGGACGGCAACCTCTGGTTCGCGGAGCCCGGTGCCGACAACATCGGCCAGATCACCACCGGTGGCACGGTCACCGAGTACGCGCTGCCGACCTCCGGCGCCTTCCCGCTGGGCATCACCTCCGGGCCGGACGGCAACCTGTGGTTCACCGAAGTACTGTCCGGAAGCATCGGCCAGATCACCACCGGCGGCACGATCACCGAGTACGCGGTCCCCTCACTGTTCTCGCTGCCCATCGGCATCACCGCAGGGCCCGACGGCAACCTGTGGTTCACCGACGCCGGAGCAACGCAGATCGGCCAGGTCACCACCTCGGGCGTGTTCACCGGCTACGACCTGACGGATACCGCCTTCTTCCCGTTCCCGTGGGGCATCACCGCCGGGCCGGACGGCAACCTGTGGTTCACCGAGAACGTCGGCAACGACATCGGCCAGATCACGACCTCGGGAACGATCACCGAACTGTCGGTCCCCACCTTCGACGCGAGCCCGCTGGAGATCGCCACCGGATCCGACGGCAACCTCTGGTTCACCGAGAACACCCCGAGCCAGATCGCAACGGTAACCCCCTGACAGGGCCGACGGCGTGAACGGCCCTTATCCGGGCCACCCCGCCTCCCGCCGAAGATCTGGGCGGGAGGCGCGGCCGTCCGCCGGGCGGCCCGGACCTGGCCGACGTCGACGGCTCCGGCACCCAGGCCGCGTACATCGCGGGCACGGTCCAGGGCCAGTTCCATGGCCTTGCACGACACCCGCATGGGGCTCAGCCGTAGCCGCTCCAGCTCCGACGCCCGCAGCTGAAGAAGGCGGCGAAGAAGGTCGCCGGAGCGGTCGTAGGCGCCCCCGGCCGGAGGCTGGGGGGCAGCAGCGCCGAGCCGCGGCGTTGCTGTTCTGCTGCGCGGCCCAGGGGCGCTGCGGTGGGGCCGCCGTGGCGGGGATGCTAGACCCGTTGATCGGTAGGTGGCCAGGGCTTTGACCTGCAATCTTTTCTGGCCGCGAACATGCCATCTGCCAGCGGGGCGGATCCGTGGGGCCTCACCCGGCAACCCGGTGCCGGGTGAGGCGGCTTCAGCTGCTGGCCCGCCAGATGTCGAGGACGGCTTCGTACAGGCGGTCTGACCCTTCCCGCTGAGCCGGGTTGTTCTCGTCCGGGGGCAGGCGCCCCCCATGCGTCGCCCTTCCGGATTCCGGGAAACGCCTGCCGCGGTGCTGTCTCCGCACTGGTGGTGACCGGCCTATTCGGGACGGCCTGAGCCGCATCTCGGCGGAGGACGCCGTGATCGCCCTGGTGGACGAGGTGTAGCCGCCCCGCCCCGACCTCGCCTGACGTCGATTCACCGTCCGCTACTGACCGGCCGTTCGGCGCGGGGATGTCGGGCGGGCGGCGGCTCAGACGACCAGGACCCGGCGCCCCCGGGTGTGGCCGGCGCGGCTGTCGGCGTGGGCCGACGCCGCCTCGGTGAGCGGGTACGACTTCTCGACCGGGATGTGGAGCCTGCCCCGGGAGATGAGGTCGACGGCCTCGGCGAGCGCGTCCGGCACGCTCCCGGCCACACCCGAGAACCGGACGCCCAGCAGCGGCGCGCCGAGGTCGGCGATGGAGACGACCTTGCGCGGGTCCCCGGTCAGCTCGACGAGTTCGCGGATCACGCCCGAGCCGGCCAAGTCGAGGGCCGCGTCGGCCCGGCCCAGGTGCCGCACCCGTTCGACCCAGCCCTCGCCGTAGGTCGTGGCGAGGGCGCCCAGACCGCGCAGGTAGTCCTGGTTCGCGGCCCCGGCCGTGCCGATCACCGTGATGCCGCGCTCGCGGGCGATCTGCAGCACCGCCGAACCGACGCCGCCGGACGCGCCGCTGACCAGCAGCGTCTGCCCGGGCCGCACGCCGACCTCGCGGATGATGCGCAGCGCGGTCTCCACCACGGACGGGTACCCGGCCGCCTCCTCGAAGGTCAGTCCCTCGGGCATGCGGGCCCAGGCCGACAGCACGGCGAACTCGGCGTACGTGTCGGAGCCTTCTCCGAACACGCGGTCGCCGATCTCGACCCCTTCGACGCCCTCGCCGACCTCGTCCACCACCCCGGCGGCGTCCAGCCCGACCCCGGCGGGCAGCTCGACCGGATGGGCTCCCAGGACCTGGCCCTCCCGGATCCTCCAGTCGACGGGGTTCACACCCGCCGCCCGTACCGCGATGCGTATCCGGCCGGGGCCCGCGTGGGGCTCCTCGGCTTCCACCAGGTGCAGGACCTCGGGACCGCCGAACTCGGCGAAGCTCACTTTCCTCATGCGGCCGAACATAACCGTAACGGTTAGGGTTTCGCAACGGTTAGGGATTCGTACCTGGTAGTGTCAGGGCATGACCGAGCCGCCCGGACGCCGCGAACGCAAGAAGGCCGCGACCCGTCAGAAGATCGCCGACACCGCGCTGCGGCTCTTCCTGGAGCGCGGGTACGACGCCGTGGGCATCCGTGATGTGGCGGCCGAGGCCGACGTGGCCGTCACCACGGTCTTCTCCCACTTCGCCTCGAAAGAGGCCCTGGTGTTCGAGCGCGACCAGGACTTCGAGCAGTGCCTCACGCGGGCGGTCACCGACCGGCAGCCGCACGAGCCGCTCATCCCGGCGCTGCACCGTGAGGTTCAGGCCCTGGTGCGGCACTGCACGGCGGAGGGCAGAGCCCCCGTCCGGTGCATGATCGAGGGATCACCCGCCCTGCGGGAGTACGAGGAGTCGATGAGCCTGCGTCACGCGCAGGCGCTGGCAGCGGCTCTGGCCGCCGATCCCCACCTGTCCCGGAGTGCGACGGCCTGCCGGGCGACCGCGCGGTTCGCCATCGACGCCTACGCGCTGGCCTGCCGGGCGGACGATCCCGGGGCCACGGTGGACGAGGTCTTCCGGATGATCGAGGCGGCCTGGGAAGCCACCGCGCCCTGAGGGGGCGGCCCGCTGCGGCCGGGGCCGGAGCCGGGGCGGGCACGCGGCACGTGCGGGGTGCCCCAGGCGGCCGTTCCTAGCTAGGGCTACAGCTCCCAGGCCCCGCATCGGGCCCGGTCGCGGTCTGACTCGAGTGGCACCTCGGCCAGAGCGCCTCGTTGGTGACGCTGTCCAGTCCGTTGCAGGAGTGCGGCCCCCCGACGGTGAGCACGCGCTCCAGCAGCTTGTGGAAGGTCTGCCGCAGCTCCTGGTCAGTCGGTCTGCTGGCGCGAAATCTCGGCTCCTCATCGACGTCGAACTCGAACTCCCGTCCTCCGGAGAGGACTCGGCTGCCCACTCAGTCGGTTCCACCCACCGACTTCGGCGCGTCAGGATGCTGCTCGGGTGCCAAGGGTCGGCGAGTTCGGTCAGCAGCCGGGCCCGGGGCGCGGGCAGGCGGTCGGGGACGAGGACGGCTTCGCCGCCGCGAACGGTCACGGCGTCAGCGGGAAGCGCGGCGATCCGGGGGGTGCCTCTATGTTCTTCGTCAAGCGTGTGGGGCGGCTTCGGTCCGGGCTCGATCTTCTTCGTGGGGCATGAGAGTGTCTGGTTGTGTCAGTGCCGGTGAGTGGGTTGCAGGCGGCCTTGGCGGAGGCTTCGTCTCCTTCGTGGTCGCGACGTGTCCGTGCCGGGCGTGACCTTGCTTCCTGAAGTTCCACCAAGGCCGGGTAGTTAAGGATTTCGGCCGGGGTGCAAGGTGGGGGCCGCTGGTGTGGCGGCTGCCGTGTAGCGGCCCCTGCGGACCTTCTTGATC
>NZ_JBIRFA010000061.1:31625-33056 GCF_044327205.1 Kitasatospora sp. NPDC018058 | reverse complement strand
ATTCCGGCAGCGCTGCGAACCCTGTCGTGTGACCTGCCGGAACCCGATCACGCCCTGTGCGGCGGACTGCCGATTCGGCGGCTCCGGCGAATGGGACGACAGCGTCATCCGCACCAGCAAAGGAGATCAGTCATGGCACCCTTCATCAGCTCCATCTCGCCCACCTCGGGCCACTCGGGCCAGACGATGACCATCACCGGTACCGGTCTGGGGAGCCTGAGCACCACCAAGGTGAACATCGGCACCAAGACGGTCACGCCCACCGCCGCCAGCAGCACCTCCGTCACTCTCACCCTCCCGTCGGGGTGCAGCGGTCAGGCCAACGTCATCGCGACCGTCTCCGGGGTCAACAGCAACAGCGCCGCCTTCTTCTACATCGCCGCCCCGACGGTCACGGCGGTGACCCCCAGCACCGGTCCTGCTGCACCCGGCGCCGTCGACGTCTTCGGCACCGGTTTCGCGACCGCGACCTCGGTGGCCTTCGGCACGGTCGGCACCGCCGCCCCCACCGTCCTGTCGGACGGCCACCTGACCGTCACCCCGCCGCCCCACGGCGCCTTCACCGGCTGCACCGACGCGGCGGACGTCCTCGTCAGCAACACCGGCGGCACCAGCTCCCCGATCGGCGCGCAGGGTCAGTTCACCTACTACGAACGGCCGGCGGTCACCGGCGTGACGCCCGGCACGGGGCCGGCGGGCACCACCGGGGTCATCGTCGCCGGCACCTGCTTCGTCGACGTCAGCTCCGTGACCTTCACCCTGACCACCGGTGGCCCGTCCACCCCGGCCGACAACGTCAGCGTCACCGGCGTGGGCAGTCTGACCCTCGACGTGCCCGGCACCCTGGCCGCGGGCACCTACGACATCCAGGTCATCAACCCCGGCGGCACCAGCACGGCCGTCGTCGCGGACCAGTTCGTCGTCGTCTAAGCCCCGGGCGAGCCCGTGCACCGAGCAACGGGCAGCACGGCCGCCCCGTCCCCGCGGCCGTGGGCGCGGACCCGATGAGCCGCGACCACGGACCCGCTGTGCCCTGGCCGCCCACGGCGGCCAGGGCACCCTCGTCAGCCACGCAAAGGAGCACCCGATGGCTCCGGTCATCAGCAGCATCAACCCCAACAACGGGCCGGCCACGGGGGGCACGGCCGTCACGATCAACGGCAGCGGCTTCATCGGCGCGACCTCGGTGAAGTTCGGAACCGTGCCGGTGTCGTCGTTCAAACTGGTCAGCGACAACCAGATCCAGGCCACGGCTCCTGCGGGCTCTGGAACGGTTCAGGTCACGGTCACCACGCCGTTCGGCACGAGCAACGGCGTGGCCTTCACCTACGGCGCCGTGCCGGTGATCACCGGTCTGAGCTCGTCCTCGGGTGTGGTCGGTGCGTCGGTGGTCATCAGTGGTTCGGGGTTCACCGGTGCGTCGTCGGTGCA
>NZ_JBIRFA010000061.1:0-31527 GCF_044327205.1 Kitasatospora sp. NPDC018058 | reverse complement strand
TGATACGCAGGTCACGGTGACGGTGCCCGCCGGGACTGGTTCCGTTCCTGTCACGGTCACCACGGCGGCGGGTACGAGCAACAGTGTGACGTTCACCTACATCAACGCACCCGCGATCACCAGCCTGACCCCGAACCAGGGACCGACCAGCGGCGGGAACACCGTCACCGTCTCCGGCACCAACCTGTCGGGCGCGACCTCGGTGCTGTTCGGCACCCGCGCCGCCACGATCACCGCCAACACCGCCTCCCAGATCACGGTCACGGCACCCGGAGGGGCGGCGCAGTCGGTCAACGTCACGGTTACCACCGGGGCCGGCACCAGCAATCCGCTGCCGTACTTCTACCTCATGGCCCCGGCCGTCACCGGCCTGAGTGTGACGATGGGGCCGAGTGGTGGCGGGAACACCGTCACCCTCTTCGGGTCCGGCCTGGCGCTCACCAGCGCGGTGCACTTCGGGTCCGCCGCGGCCACCAACATCACCGTGATCTCCGACACCCAGATCACGGTCACCGCGCCTGCCGGCACGGGGACCGTTCTGGTCACGGCCACCACACCAGGCGGCACCAGCACCGTCGGGCTGGGCAACGCCTACTACATCTACGTCGCACCACCGGTCATCAGCTCCCTCAGCCCGGCGCAGGGTTCGGTATCCGGCGGGGACGACGTCCTGATCAGGGGAAGCAACCTCACCTACACCGACGCCGTGTTCTTCGGCATCGCTCCGGCGTCCTTCGCCGCGGTCTCCGACACCATGGTCGTGGTCACCTCACCGGCCGGTGCCGTCGGCTTGGTCACCGTCACCGTCCACTCCCCGGGCGGCACCAGCAACGGCGCCGCCTTCCAGTACCAGCCATAGCCCACTCCGAACACCGGTCCGCGGGATCAACCGTCCATCCCGCGGGCCGGGTTGTGGACTCTTCGAGCGCCCTGCGACCGCGGCCGGCGATCGGACCTCCGGGCGGCGTGGGCACGGTTGAAGGTCTCGACGACGGAGAACGAGTTCACCGTGCCCGGCGGCAGGCGCGTGCTCCTGCGTACCGAGGTTCAAGCCGCCAGGCGTTGCACCACAGGAAGACCGAGAAAGTGCGGGATCCGCACAGCCAAAACAGCGGAAATATTGTATTAACGATGGTCTATTCAGGTGAACCTGAATATTCGCCGATGACACGCACGCAAATCGTTGACATGATTGATGGCGGGTATTTCGCGGGACAGGAATCCGCGGAAACCGTTCCCTCAGTGGAGGTTCGTCATGACCAACTGCCCAGCAGTCGACGCCCGGGCCGCTCTCGCCTTCCTCCAGAGCAGCGGACTGATAAACATGAACACCACTCTGGAGCAGTTGGTCGGCGCGACCACCACGCTCGGAGAAATCTCCGGCTATGTGCTGGCCTGGGACAAGTATGTGCTCGTCGTCCCGTCCGTGGCCGAGGAGGCCTAGCTCGGGACTGCGCCGTGCGGGGGTGCCCGCGTCCGGCGAAACGTACGACCGGATTGGATCGACTCGTCAGGAGGGCGGCTGTGGTGGACAAGCGGCGCACGGTGGAACGCGGAGCGGTCTCCTGGCTGGCCGCGCACCGCACCCGCTTCGATCCCGACACCGCCGATACCGGGCGCGTGCTGTTCGTCCGCAAGGCGTTCGTCGAGGTCGCGTTGCTGGTCGGACTCCGTGCCCGGGCGGAGTCCGGATCCTTCGACGACGACGCCTATCGGATGCTGTTCGACCAGGTCACCGCGGTGGCGGCCCGCGCTTCGTACCGTGAGCTCATCGCGCGCGACGAGCGGGCCCTGCTGCTGTATGCGGGCACCTACGCGTCACAGCGGCTGTGCGGGCGACGCGACAGCGAATTCGAGCGCCTCATCGGCCAAGCGGTCTCCGGGCGTTATGCGGCCTGCTTCGAGCGCGCTCCCTTTCGGCAGCTGGATCTGCTGCACACACTGGAGTTGGCCGGAATCGATCACGGAATGCCGGCGGACGACGCTGTACTGCCCTTCTCCCTGCTCTGCGCGGATCCATCCGTGCTGAAGCTGAGCGACGGCGATATTTACGCGGTCACGCACACCGTGTTCTACGCCACCGATTTCGGCCGGCGCCATCCCCGGTGGCCTGCCGGATTCGGTCCGCCCCAGGCCGTAGAACTGTTGGAGGCACTCAGCCTCCTGTGCCGCCGGAAGGAGAACGCCGACCTCGTCGCCGAACTGCTCTGCTGTCTCCTGTGCCTGGGGATCCAGGACTCACCCGAGATGGAACGGGCCTGGGCCTTTCTCGCCGATGTACAGGAACCCAGCGGGCGGGTCGCCGGGCCGGACGGCATCCTCCCGCCGGAACTCGAGAACGGCGATGCGGAATACCGCGACTGGGCCACCGGCTATCACACCACGATCGTCGCAGCGCTGGCCGGGCACCTCGCCCGCGATGCGGCCGTGATCCGGCAGCCACGCCCCTCACCTCCCCGGTCCGCCGGCAACGGACGACTTGAAGCGGCGATCCGGAGTGCCACCGCCTGGCTGACCGACGCCGCCCTCGAGGCGCCCTTCGACGACGCAGTCCCGGCAGCGGGCGCAGCCGCGCGAGCCGCACGCTCGGTGGGGGAGCCGCAACTCGCCGCTCGGGCTCTCACCACTCTCGTGCACCATGCCGACAACTCCCTCGCCCAGACGGTGGCTTGGAGCAGGCAGGGCGTCGACGCGGTTGCCGAGTGCGCGCGAGGCCTGTCGGCCTGTGGACTGGCCTGCGATTCCCTCGACCGGTTCCTGGCGGACACGGCAGCAGCACTCACCGGACTCGCCGCCGTTCCCGCGACCGCCGTTGGCGGAGTCAGGCGACTGCGGGACCTGGGCTGGCTCACCGCGCAGCAGGCGGACCCCCTCCTCGCCTCCACGGCCCCTGCGGACCTGCTGGCCGAGAACCATGCGCCCGCGGCCACCGCCGTGGCCCTGGCGCAGTATGCCGACGGCCGACCGCTCCGCTTCGGCGACGACGCCTCCGTCTGGCATTCCGTCGCGGAGCGGTTCGCAGCCGCGCTGCCGGCCGCCTGCCGGAGCTATCGACTCGAAGAAGCCGCCGCGCTCCTTCAAGGGCTGGGGCTGCTCGGCTGGGCCGATCATCGTGTCACCCGCGACGGGGTCGACTTCCTGCTCTGCCAGCAGCACCCCACCGGCGCCTTCGGCTACCCGGCGCGCGACGACCACCAGGAGCGGGCGACGGCGCAACGCATCTGGACCCAGAGTTGCATCGTCGCCCTCTCCTGCTTGTACGGCTTGTACGACGGGCGAGTACCTCACCGCCCCCCACGTCCGTCCCGGCTTCTGGCTGCGCCGGCAGATTCGGTCACGTAGCGCGGGCGGCCACCGGTGGTGCCTGGGCCCGCTCCGTTGCCACCGGTCCTTGGCCATCGAGCCGGTGTCGAGCCCGCAGGCGGTGACCGGGCCCGTGTCGCCGGGTACGTCCGGATCGGGCGCGAGGGTCTGCCGCCGGTCGTCCTGGTCCTCGACGCCGGCCGCGAGCACACCCACCCGCTACCAGCCGCTCACCCCTGAGCAGCAGAAGTCGACGAGTCTATGTCACCAACCGCGGTCCGAACTCGGTCAGCGTGATCCCCTTCCCCACGCTGACCGCGACCAACCCCACCCGGGGAGCCGCGGCGGGTGGGACCGTGGTGACGATCGTCCCGGCCGGCCACGTCCGCACGCACGCCTCGATGCGGCGGGCGAGCAGCGGGATCAGCCGCTCACCGACCTGCTCGACAGGCACGTACTCGAACCGCCGCAGCTCCTCGGCCTCCGCCCGGACACGGTCCTGCGGGGGCCTCGCTGAGCCACAGAGCTCTATGCGGGGTCTGTTGCGAGAATGCGGTGCTCTGGGAGTATGGCGCGATGGATCATGTCCGACAGATGGTCAGTTCCGGCTCGCCACTTGAACCCCACATAGGATTTTCTCGGGCCGTCCGCAAAGGGGCGCATGTCGCTGTCGCCGGTACCGCTCCCATCGGGGACGACGGGACGACGGTGGGGCAAGGCGACGTCTATGCCCAGACCGTCAGGTGTCTGGACATTGCAGAGGCTGCACTCAAAGCAGCGGGGGCGTCGTTGGGGGACGTCGTGCGGACCCGGATCATGCTCACGGACGTGACTCGCTGGAGAGACGCCGCGCAAGCGCACGGAGAGAGGTTCGCATCGGTCCGGCCAGCCTGCACCTTTGTCGAGGTTTCACGCTTCATCGATCCCGACTGGCTTGTCGAAGTGGAGCTTGACGCCATCCTCGATTGATTTCCAAAGGTGCTGGTCACAGCCATTCGTTGATGGCGGCGACCAGCACGGTTGCCGCGTAGCGGACGGCGAGCTCGTCCTCCCGCGTGGCGACGGCTCGGTGGCGCTTCAGTCGGTCGATCCCGCACTCCAACGCCGCGCGCGTCTGCTCCAGCGGCTCTCGTCGACCTGCTCGGTGCGCAGCATGCCGACCGCCTGGTGGCGGCGAGACCAGAGCGGCTGGTGCCGGTGGCTCGTTGAGTGGGTGTGGCTGATGAAACGGACAACGGCGGATCCCGGGCTCCGATGGTGTGGGCGCTGGCGGTGCACGAGGCGGCGCAGGGGCCGCCGTTCGCGGAACTGATCGTGGAGGTCGGCGCGGACCTCTACACGGACCTGGTGGAAGCCGCGGTCGACAGCGGCTTCACGCTCGCAGCCGGTGAGCCTCCGGACACCAGCGGAGCCGTCGAGGTCGGCGACGGCCGCCTGAAGCGCCTGGTGTTGGTCGGCGGGCGTCAGACGTGGGAGCCGGACACGCGCGTCGAAGCGTCGCCCGGCTGGCTGGCAGCAGCCGAAGGCCGGGGCGCCGCCGTGGTGATCCTCGTCCCGCCGGACACCTGGCCGCCCGGTCTGATCGAGCTGGAGCCCAAGGTGCGCCTAGACGTGTTCACCCGACGGTTCGAAGAGGAACTGACGGCGGGTCGAGTCCTGCACGGGACGGTATCGGTACAGCTGGGAGGCCCGCCGGGCACTGGGGCGGACTTCTACAAAGGCGGGTAGGTCTGGTACTGGCCTTGTCGGGACGAAGTGGCCGCACCGGCCACGTCGGCCCGGGCCCGGCTGCGTACTCCTGGAGGAACCTAGCGACCTGAGGGCCCGTTCGTCCCGCTGCGGCGGCCGCGTCGAGGTCGGGCTGTCCCCGCCGCGCCGGGTGGAGCGCGATGTCGGCGGTGTACGGCGCGCGGGTGCGCGCGTGACCCCCGGCGAGGACTGCCGACGTTTCGCTACGGTGCTGTCATGCCGAAGACCCGCGTCAAGAACGACACCGAGAACATGCTCTGCCTTTGGCTGGAGCCCTGGGGCAGCGATCACTGGATGCGCCCGGGCGAAGAGTTCACGGTCGTCACCGAAGGCGAACTCGAAGAGGCCGCCTTCAACGTGGTCATCCACGATCAAGGAATCAGCGTGTGGGTGAACACCGCCAACGCCGCAGAGGTCTTCGACAAGAACGGGAACGAGGCTCCCTGCGGCCATCAGCGTCCGATCGAGGCGACCAGGCAATTCCTCGCCGACGCGGAGCAACTGCTGGAACACGTCAACACCGAAGGCAGGTCCCCCATGCACCAGGAGATGGCTCGCACCCACTACGAGCGACTGCGGCAGGAACTCGCCGAGGCCGAAGCACGGCAAGACGGTAAGCCGCACGTTACAGACGGCGTCAGCAGCGTCCTGAACAGCGACAACAGCGCCAGCTGAACCGACAACGCCAGATGCCCGCGGGCCTTCGACTTCGACGCCGACCCCGACATCGACCCCGCCGTGATCAACACCCCCGCCGGCTGCGAGTGGGTGAAGAAGAGCCAGCCGTTCTGCCTGATCGGCGACTGCGGCGCCGGCAAGTCCCACGTGCTGATCGCCCTGGGCGCCGAGGCCGCCGTGAAGGGCCACCGCGTCCGCTACACCCTCGCCGCCAAGCCGGTGAACGAGCTGGTGGAGGCCGCCGGCCAGAAGCAGCTGAACAAGGCGATCGCCCGCTGCGGCCGCGTCGACCTGCTCCGCAACGACGCGCTCGGCCACGTCGAACTCGACCGCCACGGTGCCGAACCGCTCGTCCAGGTCCTCACCGAGTGCGAGGAGAGGGACGGCGTCGCCGTCGCCTTCGACGAGTCGTTCGGCGGCTGGACCAAGACTTTCACCGACTCCCGCCTCTGCGCGGCCATCGGAGCTCGGCCAGGCGCTCGGCGTGAAGTCTGCTCAGCCGCTTCTGGGTCTGCTGGATCAGGGCGGTGCCGCCATGCGGCTGGTATCCGACCTGATCCGCGGTGATGCCCGGTTGGCCGGTGACGGGTCAGCAGCCGCTGAGGATGTTGATCGCGACGACCGGCGCGTGCAGGGTCCATTCGTTCCCGGGGTGGATCGTGTCGATGTAGCCGGTGGAGTACTTCAGCTGGGCGCAGTCGTCGTTGCGGGCGTCGGTGACGTAGGAGGCGGACCGGGTCAGTGAGCTGGTGTTCTGCCAGCCCTGGTCCCGGTACATGGTGAGGATGTTGCCGTTCCCGTCCTCGAAGCACACGTACGGCCAGGGGCACGAGTCCGCCGCGAAGGCCGGGGTGGCGGTGACAGTGGCGGCCGCGAGAGTGCCCAGGCCCAGTCCGGCGGCCATGGCAACGGCAGTGATGGATCGCTTCATTGTGTACCTCTTCGATAGACAGGCGCTGTGCGCGTGAACGACCGGCAGTGAGGGGTGGAATCGACGCAAGTCGTCGATCGATCGGCATGGCTGCGCATGTCAATGCGCAGCCATGCCGCCCGGTCGTCCGCCTGGTGCGCGACGTCGTCCGGGCTCTGGAGTGAGTGTCGCTGATCGGGGCTGGGCGCTAGAAGGCGCCGGTGGGGGACCAGACTCCAACAACAAGGGTGCAGTCGTACAGACGCGCCGCCGCCCCCTGGGACAGGCCGCCCCAGGCGTCCAGGCAGTTGTCAACCGCCACCTTCGGCTGGAGCTGGACCTTCCCGCCCCAGTGCGTCGTGTTCCACAGGACGTCACCAGCGTTTGACTGCTTGCAGTAGTAGAGCTTGAGGTGGTTGCCCTGGCTGTCGCCGCCCTCCCAGTTGTTCAGGCACAGCGGCTGCTTGTCGCCCGAGTAGTGCGAGGCGACGACGTAGAAGTGGGTGTTGTCCGAATATTCGATCGACCACTTCTGGGCGTCGGTGCCGTTGCAGCCCCAGATCTGCACGGGAGTGCCGGGAGAGAAGTTCCCGTTCTGGACGTCAAGGCAGTATCCACCGTTGAACCTGATCTCGGTGTAGCCAGCGGCGTGGGCGGGGGTGGTGACGGTGAGGGCGAGGAGGAGGGGGGCGGTTACGGTGGCAAGTGCGGCTATGCGCTTACGGCTGGCCATCGTGTATGCGTTCCTTTGATCGGGTGCTGAATGGGCGGATTCAGACAGCAGGGCCGGTCCTCGTCGGGATGTCCATGCTGTGCGCGCCCCGGAAAGGTTCCGGACTCACCACAAAGGTACGCACACGACGGGTAACTGACGGTGTCTCACTCAGACCACCGGGGGCCGGCGAGGGTGTCTCACGTCGATGACCTGGATTTTGGGACGGCGATGGATGTGGAACTGGAGATGACTCAGACCGCGTGTGAGACCTCGGCCGGATCAGTGCCTGGCCATGCCGGGTCCGGTCAAGGAACTCGGGTGTGCTGTGGTGGATGATGCGATGGCGTGTTCGGCTCGGGCGCGGGTAGCGGCGAGGCGGTAGGAGTCGGTGCCGGTTTCGATGACGGCGGACGACCGCCGGGTGTATTCCACGTCCTCGGCGGACACCTGGTGCCCGGCGACACCCACGAGGTGGAGGACGTCTTCCGACACGACCTGTCGACCGGCCGCACCGAGCGGGTGAGCGTGACGCCGGGCGATGCACGTCCGGGCGGGTTGTCACCGACGACAGCGCGATGACGGCCCGTCCGGACGTCCGGCGGAGATCACGGGAGAGCGAGAAAACCTGCCGTCAGAGCGCGTAGTGGTAGTAACCGATCAGATGGGACGCCATGCTGACCGGGTCCGAGCGCGTGTAGGCGCCGGTGAAGGGCGCGTTGATCATCATCGGCACCCCGTTGACGCTCCCGGTGTAGATGCCGACGTGCTCCGGGGAGCTCGCGTTGGCGCCGAAGAACACCAGGTCACCGGGGACGGCCTGGGACTGGTCGACCATGTGGAACCGGGGGTTGGCGATCTGGTTGTCCGTCGCCAGACCGATGTCGCCGGCGCCCGCCTGCCAGTAGATCCAGCGGGTGAATCCCGAGCAGTCCAGGCCTACGGTGTTGCCGGCCGGGCACGGGTTGATCGCGCCGGTGTAGAGGGCGCAGTTGCCGTACGTGGGCCCGGGAGTCGAGTCCTTGCCGCCGTCCCAGGCGTAGGGGATGTACTGCCGGGTGGCGTTCTGCGCGAGGCTGACGACGGCCGCGTACAGGCCGGCGCCCTGGGAGGGCGGGGTCACCGGGGCGGGGAGGTTGTACAGCGAGGCCTTGGTCGCTGGGCCGACGTAGCCGTCGGCGGCGAGTCCGGCGGAGGTCTGGTAGTTCTGCACGGCCGTGGTGGTGGCCGGGCCGAAGGAACCGTCGGCGGTCAGGTTCGCGCCGTGCGCGTTGAGCAGGTTCTGCAGCTCGGTCACGCAGCCGTCCTGCTGGCCCGCGTGGATGGTCGCCGGGCACCGGAGCGAGGTCAGCGTGACCGGCGTCAGCGAGACCGCGTACAGCGCGCTCTTGGTGGCCGGCCCGACCTGGCCGTCGACGCTCAGCCCGGCGGTGGTCTGGTAGTTCTGCACCGCGGTGGTGGTGGCCGGGCCAAAGGAGCCGTCGACGGTCAGGTTCGCACCGCGAAGGTTGAGCTGGTGCTGCAGCTCGGTGACGCAGCCGTCGGACTCGCCGGCGGACAGGACCGAGGGGCACGAGGGGTAGTTGAGGTTGAGCGCGGGCGGCGGGGTGGTGTCCGCGGCGGCCCCGGTCGCCGAGCCGAGGCCGAGGGCGGCGGAGGCGAGGAGCAGCGCGACCGCGCGGCGGGCCCGCGCCGGTATCCGGTGCCGGGTCCGTGAGGTGACGGGAGAACGCAAGGTTCCTCCAGGGGGATCCGCCGACGGGCGGCGGGTGGACAGGGATCACCCCATCTGAGCAGAACCGACGGTCGATCAACACCGTCTCCCCGCACTGTGGGACAGGTGGGACAGCAATGGGGACGGGAACGAGAGGGCCCCGGTCGGCGAGCGACCGACGGGTCCGCTGACAACCGCATGGTTGCCGCCGGGCCGTTGACTGATGCCTTATCGAATATTCGCCGTTTTCGGGCTACTCGCATACCGCGAGGTGGCCCCGGCAGGCCGGCTCACGCCGCGCCGGGCAGGAGCGCCGGCGCGTCGGCCGCCGCCGGATGCCGACCGAGCGGCGCCGAGCCCGCCGGGGCTTCTGCGGTCGCCCATGCGCCGCCGTGGTCAGATGCCTTTCACCGATCTCGTTGCCGGGCGAGTGGATCACGCCATCAGTTGCCTCGGAAGCGCGGCTCGTGCCCGACCGGGCTGCGCGCCACGGACGGGCCTCCGGGCTCACCGCAATCACGCACACGACGCCCAACTGATGGTGTCTCACTCAAGCCACAGGGGCCGGAGAAGGTGTCTCACGTCGATGACCTGAAACCTGGATTTTGGGACGGCGATAGATGTGAAACTGGAGACAGCTCAGCGGGCTGTCTCCGACGGGCCCCAGCGGCCCCACCGGAACGGTGGGAGTCGGTTCCGCCGGATGTTCGGAGGTGACCGCCCGCCGGGGCTGGTCTCCGCGGGCGGCCACGCGGTCCTCGCCGGACAGCGCGGCCCCGTAGGCGTCCGCCCACACGGCGTGGGAGGCCCGCCGCTCGCCTCCTCCAGCCGGGCCGGGCGGACTCGGCCGGCTGCTCTTCGCCCAGGCCCTGCCGCGCTGCCCGCAACACCGGCGCCGTTCTGCGGATCACAGGGCGGTTCGCCGACCCCCCGGAGTTCCCGGCGGCTGCCGCAGGACTCCTGCGGCTGTGCGTCGTCCGCCTCGTCTTCACTGGCAACACCTGGTAGTCGCCCCGGCGAGCAGGTACCTCGGTGACCTCTTCCTCGCACCCGACACCACTGCGATCGTGAAAGGAGACGCCTGACACACTGTGCGCCATGACTGAGCACGAACATCATGCCTCGGTGCAGCTTTCCGAGGCAGTGCACCGCAGGTTGGAGCGGATCGAGCGGCTTCTGGAGCCCGAGAAGCCGGAGCGCCCGGCGTGGCGCTCGGTCACTCTCGGTGAGCAGCGTTGGGCGGTCTCGGCGGCGATCCTGGTCGCCGTCGGCCTGCAGCTGGCCCTGCCGGCCCGTCTGACCATCCACCCGCACTGGATGCTGCCCACCCTGGAGCTGGCGCTGCTGGTGGCCCTCGTGGTCCTCAACCCGCACAAGCGCATCGACCAGACGTCGCGGCTGCTGCGCTTGCTGAGCCTGGCCCTGGTGGCGGTGATCAGCCTGGCCAACGGCTGGTCGGCGGTGAAGCTGGTGCGCGACCTGATCCACACTTCCGCCTCACCGGGCGCGCTGGCGCTGCTCGGTACCGGCGGCGCGGTCTGGGCGACCAACATCATCGCCTTTTCGCTCTGGTACTGGGAGTGGGACCGAGGCGGCCCGGCGGCCCGCGCCCAGGGGGTGAAGTCGTACCCGGACTTCCTCTTCCCCCAGATGCAGCAGGAGGGCATCGCCGAGCCGGGCTGGGAGCCCTCCTACCCGGACTACTTGTATGTGGCGTTCACCAATGCCTGCGCCTTCAGCCCAACGGACACCATGCCGCTGTCGGTCTGGGCGAAGCTGCTGATGATGACGCAGTCGGCGGTGTCGCTGATCACGGTGGTGCTGGTGGTGGCGAGGGCGGTCGGCATCCTGCAGTAACAGCGACAGGTGCCCGGGCCACCACAGGTATCGGAGCGGGAACTGCGTACCGAGGCGGCGCCGGAGGCCGCCGAGGGCCCGGACTGCGCCCAGACCCGTGCCTGAGGTTCTGCCGGATCCGTGGCGGATGTTGCGGGGGACCGACTGGCCGTCGCTGGGCACAGCGACCGGGACCGCCAGAAGGCTGCCCCGGGTGCTGGCCCGGCTGTTCGACCCGGACCGTGGAGGAAACCGGACAGGCTCTCGACGACCTCGAGCCGGTGCGGCACCAGGACACCGTCTACGAGGCGACCGTGCCGGCCACGCTGTGCGTCGCGGCTGTCCTGGCCCGCCGCGCGGAGCAACACCCCGGGGCGGGGGACCGGGTGTGCGTGCTGCTGCTGGACTGGCCGACCGGTGTCGCCCGGGACAGCGACGACGCCTGCGTCGAGGCCGGCCAGCGGTACTTCGACGAGGACTACCCGGAGGGTTACCCGGCGATGGTCGCCGTGCGTGCCCTGAGGCCGGTGCTGTGCCAGGGCGTCGCGCCGTTTGCGTACCGCAGCCGTGACGCACCCGCTCGTACGGCCGACTGGCCGGATCGACCGGGCGGCCATGACCTGCTTCTGATCGAGAAAGCAAAATGGCCTTGATCGCCGATTTGTCTGGACCATTTGCCTCGACCGCTGCTAGGAACCGGGCAGGCGGCGCTCTGCTGTGCCGTGGCGGGCAGGTGCGGGCCGGTCGCTGCCTCCTGGTGGAGTTCGGCGGGGCTGACGGGTTGTCGCGCCGCCTGTCGTGTCCTGCTGTCGCGAGCGGCGCTGTCGCGTGTTGTGATGTGTGGGGATGGGCTGGATCCCCGTGTGTGGCCTGGGCGTGACAGCACCGTGTGACGGCCTCCCGTGCTGAGGCCGGCGGCAGCCTCCCCACGCTGCACCCGGCGCAGGAGGCTGTTGTGTGCCCAGGCCACCTGCTCGACCGCCGGCCGGCCTCGCCGGCGGTCAGCCGGCCTTCACCGTACGGGCACGGACTCGAGGTGGGGGTGGTGGGCTTCTGAGCTGGGGTTATCAGATCGGTGATCGGTGTCTGGCGGGGTGTTGATCGGGGCGTCGGCTGTCTTCCGGATGGTCTGACCTGGAGCTGGTCAGGTGTGCCGCGTGCGGATCAGGGCGGGGAAGGGGGCACGGCAAGGGTCCGAGGCCGTCTTCCGGTACCCCGGCCTCGTGCGGTCGGGCCTGCGGGGGGTGTTCGAGGGGCCGCGCCGACCCCACGATGACGTCGCCCATCGGCACATCGGCGTTCCGTACGCGGTTTGCCGGAGCCGGAGGGCCGCCTCCTGTAGGCGAAGTCGAGGGGCGGCCTTCCGGGGTTTCCTCAGGGTCCGGGGAGCGTAACGCGAGCCACTGACACCGACACCGACATCGGTCACGAAAAGGGCCGGTCCGCACCCGAACCCCCCCCGCGGGCAGCGGCCCGGCCTCCCGCCCGACGACGTCCTCGATCGCCTCGGCGGCCGCCGCCAGGTTCAGCAGCCGGTACGCCGTCGACCGGGAGACGTCGAGTTCCCCGGCCGGGTACGCACCCCACGACGGGTAGTCCAAGGCGATTTGTACCCGGCCGCGGCGCAGCTGCCGCCAGCTCCCGCCGATCCGGCAGGAGCGGAGGCCCCTGCTCTATCGCCACCAAGTGGGAGGGCGAGCCGGAGAACCGCGAACCGGGCAAGTGCCTCGACCTGCACTGGTTCGCCGAGGACGAACTGCCCGATGCCCTGCTCCCGTACCCGGCCGCCGGCATCCGTGGCGCTCTCACCGAACCCGGCGGTCTGACCCACCACGGATGGCCGACCGCGTGGAACACCGTTGGTAGCCGGGGTGATCCCGGCCACCAACGGTCACAGCATGTCTCCACGCCGCCTGTCCAGGACATTCAGAGACCGATGAGGGCTGTCCGGGCGGCTCGTCGGGGCGGGCGCGGCCGGGTAGAGGCGGCGGGGGTCGTCAGCGGCTGCCGGCTGCCGAGTGTGTGGTGCGCCATTCAGTGTGTTCGTCGTGCGACGGTTCGCAGGGTCGGGCGCCCCGGCGTCGCCGTGGTGCGATGGTGGCTTCGCGGCCACGCGGTCCGGCGTTCGCTCAGCAGCATTGGCCGATCGCCTCGGCCTCGCTGAAGTCCCCTGCTGCGAAAGCCCTGACGGGGATGGTGAAGTACAGTGTGCCGGCGTCGCCCCAGCCCCACCCGAGGTCGGTGTCCTCGGCGAGCTGGAGCAGATGGACGGCGGGACCGTCGCCGTCGCGGGAGGTCACCGGGATGGTGTACGAGGTGTCGGGCCACCCGAACGCGCAGTGGTGGCCGGCGGTGCTTCCGTCGAGGTCGTGCATCTTGTCGAGGATGAGTGCAGGCGCGCCCCAGTGCTGGTCCTTGTCGTACGTGAGGTCGTCGTCTTCGAGGTCCCAGCTGTCCGGGAGCATGGTCACCTCGACCGCGTGGACGGGCCGTGCGGGGTAGCGGCGGGCGGGCTCGGGGGCGGTCGTGGTGACCGCTCGCGCGGGATCGGCGGGAATCACCCGCCACGCGTCGGGACTGTTGGAGTCCAGCTTGCAGTACTCCTCGTACGGCACGTCAGGGTCGAGGTAGAAGAAGTTGAGCAGGCCCGGCCGAACGGGCAGTTGCTCTCCGAGCCACCCGGCGAGCGCATCGGTGTCGAGCACGGCGTGCAGGGACAGCGGGACATCTGCCAGCACCGGCCAAGGGGTGCCGGGTTCGAGCAGCGCGGACCCGCCGAGCTGCGACCGGCCTGCGGCGGGCGCCTTCTCCGAGGCCGCCGCCAACCGGAAGCCGCGGCGGGCCATCGCTGCGAACTGCTGCCCGGCCTCCGGGCCGAGCCGCTCCACACACAACCGGCGCATGACGGCCGGGTCGTTGAACTCCATGACGCGATCCTCTCAACCTCTGTGCACCCCACCGCACGGCCCCTCGGGGGCAGCACCGTTGAGCGTGGGTCTGCCGGTCCTGGCCAGCGGCTCCCGGTCCCGGCCGTGCCCCCGGGGGCTCTGTGGTCCCACCCGGGGCCGCGAAGCTGTCCGGGGGGGCGTGGGGGACCGGGCCTGGAGCAGGCCCCAGGCGGGTGTGCCGCTCGTCCTGGTGGCGGGGCACCCGCCCGCGGGGGCCGCCGTTCCGGCATCCCGCACCGCACCGCAACCGCCCTGTGCCGGGCCCGGCGCCCGGTGACGCCGCAGGCGATACCCCCTCACCACCCACCAAGAGGCCTCCAGACCCAGGTCCAACGCCGAAGGCCCGCGCCTCTTTCTCTGCCATTCCGGTGCTGTGCCGCGTGCCGCCGGGGGCCCGTTCCGGCCGGCTCGGCAGGCCTGGGACCGGGTATCTCCCGGGGGCTTGGTGACGGCCCTTCGCGGAGTCCGGCCGCCGTCGGCCGCCGCCGCCCCCGATCGACGTGCGCGAACGAGCTGTCAGCCGGTGCCGTGGCGGGATGGTCGGCAGCGCCTCGGTGAACGTCCGGCGACCGCAGTCCGGATTCCGGCAGCGCCGCCGTCGCTTGTTCCACCGCAGCTCGGTGCGCCGCCCGGCCACCGGAAGGTCACGGGCCGAGTGACCCGCCAGGAGTGCGGGCTCTCCGAGCGCACACCACACCCCGGACAGCATCTGGCCTGCTCATCGCAGGTGACCAGGGCCAGTATCGGCATGTCGTCGCCGTCGAGATCGATGCCGCCCACCTGCACCCCGCCCAGCCCGAACAGCCGCGTCGTATCGTTGGACAAGCCTGTGGCCCTCTCCCGTGGTCTTCAAGCTTCGCAACTCGAAAAATCACAGAGCGTCACGGGCGTTCTGCATCCATCAAGGTCCTGATCCGAGCAGGCCACCGCCACCAAGCACCATCAAGCTCGATGCGCCGCTGTCCGTCAGATTGCTCTCATGACGCTCGCCGCGCTCGGCCCTGTGAAAAGCGCGAAACGCGGATGGTCACCGATTCAGCAATTTCAGGCCTTGTCAGCCGAACTGGCCGGAGGGTCGCACGACGAGTTGGTTCACGTCCACGCCCTCGGGCTGGTTGACGGCGAACACGATCACCGTGGCGATCTGCTCGGCGGTCAGCGCCGGCGCGGCCTGAGGTGTGCCGCCGCGCTCGTTCCAGAATGGGGTGTCCACCACGCCCGGCGCGACCAGTGTGACGCCGACGTGGTCCTTGGCCACCAGTTGCCGGACGTTCTCGACCAACGCGTGCGCGGCCCACTTGGTGACGGAGTACAGGTTCCCGGGCGTGTTCCTGACGCCCGCGACCGAACCGACGACCACGATCCGGCCCTTGGACTCGCGCAGGTGTGGCAGCGTCTCGCGCACCAGCAGCGCCGGGCCGAGGACGTTCGTCAGGACCATGGCACGCATCGCCTGGGGGTCGTGGTCCTCCAGGGTGCCGGGCAGCGAGTAGCCGGCGTTGGCGATCACCGTGTCCAGCCGGCCCCACCGGTCGACGACCTGACGCACGGCCGACGCGACGTCGTTCTCGTCGGCGGCGTCACCGGCGATCGTCAGCAGCTGCTCCCCGGCGTCGACGGAGTCGGCGAAGGCAGCCAGGCGGCTGGCGTCGCGACCGGTGACCGCCACCAGGTCACCCTGCTCGAGCAGCGCCCGGGCCGTGGCCGCACCGATGCCGCTCGAACCGCCGGTGATCAACTTGACGCGTTCCATGGGGCCTGATGCTACTACGGCTGATCATCGGGGCCGCGCCGTACACGGCCACCGGATCGCGGTATCAGGGGCCGTAGACGCCCCGGACGAGCGGCCGTCGCGCCCAGCCACGACCCTCACGACGATGAAGCACCATCAAGTTCGAAGAGCCACGATTAGCCGGCCCTGGTACGGTCCGCGCGATCCAAGCGGGTGATCTTGCTGGTTCGGGTGGGTGGCGCTGGTGATGCGTCACGGCGGGACGGGGTGACCACGTATCAGCCGTTGTGGACGAGTTCGGCGACGACGCCCGAGAGCCTGCCGGTTCCACCGACGACCAGCGCGCGCCTCATGAACCGACTGGTGATCGTCTCGGCGCCATGTGGCCACCGCACGCCGCAGGTCAACCGGATGCGGGCCGCAGATTGTTCATGAGCAGGCCGAGGGCGAACTCGAAGCGGTCGTGTCCGGTGCCGGAGATCAGCTCGGCGGCATGGCGTCGAGTCTGCGGGAATTTCTCGGCGGGCAGTGCGGTGAAGCGGTCCAACAACTCCTCGCGGCTGAGCACCCATTCCTGATCCTGGTGCTGGCGCCGTTGCTGGACCAGCGACTGCTCCAGTGCGTAGGCGCTGACGTAGAGGGACAGTGCGTCGCGGGCCCATCCGGCCGTCCGCGGTTCGATGCCGCCCGCGAGCAGGATCGCCAGGATCCCTTCGCCGACCCGCAGCGTTTCCAGGTTGGTCGACACCGTGGCCAGCGCGGCGCGCGAGACTCCTGGGTATTTCAGGTACAGGTCGCGGATCTGTGTGTACACCCCGAGCAGCTGCTCGCGCCAGGCGGCCGGGTCCGGTTCGGGGAGCACGACCTCGGCGTAGAGCCTGCCGATCAGCAGATCGTCGATGTCGTCCTTGTTGACGATGTGCGCGTACAGCGACGACGGACCGGTGCCGAGCACGGCGGCGACCCGCCGGATGGTCAGCGCGTCGTACCCCTCGGCGGCGACGACTTCCAGGGCGGCGTCGGTGATCCGTTCGACGGTGATCGGCTTCTTGCGTGGTGCCGACGCGGCGACCTCCGCTGCGGGTTGGGCGTGGCGGGCTGCGCGGCGTTGGCGGGGATCGGCGGACATGCCGACCACTGTAGCTTGACTCGATCTAAGTTCGTTAAGTAGAACTTAGATCGTCAAAACGAACTAAGTTCGTATCGATGTCCCGGAGGTGCGTGATGCGAGTTTCCGTCGTCGGAGCCGGTCTGGGAGGTCTGGCTCTCGCGCAGGGCCTGCGTGATGCCGGGATCGAGGCTGACGTGTTCGAGCGCGACCCGGGGATCGTCGCCCGGTTCCAGGGCTACCGGCTCGTGCTGAACCCGATCGGTTTCCATGCGGTGCGCGACTGCCTGCCGACGCGCTGGCGCCCGCTGCTGGACGAGATCGTCATGGACGCCTCCGCCGAGCAGCTGATCCTGGACCCGCAGCTGAACGAGATCGGCAAGCTCGGCGCGGGCCGGACCGGCATCGTGGTCGACCGGCAGGTGCTGCGACACCTGTTGCTGACCGGCCTCACCGTGCACGCCGATGCCGCGCTGACCGGCTACGACGTGCTGGCCGACGGCAATGTCCAAGCCCGGTTCGCCCGCCGCGACCCGGCCACCGCCGACCTGCTCGTCGGCGCGGACGGCGTCACCTCCGCGGTCCGCGGGGTGTTGTCGCCGCAGACCACCCCGATCGACACCGGCGTCCGGTTCGTCATCGGCCGCACTCCGCTGACCGACGAGTTCGCCGGCCTGTCCAAGGCCTACGGCTCGAAGATCACGGGCGACGGCGTCAGCCTGCTGCTCGGCGCGATGCGCTTCCGTACCCCGCCGAAGCAGGCCGCCGAGCAACTGGCCCCCGAAGTCACGCTGCCCGACATTGGCGACTACGTGCGCTGGGCCATGATCCTGCCGCCGAACGGCTCGCTGGGAGGCCTGACCGCGCAGGACGCCGTGCTGTCCCGGATGGAAGGTTGGCACCCGGAGCTGCGCGCGCTGATCGAGCAGGCCGACCCGGACAACAGCACGCTGCTGTCCATCCGGGTGGTCAAGCCCGGTGAGCGCTGGGCGTCCGGCCCGGTCACGCTGCTCGGCGACGCGATCCACGCCACCTCCCCGACCGGCGGCAACGGCGCGAACACCGCGCTGCGCGACGCCGACCTGCTGCGCCGCTGCCTGATCGAGGCCAACGAGGGCCGCCAGGATCTGCTCAGCGCGGTCGACGACTACGAGCGGCAGATGTTCGAGTACGGCGCCGAGGCCGTGCGCAGCAGTCTCGAGAAGCTGCCCGCCTTCGCCCCCGAAGCGAAACTGTCCTGAGGCCGAAATTCACCGTGCGCGATCGACCGGACTCGTCGCCGGTGGCGGCATCGGGCCGCAGCCGGTGAGCGGGAGACGCGTGGCTGTGGTGGGCAGGGCCCCGGTCGGTACTGACCGGGGCCCTGCCCACCTGGGGCCGCACTGCCGTCGTCGTCGGGTGTTTCCGGTGGGTTCAGCTGGTGAAGTCGGTGGCGTGGTCGGCGGCCCAGGTGGCGAAGGGGCGGGCGGGGTGGCCGGTGAGCTCCTCGACGGCGCGGGAGAGGGCGACGGGCTTGTGGTTGTTGGATTCCCACCAGTTCAGGAGGACGTCGGCGAAGGCGGCGGGGATGTACTCGGCCACCTCCTGCTTCCATTCCTCGCGGGTGACGCGGTTGATCGTGATGGAGCGTGCGGTGGCGGCGGCGAGTTGGTCGATCTGCTGCGCGAAGGTCATGGACTCGGGGCCGGTGAGGGTGAAGTGACCGCCGTGGTGGCGGGGGTTGGTGAGGACGGCGTGGGCGGCTTCGGCGACGTCCTTCTCGTGGATGGGGTCGTTGTGGGCGTGGGGGAAGGGCAGACCGACGGGCCGGCCGGCCTTGATGGGCCGGGCCCAAGCTCCGGCGTTGGAGGCGAAGGAACCGGGCCGAAGGATCGTGGTGGTGATCGGTGAGGCCAGCAGGGCGCGTTCGACGTCGAGGTGTGACTTTGCGAGCGGGTCGTTGTCGGGGTCGGGGCCGAGCACGCTGGAGGAGGACAGCAGCACGATGTGTTCGACTCCGACCCTCTGGGCGTGGGCGGTGAAGTCGGCGATGTGGTCGGGGGCGGCGTAGAGAAAGACGGTGGTGACGCCGGCCAGGGCCGCAGGGAAGGTGGCCGGGTCGGTGAGGTCGAGGCGGACTGTCCCGACGCCGTCGGGCGCCGTGAGGTGCTCGGGGTGGGAGGAGCCGATCCGGACCGGCAGGCGGTCGTGGTGGAGCAGGGCGGTCAGGTGGGTGGCGACCGCTCCGCGGCCTCCGGTGATCAGGAACATGAATCCGGGTCTTTCTGCGGGTCGGGTGGGTGGGTCAGTGGTGCTGGGCCCGGCCGTTGCGGGGGAGCGGGCGGACCAGGGCGCAGCAGCCGAGGGTGATGCGGGCCACGATGAGCAAGCTGGTGGTCGTGGCGTCGATCAGGTCGAGGATCTCGGCCGCCAGGATCACGGCGAGGACCGCCCAGTGTCATGAGGGGGAGATGACCCCGGCCGGAGCGGGCGGGGCGGTGATGCTGGGCATGGGGACTTCCAGAAAACGGGACGAACACAATTCGTCGCGAACATCGTTCGTTCTGACCGTAAACAACGAACGCTGTTCGTGTCAAACGATGTTCGCCCCAGGGTTAGGCTTGCCCCATGAGCACGCAGCCGATCAGCCGCCGCGCGCGGCCCGCCAAGGCCCCCCTCAGCCGCGACGTCATCGTGCGCACCGGTCTTGCGATCCTCGACCGCGACGGCCTGGACGCCCTGACGATGCGCCGCGTCGCCAAGGAACTCGACACCGGCCCGGCCTCGCTCTACGTCTACGTCGCCAACCGCGACGACCTCATGGCCGCCATGCTCGACGAAGCCCTCGGCCACGTCCCGCTGACCTCCGAGGGAACCTGGCAGGAGCGGCTCCGGGCCCTGGTCACCGCCGCCATCGAGGCCATGAGCCGCCACGAGGGCCTCGCCCACGTCGCTCTCGGAGCCATCCCCACCGGCGACAACGCCCTGCTCGTCCTCGACCGTGTGCTCGCCCTCCTCAAACAAGGCGGCCTCGACGACACCACCGCCGCCTGGGCCGTCGACCTCCTCTACCTCCACATCGCCGCGGCCGCCGCCGAACAGAGCACCTACAACACCAAGGACGCCGACGAACAAGCCACCGTCGCCGAGGCCGACCGCCGCTACGCCTCCCTGCCCGCCGACCGCTACCCGATGATCACCTCACTGCGCCCGGTCCTGCTCTCGCCCGGAAACCGTGACGCCTGGGGCCTGGAAGTCCTGATCAACGGCATCCTCTACACTCCTGCCCGCTGAGCCCTCCGAACCCCTGAAGAGCAAGCCGGCCGCCCCCGAACTCCTCCCTGGCGGCGCCCGGCCCTTTCGCATCTCACACGGCGAACACGACGTGGAGCCGACCGGAAGACCCGTGCCACCCGCACTGGTGTGCGATCGGCACCGCTGCCGGACGTGGCAGCCGGGCCCGGCGCTCGTCGCCGTGCCCGCGTCCCGGGCTGCTTTGACTCAGCCCAGCGCGTCCATCAGGGCGGTGACGTAGGCATTCAGCCGCTCCTCCACGGTTCGCGTCGTCAGCTCTGTCCTCCCTGCCTCACGCCATGGCTGCGCCACCTGCTGCACTTCCTCTGAGCACGCCAGCCCGTCCCGCACCCGCCAGTACAGCCGGTCGTTCGCGGCGGAGGCCAGCACCCCGCCGGCCTCCTCATACGCCTCGGGGAACCGCAGACCCCACGCGGGGCCGTGCAGCAGCGCGAGATTGGTCGAGCAGTGCGCCACATCGAGATCCGCCGGCCCCCAGGAGGTCGCTGCCCAGTCGACGACCCCCGTGATCCGGGTACCTGCCGGCCTTGGGGGCGGCACGTCGAACAGCACGTTGCCGGGTTGGAAGTCCCGGTGGAGGAATCGCCCGTCATAGGGCGGTGCGGGTTTGCGGATCACGTCGATCGCCGCGGCCCATGCCGCCGCGTCGGCGCCCTTCGGAATCACGACGGTGTCCGCGGTCGTCAACGCCACATACTCCCGGGGCCGCTCGGCGGGTCGCAACGCGTGGATCGCCACGAGTTGACGGGCCAGCAGAGGGACGCGCGACTCCAATCCCTCATCGTCGAGGACTGTCCGTCCCGCCAGATGTGTCATCAGGAGCGACGGGTACTCGCAATACACGGCGGTCGGATCGACCGCGACCAGCCCAGGAGCCGGCACACCGGTCCCCGTGAGCAGGGCCAGGGCGCCGGCCTCCCTGTTCAGCCAGTCCTCGGCGTGTTCCACGTTGACGAAGGTCCGGAGTACCAGGTCACGGGTGCCTCCGTCCCGTGTGCCGATGGTCAGCCGCCGCATCTCGGCCGTGATGCCGCCTCGCAGCGCCTCGGTCTTGACGATCCGTTCGCCGGCCTCCAGGTGCCGGCTCACCCAGGCCAGGGTCAACGGTCGGACAGCCGCAGCCGCATCGTGGTTGGTCACCGTGCCACCTCATCATCCGTCGAACTGAGCTGCGGAGGCCGCTGACGGACCGGTCCCGTGCGGGCATGTCCTATGTGGCCGGGCGCTTGGCGCGGGCGGTGAGGCGTTCCCAGTTGCGGTGGCCGATGTCGGCCTTCTGGTCGTCGGTGAAGGGCGAGTTCTCCAGGAAGGAGCGGGCTTCGCCGTTGCTGGTGTCGACGTAGGGGAAGCCGCCGGGGCGGAAGCCGTAGGTGAAGGGGTAGTCGGTGGAGTACAGCATCCGGTCGGTTCCCATGACCTCCGCGGTCCAGCGCAGGTACCGGGGGCTGTTGGTGCCGCTGCCCGCGACCCAGAAGTTCTTCTTCCAATAGTCGGCGAGAGGCTGCCTCAGGCCGCCCGCCGCAGCGAAGAACCCGACGTGGTCGAGGTAGAACATGGTGACCTCGCCCCAGTGTCCGGCGATGACCTGCAGGTCGGGGAAGCGGTCGAAGACACCGGAGAAGATCATGCGCAGGTACTGGATACCGAGGTCGTAGTACCAGCCGATGCCGGCCCCGGCCAGGATCATGCTCATGTTGCCGAGGTCGGAGTAGTAGGCATCGATGACGGGCTTGACGGGCGTCTGCGGGTGGAAGTGCAGCGGCACGCCGAGGCGCTCGGCGGCGGCGTACAACTCGTCGTTGTCGGGGTGGTCGGCCAGCTTGTCGCCGGTGCGGCCGTACAGCATGGCGCCGGGGAAGCCCAGTTCGATCACCGCGCGCTCCAGTTCGGCCGCGGCCGCGGCCGGTGACTGGGTGGGAATCGCGGCGAACGCCTGGAACCGGTCGGGGTGGGAGGCGACGATCGCGGCGAGCTCGTCGTTGGCGTCGCGGGCCACGGCGATCGCGTCCGCCTCGGGCAGGTCCTGCACGCCCGGCGATGAGAGGGACAGTACGGCCACGTCGATGCCCTGGTCGTCCATGTGGGCCAGCCGCTGTTCGCCGACCTCGTGCAGGTTCTTCGCGATGGGGTCGTCGCCGAAGCCGCGGGCCGGGATCTGCGGCGATCCGGCCCGCTGGTACGCCTCGAAGACGGAAGGGACGACGACGGTCTCTTCCAGGCCGATGATCTTGAGACGGTCAGGCATGTGCCGCTCCTTGCTGCGCTTCCGATGGAACCAATGTGAAGATACCAGCGATAGTTTCGATGGAAACGCTCGGATGGTATCGACGGTATTCGCGACGGTATCGCCCGAGAGTTAACATCGATCATGGCCATGGATCCCACCTCCGGACGGCGCGCCGCAGAGAACGGCCTCTCGGCGCGCGAACGGACCCGCCGGAAGATCATCGAAGCGGCGATCGACCTGTTGGAGCGCGGGGGCCGCGACGCGGTCACCACTCGTGCGGTCGCCGACGCCGCCGGACTTCAGCCGCCCGCGCTGTACCGACTCTTCGGCGACAAGGAGGGCCTGCTCGATGCGGTGGCCGAACACGGTTTCGCGCAGTTCCTCGCCGCGAAGGACCTGACCGGCACGGATGAGGACCCGGTCCGTGAACTGCGCACCGGCTGGGACACGGCCGTCGAGTTCGGGCTGGCCAACCCCGCGCTCTACGTGCTGATGTACGGCGAGCCCACCCGTGCCTCGGCCGTCTTCCGGATGGGTCTTGAGATCCTCATGGAGCGCATCCGCCGCTTGGCCGCCGCGGGCCTCCTACGCGTCGGGGAGGACCTCGCGGCCCAGATCATCAACGCCACCGCCCGCGGTGCCGTCCTGACGTGGCTGTCCCTACCCGAGAACGCGCGCGATCCGGCATTGTTGACCACGCTGCGCGAGGCGATGGTCAGCGCCGTCACCACCGAGGAACCGGCCGTCCGCGAACAGGGGCCGGCCGGTGCGGCCCTCGCCCTGCACGCGTCACTGCCTGAGCAGAACGCCCTCACCTCCGCCGAACAGCACCTCTTGGCCGAATGGCTCAAGCGACTGTACGAGTAGCCCTCACGTCACCAGGCCGCCTCATGGGCCGGAACGCGCCGGGGTCGGGTCAACCGCAGGGAGTGCGGGGGACCGTGCCGCCGATGGGGGGCCGACCGCCTGTGCGGAGCCGTCCTCGACGTCCGGCGGGGAGTGTCATCCCCTGCGCGCGATATTCGGGCTGTCGGTCGCGGATGGTAGGACGAGCTTGCACCGGCACAGGTCGGTGTCGTGCGAGTGGATACGGTCAGGAAAAGGATCTTGTCGGGTGGCGGGGTGGCGGGGTGGCGGGGTGGCACCGGCGTGCCGGCGGCGTGTGACGAGGGCGGGCAGGAGTGTCACGCGGGCACGCAGGAGGATGTGCGGGCGGTGGTGGCCGGCATGACTTCGGAGGTCAAGGACGATCTGCGCTACGACGCGGTGCCCCGGGCCCGCTTCGACCGGAGGACGACCCGGTGACCTGCGCTTGCCTGGTCTTGGCGATCGGTCAACTCGCCTGGGAGGACGAGGGAGGCGCGGGGCTGATTTCTCTCGGGCCGAGGGGGCGAAGTGTCGTGGCGTATGGCCTACGTCTCGTCGCGTCGCAGTGAGGCTGTGAGGGTGTCGAGTTCGGCGAGCCGTGCTGCGGTGTCGAGGCGGGACGCGGTCGCGACGAGGAGGAGTTCGGTCACGGCGATCTGGTGGGTGAGGGGTGCGATCGGTCCTGCGGCTTCGTGGGGCAGGGGGATGAGGATCTGGGCGTGGTCGGCCAGGGGTGATTTCCAGGCGTCGGTGACGAGCAGCAGGCGCGCGCCGCGTTCGCGGGCCGCGCGGACGTAGGCGGAGGTGGGGGGCGAGTAGCGCCTGAAGTCGTAGGCGACGACGAGGTCGTGGGGTGTGATGTCGAGAAGGGATCGGGCTTGTTCGTGTGCGGGCCCGGGGACCAGTCGCACCTCTGGGCGCAGCGCGCCCAGCTGGCGGACCAGGTAATCGGCGGCCAGTTCGCTGAGCGGGCCGCCCAGCGCCCAGACCGAGCGGGCCGCTGCGAGGGTGTCGGCCGCCGAGTCCAGCAGAGGGGTGTTCACGGCCGCCAGCGCGCTGGACAGGCCGTCCTGCAGTTCGCGTGCGGCGCTGCCGGGGTCGGGGGTCTGAGCGGCGAACGCCCGCAGCCTCGACCGGTCCTGGGCATCGGCTCGGACGCCGGCCTGGAAGTCGGTGAACGAGTCGAAGCCGAGCCGGTCGACCAAGCGGGAGGCGGTCGGCGGGCTCACCTGGGCGCGGTCGGCGAGCGTGCGCAGGGATTCCAGCGCGGCGAACGGATAGTCGTCCAGGATGACCCGGGCGACCGCGCGCTCGCCCCGCGGCAGCCTGGGGTAGGCGGCTTCGAGTCGGGACACCACGGATTCCATGACCCAGATGTTACATCAAAAGATGATTGACAGGTTTGATGAAACAAATGTTACGTTCTCGGTCATGGAAACCTGGCAAGGGCTCATCGACAGCCGCTACCGGCGTTGGCTGCCGGTCACCGACCGCACCCCGTCCATCTCCCTCAACGAGGGCAACACCCCGCTGCTGCGCTCCCGGCACCTGTCGGATCTCACCGGCTGCGACGTCCGGCTCAAGGTCGAGGGGGCCAACCCCACCGGCTCCTTCAAGGACCGCGGGATGACGGTGGCGATCAGCAAGGCCGCGGAGGCCGGCGCCGGACTCGTTGTCTGCGCCTCCACCGGCAACACCAGTGCCTCGGCCGCCGCCTACGCGGCGCGGGCCGCGATCGCCTCGGCCGTCCTGGTCCCCGCGGGACGCGTCGCCCTCGGCAAGCTCGGCCAGGCGGTCCGCTACGGCGCACGCATCGTCGAAGTGGCCGGCACCTTCGACGATTGCCTGCGCATCGCCCGCGACCTCGCCGCCCACCACCCGGTGGCCCTCGTCAACAGCGTCGGCAACGAGCTGCGCCTGTCCGGCCAGCAGACCGTCGCCTACGAGACCGTCGACGCGCTCGGCACCGCCCCCGACATCCACTGTCTGCCGGTCGGCAACGGCGGCAACATCACCGCCACCTGGCGCGGATACCGCACCTACCACGCCGAGGGACACGCCGACCGGCTCCCGCGCATGTGGGGCTTCCAGGCCGCCGGAGCAGCACCGCTGGTCCACGGCGCCCCCGTCGCCGACCCGCAGACCGCCGCAAGCGCGATCCGCGTCGGCAACCCGGCCACCTGGCAGGGGGCCGTCGACGCCCGAGACCAGTCCGACGGCCTGATCGCCGCCGTCACCGACGAGCAGATCTTCGCCGCCTACCGACTCCTGGCCCGCCACGACGGCGTCTTCGTCGAACCGGCCTCCGCGGCCGGCGTCGCCGGGCTCCTCGACCAGCACAGCCGCGGCCACCTCGCCCCGGGCCAGACGGTCGTCATCACCCTCACCGGAAACGGCCTGAAGGACCAGGACGCCTCACTGCGCGACGGCTACACCCCACTCGAAACCACCTCATCCACCGCCCACGTCGCCCGCGCCCTGGCACTCACCACCCCCGGCCCCGCCCCGGCGACGGGCACGCCCTCCCCGACGAGCTCTTCCCACGCCTGACCGCAGCGAGGACGATGCACCGTACGTGCCGCCGCGAGGCCGGAGACCGGCACGCCGCCGCTCGGCGCGACCTCTTCAACAGCCGGTCGCCCGTCGTTTCGACGCGGTCGCCGCCGTGCCGGCGCCGCGCGTCACCCATCGAGAGGAGAACCCATGAAGCGGCGGTGGCGCCGAGTCCTGCTGACGGTGGCCGCGGTGCCGGTCGTCGCGGCCACTGTGGGCGCGGTGGGCGTCCACGAGATGACCACCGGCGAACTCGACCACGGCACGGTGTTCACTCAGACATCGGGACAACTCACCGTCAAACCCGGCGAGTTGTTCTCGATCGAGGTGTTCGCCTACCGGGAGGCCGGCGACAACTGGACCATGGCCACCCCCGTCCCCGACCCGGCCGTCGTGCGGGCCACCGGCGACGAGTACGTCGACGACTTCGGCATCAAGGACCTGCCCGGCTTCGGCGGGACCGGAGACCTCGGCACGGGCGGCCACTACTACTTCACCTTCCGCGCCCAGAGCCCCGGCCGCACCACCGTCACCGTGCACGTCGCCTACCGCGACGAGCTGGGTGGAACGTTCTCCGGCGGACCGGAGCAGACCAAGCGCCAGTTCACCATCGACGTCCGCTGAGCCGCCTCCGGCAGGCAGCCGCAGGGGGGATGAACTCGTCAGCGGGCGAGGGCCATCCGGTCTCGGCCGGACGGCCCTCGCCCTCATCCCGTTCCCGTTCCCGTTCCCGTTCCACGAGCTGTTGGATCAACCATCATGCACGCGGCGTCCCGGCTGTGCCGTTCTCTCCGGGTGCGGCCTATGAGCCGGAGACCGTGAAGGTGTACTGCGTCGCCGTCGACTGGTGGCCCGCCGGGTCGACCGCGACGACGGAGAGAACATGGCTCCCCGCGCTGGTGGGGGTGATCGGGATGCCGGCGGTGTTGCGGACCGCGTCGACGCGGGCGGTGCCGGTGGCGGTCACCGGCGCGTCCACGGCGTACAGGAAGTGGTCCACCCGGCCGCTGCCGTCACCGGAGCGGACCGTGATCGCCTGTTCCCTGCCCGGCGTGAACGTGACGGCCGGGTTGTCGAGGACCATCGAGCCGTCGTCGTAGCGGTACACCGTCTGCGTCCCGCCGCCGCTCAGGAAGGAGCCCCTGGCCTGGTCGACCAGGTCGGACCACTGCGGGGCGGCCTTCCAGGGGATCGAGGTCGCGCCGATGCCGCCCTGGCCGTCGCCCGCGTACACGTGCGCGGAGCCGTCGCACTCGCGGATCAGCAGGTCCGCGTTGCCGTCCCCGGTGAAGTCGGCGGCGGTCATCACGGACCCGGGATCGGTGGCCCCGGCGATGCCCGGCACGAGTTCGAACGCCGGACCGAAGCCGGTCGGTGAACCGATCCAGCGCTCGATCCTGTGGTCGGGCCAGCGCACGACCACGTCGTCGATCCCGTCGTTGTCGAGGTCGGCCGCGGTGACGTCCATCGCGCCGCTCCAGGTGCCGGCGGGCTCCACCGGGACGGAGCCGCCGAAGGTGCCGGCACCGTTGCCGGGATAGAGGAACGCGCTGCCGGCGTTCCAACGCACCAGCAGGTCCCGCCTGCCGTCGCCGTTGAAGTCGCCGCCGGTGACGCTCGCCGCGTCGCGCCAAGCACCCGGCGACCCGATCAGCTTTCCGCCGAGGAAGCCGCCGCGTCCGTCGCCCTGGAAAAGCATCATGGTGCCGCTGGACCAGCGAGCGACGATGTCCGCGACCTTGTCACCGTTGAAGTCCCCGGCCGTTATGTCGTAGACCGGCTTCCACGGCAGCCAGGTCTCCGGGTTGTGCACCCACTGGGAGGGAGCGGTGACCGGGACGGAAGCGCCGAAAGTGCCGTCACCCTTGCCGGGGTAGACGGAGGCGCTGCCGGCCGTCCAGCGCACCAGCAGGTCGGCCGTGCCGTCGGGGTGGCCGGTGAAGTTGCCGGCGGTGACGTCCACGGCGTCGGTCCAGCCAGACGCCCCGGCCGGCCTCAGGTCGGGGGTGACCGGGGTGAGCCCGCTACCGGTGCTGCGCAGCACGGTGGCGCGGCCGTCCGCCCGGCGGATCACTACGCCGTCGGCCTTGTCGGCGGTGAAGTGACCGGCGGTCACGTCCAGGACATCCGACCAGGAGCCGGCGGGAAGCAACGGCTGGCTGGCACCGAGGTGGTAGACCTTGGTGCCGTCGCTCTTCGTCTCGATCGAGCCGGGGTAGAGGAACACGCTGCCTGGACGACCGCGTCGCCCCAACTCGACGGGGTGCCCGGGTACTGGCAGCCGCTCGGCCCGTCGTAGCCGTCGCAGACGTTGTAGCTGATGACCTTCAGCTGTACGTCCAGGCCTGACGGTCCGGGCACCGTCGTGACGGGCAGGTCGGCGGCGCGCGCCGCCGAGCCGCCCTGTCCGAGCTGCGACACCGGCAACGCCAGCACCAGGAGCAGCAGGATGCTGAGGGACCGGCCGGCCGGGGCGGCCCGGCCGGGTGTGAATAGGTGACGGGATGCCGTCATGAGTTCCCCCTGTGAGGAATGACAAAGGTGCGAACATACCCGGATTCTTGATCGACTCTGACCGGAGGGACCTGGTCCGGCGTCAGAACCAACGTCAGTCTGTCGCCGTCAGGCGGCAGCCCGGATCTGCCGGTTGGTGCCGTTGTGGGTGAGAGCGAGGACGTCAGCGCCGCCGCTCTGGCGAGCGGAGAGTGCCCCGGAGCAGCGGGGCCCTGCCGCGTTGTACGGATCTCTCAGAGGTCGCCTCAGGGGGCATTGTCGGAACTATTCATCAGTAGCCGTTCGCCGATTACAGTGACCTGACAAGCAAGCCCGGAAGCATGTGAATGTCCGGGCCACCGCGCGCCATCGCCTGTAGGAGAGGAGGTGACCACGATGCAGATCACCAAGACCGTGATGAGCAGCGGGGCTTCGAACTCGACTCCGCGGATCGACGCTCCGCCGGCCTATCGGATCGACGCTCCGCCGGCGTACCGGATCGATGCTCCGCCGTCCCGGGTTGACTCGCCCGCCGAGCGGGACAGCTGAGCCGAAGCCGAGACAGACCTATCGACGGTCGGGGCCCCATTCCGGGGTCCCGGCCCGACGCGGGAGCAGATTTGAGGCTGAGTCTGGTGTCGATGCCGTGGCAGCTGCTGGAGCTGCCCTCATTGGCGATCGGCATTCTGCGCCGCCGCGTGGCACAGACCCGACCGGAAGCCGAGGTCTCCGAGGTGCACGCGGCGATGGACTGGGCCGGGTTCCTGCTCGCCGAGAGCGGTGGGGATCTCACCCCGCACGACTACACGCACGTCGCGGAGACCGGCCTGCACCACGGGCTGGGGGACTGGGTGTTCGCCGGTGTGCTCTACGACGACGACTCCTGGCGCGAGTTCGAGCTCATCCGCTACGCGAAGGCCAATGACGTCGACATCGAGGTAGTGCGCCGGATGCGTCCATACGCGCGCCCCTTCGTCGAGCGAGTCGTCGACGAGCTCCTGAGTGAGGACCCGGACGTCGTGGGATTCACCACCACGTTCATGCAGAACGTGCCGAGCTTCGCGGTCGCCCGGCTGCTCAAACAGCGGCGGCCCGCAGTGAGGACCGTCATGGGCGGGGCGAACTGCGACGGACCGATGGGCGCGTCACTGCACCGCAACCACCACTTCGTCGACTTCGCCGTCCGAGGCGAGGGCGAACTCGCCTTCCCCGCGCTGCTGGACCACATCGCGGCGGACACACCGCCACTGGACGTGCCGGGGTTGTGCTGGTGGGACGGCGACCGGCCGGTGGCGAACCCCGAGAGTGCCGCACAGGTCCCGCCCGGCCTGATCCCCACCCCCGACTACACCGACTGGCAGCGCGCCCTGCAGGCGTCGCCGACGCGTACCTTCGTGGAGCCCAAGCTCGCCGTCGAGGGCGCCCGCGGCTGCTGGTGGGGTGAGAAGCACCAGTGCACCTTCTGCGGGCTCAACGGCTCAGCCATCGCCTTCCGCAGCAAGGACGCCGACGCCGTGTGGCAGGAGGTGTCCGGCCTGATCGAGCGCCACCGCATCCTGGACCTGGTGATGGTGGACAACATCCTGGACATGGGCTACTTCCGCGACCTGTTACCGCGGATGGCAGCCAGTGGTTGGGACTTGCGCGTGCACTACGAGGTGAAGTCCAACCTCCGTCCCGACCAGCTCGATCTGCTCGCGGCGGCTGGCGTGGTGCACATCCAGCCCGGCATCGAGAGCCTCAACGCCCGGGTGCTCGACCTCATGGACAAGGGCGTCGGCGGCGCCCGAAACGTGAGCCTGCTGCGAGACTGCCATGACCGTGGCCTGACGGTGAGTTGGAACTACCTCTACGGCTTCCCCGGGGAACGCGACGCGGACTACGGGACCGTGATCGACCAGATGCCCGCACTGGTGCACCTGCAGCCGCCGGGCGCCACCATACGCATAGCGCTGGAACGGTTCAGCCCGAACTTCGAACGCCCGGAGCTCGGGTTCGCCGAGCGGGCTCCGTCCCGCGTCTACGACCACATCTACGACCTGCCGCCCGAGGAACTGGCGGATCTGGTCTACCTCTTCGACACACCGCCGCAGGGCATCCGCGGCGAGATCGAGGCTCGGCTCCACCGCGCGGTCGAGGCATGGCAGGCCGCGCACACCACCTCGTCCCTGGTGATGGTGGCCGACGTCGACGACGAGGTGCGGATCGCCGACCGCAGGCACGGCTGGCCGTCGCGCGACCACCTGCTGCGCGGTCTGGACGCTGCCGTGTACCGGCTCACCGAGCGGGTCCGCACCGCGCCGTCCGTCCTCCGGGCGCTCGCCGAACAGGGCCGGCAGGCGTCGGAGGACGAGGTGGCTGCGGCGCTGGCGGGCCTGCGGGAGCGCGGACTCGTCTACTGCGACGGGGAGCATGTCGTGGCACTGGCGGTGCGCGACCTCCCGGCGCGCGTCTCCCCGACGCGGATGAGCCTGACGCCTCTCGCGGTGGTCGGTGAGATCCCGGTCCCGTTCCCGGAGGGAGCCGAGTGACCGCAGTGTTCGGCGATCGGGCGGCCGACCTGTTCCGCAGGCACGACCCCGGCTACGGCGCCTCGGTCGAGCGCGGCATCATCGTCGTGCACGACGAGGTCGACCTGGGCGGGAACCCGCTTGCCACGCTGACGTTCCTCGCGTTCCTGCGGGTCTGCCTGGAGGAAGGCGTGGCGGTTCGTTGGACGGCCACCGCCGGCGGCGAGCTCGACACCGCACCGCTGCACCATCTCTGGCCGCCGAGCAGGATCGACGGGCTCCCCATCGATCGTCGGCGAGCCTGGCACAAGGCGTTTCGGTACGGGCTGTGCTACTTCAGGCGGGGGCCGGGCTTCATCACGGTCAAGGATGCCCGGGCGGAGCATGGAGTCCACCTGATGCTCGACCACCCGGACCTGATCGCCACCTTCCTGGCCGGATGCACGCCGCTGCCCGCCGACCCCCTCACCGCGACGCAGCGCCAGGCGGTCGGCCTGCTCACCGCGGAGAACCTGATGTACAGCCTTGGCGATCTGCTCCTGACCCTGCCCACACATATGCGCCGCTGGCCCGTACCGTTCAGCACGGTCTGAGTGGGCGTCTCAGTGGCTCTCATCCCTGTCCGCTTTCGTGACACTACGCTCGACGGGAGTGGACCGCCCTACCGTCGACTGCCGGATAGCCAAGCCGTCGGCCTGCTCCCGGCCGGGGCGAAGCTGTCCGCGCTGAGCCCCAAGCGCGACGGCCGGGCGGCGATGTCCGGGTGGCTTTGGCCTGTGGTCGGCCTGTGGTCGGCTGTTGTCAGACATCCCATGCCGTAGCGGTGTCAAGCTGTGGCTGGGAGGGTTGCGTGGTGTGACCAGGCGGTGGCCTCGTCGTAGAGGGTGCGGGTC